>NZ_JAMBDU010000012.1:0-107372 GCF_025143875.1 Microbacterium meiriae | reverse complement strand
CCCCCCCCCCCCCCCCGCCGCCGCCCCCGCCGGCGCGGCGCCCCCCACCCGCTGTCTGTCGTCGGGCACCGCCTCTGCCGGTTCACAACTCAGGAGATCGGCAAGCACGGACGCGGCGATCCGTCCCGCTGCGCCGAATCCCCCCGGATCTCCTGAGTTGTGAACGGCTCCGGGCGCCGATCGACCGGGCAGACTGGACGGGTGACCCGCGCTGCCTTCGACCTCGCCGCCATCGGTGCCGGCCTGTCGTTCGCGGGCGCCCTCGAGGAGCTCTCCGCTGCCCTCGACACGAGCGGCTCCGTGGTGGTGACCGCGCCGCCGGGCACGGGCAAGACCACCCTCGTACCGCCGCTCGTCGCCTCACGAACCACCGACCGCGTGATCGTCACCCAACCCCGCCGGGTCGCCGCGCGTGCCGCCGCCCGCCGACTCGCACACCTCGATGGCTCCCCGCTCGGATCCCGGGTGGGCTTCACCGTCCGCGGCGAGCGCACAGCCGGGCCGGATACGAGGGTCGAGTTCGTCACCGCCGGCGTGCTCCTGCGACGGTTGCTGGACGACCCGGGACTCGACGGCGTGAGTGCGGTCATCATCGATGAGGTGCACGAGCGTGCCCTCGAGACCGACCTCCTCGTCGGCCTGCTCTCGGAGGTGCGGGAGCTGCGGGATGACCTCGTCGTCGTCGCGATGTCCGCCACCCTCGACGCTGCCCGGCTCGCCGCCGTCATCGGCACCGCCGAGTCCCCCGCGCCGATCGTCGACCATGACGTCCCGGCCTTCCCCCTCACCGAGCGCTGGGCTCCGAGTCCCACGCCCCGCCTCGACGAACGGGGAGTCACCCGCGGCTTCCTCGACCACATCGCGAGTGTCTCCGCCTCCGCCGCCACCGAGCTGGTCCGCGAAGACCCCGAAGCCGACGTGCTCGTGTTCGCCCCGGGCGCTCGCGAGGTGTCGGAGATCGCCCGACGCGTCCGCACTCGGAACGGCGCCTTCGACGTGCGGGAGCTGCACGGCCAGATCCCGCCGGCGGAACAGGATGCCGTGATCCGCGGTCGTGCACCGGGGGGCGTGCCCCGCATCATCGTCGCCACCTCGCTCGCCGAGTCGTCGATCACGGTGCCGGGTGTGCGGATGGTCGTGGACAGCTGTCTGTCCCGGCAGCCGCAGCGCGACGCCGCCCGCGGCATGACGGGTCTGGTCACCACCGCCGCCTCCCGTTCCTCGTGCGTGCAGCGTGCCGGACGCGCGACGCGTCAGGGCCCCGGCATCGTCGTCCGGTGTGTGGACGAGCGCGCCTACGCGGCGGCTCCCGCGCGTCCGTCCCCGGAGATCGCGACGGCCGACCTCACCGGCGCCGCCCTCCTCCTGGCGTGCTGGGGTGCCCCGGGCGGAGCAGGCCTGCGGTTGATCGAACCGCTGCGAGCCGACAGTCTCGCCGACGCCGTCGCGGTGCTTCGCGGTCTCGGAGCGATCGACGACGACGGGCGCGCCACGGCCGAGGGCCGCGTGCTGGCCCGCATCCCGACCGATCCCCGGCTGGCCAGGGCGCTGCGGGACGGCAGCCCCGTGGTGGGGAGCCGGCTCGCCGCCGAGGTCGTCGCGCTTCTGGGCGGTGATCAGCGCGTCCCGGATGCCGACGTCGCCCACGCTCTTGTCGCGTTGCGGGGCGGCGGGACTGCGGAGGCCCGTCGCTGGCGCGAGGACGCGCGTCGTCTGGAACGCCTCGCCGATCCGACACCGGACACCCGCGCGGGTCTCGACGGCGTCGGTCTCATGATCGCGCTGGCCTTCCCCGAACGTGTCGCCCACCGCGTCGAGCACACGGGATCGGGAGCCACGTTCCTGCTGGCCTCCGGCACGCGGGCCGGAGTGAGCGGTTCCCTCGCGTCCTCGGAATGGCTCGCCGTGGCCGATGTCGCCCGCGCCTCGTCCCGGGCGGCCGCCGGTTCCGGTGCGGTCATCCGCACGGCGGCGACCCTCACCGAGGAGCAGGCGGAGCGCGCGGCGGGCCCCCTGATGAGCGACCGCGTGGAAGCCGAGTTCGTCGGAGGTCGTGTGCAGGCCCGCCGCGAGCGCCGGATCGGTGCGATCCTGCGTTCCTCGGTGCCGGTGCGAGCGGCGGCATCGACAGGGCGGGATGCCGTGGCCCGGGCGGTCCGACGCGATGGCCTCGGCATGTTCACCTGGTCCGACGGGGCGGAGGCCCTCCGCCGCAGACTCGCGCTGCTCCGACGTGAGCTCGGTGAGCCATGGCCCGATGTGTCGGACGCGGGGTTGATCGACGCCCTCGATGCCTGGATGGCACCGGAGCTCGAGGCTCTCGCATCCGGCACCCCCGCGAGTCGGCTGGATCTGCCCTCGGCGCTGCGCCGTCTGCTGCCCTGGCCCGAGGCCGTGCACCTCGAGGCCCTCGTCCCGGAGCGGCTCGAGGTCCCCAGCGGCTCCCGCGTCCGCATCACCTACCCGGAACCCGACGGGGATCCGACCGCACGCCCCGTCGTCGCGGTGAAGCTGCAGGAGTGCTTCGGGTGGGCGGAGACTCCCCGGCTGGTGGACGGCCGCGTTCCCGTCCTCTTCCACCTGCTGTCCCCCGCGGGGCGGCCGCTCGCCGTCACGGACGACCTCGCCTCGTTCTGGTCCGGCCCCTATGCCCAGGTGCGCGCCGAGATGCGCGGCCGCTACCCCCGGCACCCCTGGCCCGAGGACCCCTGGGCCGCCCTGCCGACGAAGCACACCAAGAACCGCGCCGCGCGCTGACCCAGGCCAGGACTCCGGCTCAGCGTGTACGCCGCCGCAGCGTGAGGGCGGCGAGCACCAGAGCGCCGACGGCGAAGGCCACGACGATGAGCAGCGGACCGAACACGTCCCTCCCCTCGTCCCCCGCCGTGACGGCGTTGATCGTATCGATCGCGTAGCTGAGCGGCAGCCAGTCGGAGATGGCGTACAGCACGTCGGGCATCTGGTCGCGCGGCATGAACAACCCGCCGAGGATGATCTGCGGGAACACCAGCAACGGCATGAACTGCACGGCCTGGAACTCGGTCTGGGCGAACGCGCTCGCCAGCAGGCCGAGGGCTGTGCCGAGCAGTGCGTCGACCACCGCGACGAGGCCCAGCTGCCACAGCGGTCCGTCGACGTCGAGCCCGCACACCCCGACCGCGAACGACACCGTGATCACCGCCTGCAGCACGGCCATCAGCCCGAACGCGAGCGCATACCCGAGGATGAAGTCGGCCTTCTCGAGCGGCGTGGTCATCAGCCGTTCGAGCGTGCCGGAACGGCGTTCGCGCAAGGTGGTGATCGACGTGATGAGGAACATCACGATGAACGGGAACAGCGCCAGGATGGCACCCCCGAACTGATCGAACACACCGTCCTGCTCGCTGAACAGCCAGGCGAAGAGACCGACGAGCAGGCTCGGGGCGATGAGCATCAAGGCGATGGACCGCGGGTCGTGTCGGAGCTGCGTGAGCACACGGCCGGCGGTCGCGAACAGCCGGCGGCCGTTCATGTCGCGTCCTCCTCCTGGCGCTCGTGCGCTTCTCGCCGCGCCCGCCGGGTGGTCGCGGCGCCGGCGGCCCTGTCACGTTCGATCAGCGCCAGGAACGCGGCCTCGGCGTCGGTCGTGCCGGTGTCGGTGAGCAGGGACGACGGCGTGGTGTCGGCGATGATCCTCCCCTCCCGCATCAGCAGCAGCCGGTCGCAGCGCACCGCCTCGTCCATCACGTGACTGGACACGATGAGCGTGACGCCCCGGTCGGCCAGCCGGCGGAACAGGGTCCAGAGCTCCGCCCGCAACACGGGGTCGAGTCCGACGGTCGGCTCGTCCAGCACGATCAGTTCCGGCAAGCCGATCAGAGCCACCGCGAGCGACACCCGCGTCGCCTGGCCGCCGCTCAGCGCATCGACGAGCTGCGTGGCCTGTGCGCCGAGGCCGACCTCCTGGATGACCCGGTCGACATCGCCCTTCGGCGCCTTCAGGAGCGACGCGAAGTACGAGAGGTTCTGCCGCACGCTGAGGTCGCCGTAGACCGAGGCGCCCTGCGTACCGTAGGCCACGCGGTGCCGGAGCCGACGCGAACCGCCCGGCTCACCCAGAACGGTCACGTCGCCGGAGGCGATCCGCTGCACACCGACGATCGACCGCATGAGCGTGGTCTTGCCGCACCCCGAGGGGCCGAGGAGACCCGTGATCTGCCCGCGGGGGACGGCGAGGTCGATGCCGTCGAACACGGATACGGCCCCACGCCGCACGCGGAGCTGCGTGATCTCGACCGCCGCGTTATTCATCATGCGATGAATTATGCGCCTCGCCTCGTCGGGCGTCAACGGCTCCGTGGGCACAGCTGCGGAGCGCCGGATCGACACGCCGTCGCCGGCCCGTGCCGACCGGCGCGGCGGTCGAGATCTCCGCAGCCGTGCCCGGGGACGCGGGCGTCAGTCGAAGAGGTAGCGCTGGACGGTGGGGCCGACGCGGCGGACGAGCTCCTCGACGGAGGCTCCGGCGAGCGCGGGGAGCTGCAGCACGTAGCGACCGATGAGCATGCCGGCGATCTGCGAGGCGACGAGGGCGGCGCGGAGGTCGGCGTCCTCCACGTCGAGGCGTCGTGCCACGCGGGAGAGCAGTTCGCGGGAGAGGAAGCCGGCGAGCAGGGGGGTCGTCAGCCTGCTCCCGATCGCCGTGCGCAGGAGCAGCACCCCGCGGCGGCGCACGTCGGGCTTCTCGAACGCGTCGAGCACGTAGCGGACGAGCCGGGCCCCCGCTTCGTCCTTCGGCCCCGCGAGGATCTCCGGGACGTCGAGGTCGGGGCGCAACGGGATCCCGGCGGCCTCTGCGAACAGGTCGGCCTTGGTGCCGAAGTAGTGGTGGACGAGTGCGGAGTCGACCCCGGCGCGGGCGGCGATCGATCGCACCGTGGCGCCGTCGTACCCCTGCGCGCCGAACTCGTCGACGGCCGCGGACACGATGCGCTCGCGGGAGTCGGTGCCGCCGCGCGGGCGCCCGCGTCGTCTCGGCGCCCTCTGCTCGGTCATGCCCGTCAGCCTACGGCTCCGCGGAGCCTCGCTCGTCGAGCAGATGCCGGAGATACCGCTGCGGCTGCCCGAGGAACGAGCGCCAGTGGTTCACGATCTCGAGGTCCTCCCAGGCGGCAGGGCGGAGCCCCCACTCCCCGACCTCCAGGATGGTGGCGCCCGGGAGCGCCGCGAGCACCGGGGAGTGCGTGGCGCACAGCACCTGGCCGCCCTCGTCGGCGATGCGCTGCAGCACGGCGATCAGCGTGAGAGTCGAATGGAACGACAGGGCGGCCTCCGGCTCGTCCAGGCAGTAGAACCCCGGATCATCGAAGCGGCTGTCGAGCAGGGCGAGGAACGACTCCCCGTGGCTCATCTCGTGGAAGGGCACGTCGCCGCGCAGGGAGGGGTTCTCCTCGAGGTACGTGTAGAACGAGTGCATCGTCTCGGCCCGCAGGAAGAATCCCCAGCGGTGCGCGCCGACGCCCCGTTGGAGGCGCAGCCAGTCCGACAGCGGCGACTCGGTCGGACGTGTCCGGTGCTGCGCCTGCCGGGATCCGCCTTCCGGGGAGAGACCGTACGCGATCGCGATGCCCTCGACGAGGGTGGACTTCCCGCTGCCGTTCTCGCCGACGAGGAAGGTCACTCCCGGTCCCAGATCCAGTCCCTCGCGCAGCACCTGTGCCACCGCGGGGATGTTCGTCGGCCACGTCCCGTCCGGGGTCGGCGCCTCGTCGTTCGCCCGCACCGCGACGACCGGCTGCTGCCGCATATGCCTCTCCCTTCCCTCCTCCGTCGACCCACCCCTCTGTGTGCCTGCCACCCCTCTTCATGCGCACGCAACGGGCCGGAACGCACGAGAGGGGGTGGGTCGGCGAGGTCAGCACTCGATGACGTTCACCGCCAGACCGCCCTCGCTGGTCTCCTTGTACTTGGTCGACATGTCGAGACCGGTCTGGCGCATCGTCTCGACGACGGCATCCAGCGAGACATAGTGGCTCCCGTCGCCGCGGAGCGCGAGACGTGCGGCGGTGACCGCGGTGGAGGCGGCGATCGCGTTGCGCTCGATGCACGGGATCTGCACGAGTCCGCCGATCGGGTCGCATGTGAGGCCGAGGTGATGCTCCATCGCGATCTCCGCGGCGTTCTCGATCTGCCGGTTCGTGCCGCCCATCACCGCGGTGAGCCCACCCGCGGCCATCGCGCACGCGGAGCCGACCTCGGCCTGACACCCGCCTTCGGCGCCGGAGATCGAGGCGTTGGCCTTGAACAGCGACCCGAGGGCGGTAGCCGTCAGCAGGAACCGGCGGATGCCCCGGCGGCGATTGGCCTCCGCGATCTCCGCGTCCTCCCCGTCGAGTGCGGGAGCGGGCGGCGGGGCCCCGTCGAACCCGAGCAGCGCGCTGCCGACGAGCTCCCCGTACGGCGTCACCGCGTTCCCGGCGCCGAGCCCCGAGTCGGCGAGGAAGCGCCACCAGTACATCGCCACCGCGGGGAGAATGCCCGCCGCGCCGTTGGTCGGAGCGGTCACGACGCGCCCACCCGCCGCGTTCTCCTCGTTCACGGCCAGCGCGAACGCGCCGAGCCACTCGCCGGGCAGCTCTCGGTGCCCCTCGGCTTCGACCGCCTCGAGCTGTGCGCGGATCGTGCCGGCGCGGCGCTTCACCTGCAGCATGCCCGGAAGCACCCCGTCGGCGTGGAGCCCCGCGTCCACGCAGCCCGACATCGCATCCCAGATCGCGTCGAGGCCGGCGGCGACCTCCTCCTCGCTCCGCAGCGCCGTCTCGTTGCGGCGGGCGACCTCCGCGATGGACAGTCCGAGCTCGTCGCACAGGGCGAGCAGCGAGGCGGCATCGGCATACGGCTGCGGGAAGGCGCCGGTGGAGAGCTGCGCTTCCTCCCCCTCGCGCCGGATGAACCCGCCGCCGATCGAGTAGTACGTCTGCTCGAACAGGATGGTTCCGTCCCGGTCACGGGCGATGAGCGTCATGGCGTTCGGATGACCGGGGAGGCGGGTCCGCGGCGCGAACACGATGTCGTCCTTCCGGAACGGCACCGCGTGGGCGCCGTCGATCCGCAGCGGCTCCCCCTCGGGGTAGGCGGACCAGGCCGCGCGCACCGCCGCCGGGTCACAGGTCTCGGGTGCGAGACCGCGCAGCCCCGCGACCACCGCGTCCGGGGTGCCATGGCCGATGCCGGTGGCGCCGAGCGAGCCGTACAGCGTGCATTCGACCCGGGCGATGCGGTCGAGCTCGCCGGAGCCGGAGAGCCGGCGCGCGAAGTCGAGTGCCGCCCGCATCGGTCCGACGGTGTGCGAGCTGGACGGGCCGACGCCGATGGAGAAGAGGTCGAAGGCCGAGACGTACGCAGTCACCCCTCCAGGCTACGCCGACTTCGCGGATCCGGTTCACCGCGATTAACCGCGTCGCCGACGGGTCCGCGTCAAGGCCCTTCATCTCGCGTCGAGGCGGAGGCAGGCTGAGAGCACGACATCGCAGAAAGGGACGATCATGACCGACAACACTCCCGAACCGACCGCGAACGACGAGCTCTCGCCCGAGGCGCAGACCCCCACGCCGACCCCCGCGTCCGACACCTCGGAGGGCGAGGCGACGACGCCGGAGCAGGCGGACTCCCCGGAGGACGCGGACCCGGCCGAGGTCCCGAGCACCGAGGAGCTGGAGGAGCCCAGCACCGAGAAGTCCCCCGGCGAGGAGCCGAAGGCCCCGAAGCGCGACGACCCGGAACCGGATCACGAGGCCGTCGGCCTCGGCGTCGACTGACTCCCTCCCCGAAACCCCGGACTACCGCCGAGACCCCGCCCCGCAGACGTCTGCAGGGCGGGGTCTCGACGCGAGAGCGGGGTCTCGGGGATCTACTCGACGAGCTTGCCGGTCGTGTCGACGTCGCGCACGAGCTCGGCGATCTCCTCGGGGATCGCGGGGATCTCCTCGCGGGTCACGCCGGCGGACGGGGACCACACGAGGTTCACCTGCAGCGTGGGATCGGTGTCCGGGAAGTCGCTGCGGTTGTGGCATCCGCGAGTCTCCCGACGCTCCCGCGCCGCCTCCAGCGTGGCCCGGGCAGCGAGCGCGGAGGCCTTGAGGTCGAACGCGTGCGCGAGGTCCTGGAATCCGGCGATGTCCGGGTGGATGCCGATGTCCTCCATGCGCCCCTCGATCATGTCGAGGTCGGCGAGGCCCGCCTTCAGCCCGTCCTCCGACCGCACCACGCCGGCGTACTCCGTCATGAGGTTGCGGATCGCGCGCTGCAGAGCCCGCACGTTCTCGCGCCCCTCCGCGGCGAGGAGGTCGTCGATCTCGGCACGAGCGGCGGCGACCGCATCGGCCGACCGGCGCTGGGCGTCGAGCCCCGCGGCGTGGGCCATGGCGGCCTGACCGACGATCCGGCCGTAGACGAGCAACTCGATGAGCGAGTTCCCGCCGAGACGGTTCGCGCCGTGGAGTCCGCTCGACGCCTCCCCGATCGCGTACAGCCCGTCGACGTCGGTCTGGTGGTCGTCCGGCCGCACCCACACGCCGCCCATCGAGTAGTGCGCGGTCGGCGCGATCTCGATCGGGTCCGCGGTGATGTCGAGCATCTGCAGCTCCATCATCGTCTGATAGACGCGCGGAAGCCGGGTCATGATGGTCTCGCGGGGCAGGTGCGACACGTCGAGCCAGACGCCGCCGTTCTCCGTACCGCGGCCCTCCTGGATCTCCGTGTAGGCGGCGAGCGCGACACGGTCGCGCGTCGACAGCTCCATCCGCTCGGGGTCGTACTTCTCCATGAACCGCTCGCCCCGGGCATTGCGGAGGATGCCGCCCTCCCCGCGCGCGGCCTCGGAGATGAGGGTGCCGGCGGCGTTCTCGGGCTCGATGATGCCGGACGGATGGAACTGCACCAGCTCGGGGTCGCGGAGTCGCGCCCCCGCCTCGACCGCGAGCCGGAAGGAGTCTCCGGTGTTCTCGTCACGCCTCGACGACGTCCGGCGCCAGATGCGGTTGTGCCCGCCCGCGGCGAGGATCACCGCGTCCGCATGGATGAGGTAGCGCGTGCCGTCCGCCTGATCGAAGCCGTACGCGCCGAAGATGACGTTGTCGCGCACGAGCAGACGGGTGATGTAGACGTTGTCGAGGATGGGGACGTCGAGCTGCTCGGCGCGGGCGACCAGCGTCCGCTGGATCTCGAGGCCGGTGTAATCGCCGGCGAAGGCGGTGCGGCGGTAGGTGTGCGCACCGAAGAAGCGCTGCGAGATGCGGCCGTCGCCCTCGCGGGCGAAGTCCATGCCCCAGCGCTCGAGGTCGCGGATGCCGCGCTCGGCGCCCTGGGTGACGATCTGGACGGTATGGGGGTTGGCGAGGAGGTAGCTTTCCTTGATCGTGTCCGCCGCGTGCTGCTGCCAGCTGTCTTCGGCGTCCATCGTGCCGAGAGCGGCGTTGATGCCGCCGGCCGCGAGCGACGTGTGGGCGTCCTGCCGCGGGCGTTTGCCGACGGCGAGCACGTCGACGCCGTGCTCGGCGACCTCGATCGCGGCGCGGAGCCCGGAGCCTCCGGTGCCGATCACGAGGACCGTGGTGGAGATCTGACGTTCGGGTGCATTCATGCTCTCGACGCTAGTTAGGCGATCCTAATAACTCCAATGCATAGTTCGTCTGGAAACCATGCGGGTACGCTATGGATATGAACCTCGAGCAGCTCCGCGGGTTCGTCGAAGTCGCCCGCCTCGGCCACTTCACCCGCGCCTCCGAGCACCTCCACCTCGCCCAGCCGTCGCTGAGCCGTCAGATCTCGACCCTCGAACGCGAGCTCGGCGCCGAGCTGTTCCATCGCGCGCGCGGCCACATCGCCCTGACGGCGGCCGGGGAGACGGTCCTCCCTCGCGCGCAGCGCATGCTCGCCGAAGCCGACGCCATCCGCGACGAGGTGGCCGAGCTCGCCGGGCTCCGCCGTGGACGGGTGCGACTCGGCGCCCCGCCCACCCTGTGCATCAGCCTCGTGGCGGAAGCTCTCAGCTCGTTCCATGCCACCCACCCCGGCATCGATCTGCACCTCACGGAGGGCGGCTCTCGCCTGCTCGTCGAGCAGCTCGCGGTCGGCGCGGTCGACATCGCCCTCGTGACCCAGTCCGAGGGTCCGGTGCCGGCAGGGGTCAGCCTCACGCACGTCCCGCTGCTCGCCGAGGAGCTCGTGGTGATCTCGTCGGCGGCGGCCCCTCCGGTGACCCACGGCTCGTCCGTGAGCCTGGCGCACCTCGCCACGCTCCCGCTCATCCAGTTCGACGAGAGCTACGAACTGCGCGCCGCGATGGACGCCGTCTTCCGGGCCGCCGATCTCACCCCGACCCTCGCGCTGGAGGGCGCGGAGATGGATGCGGTGCTGCGCTTCGTCGAGCGCGGCGTCGGCGTCGCGGTGGTCCCGGCGATGGTGCTGTACGAACGCCCCGCACTGCGATCCGCGCGTCTCGCCCACCCCGCGATGTCCCGGACGATCAGCCTCGCCCACCGCTCCGACGTGACGCCCGCCGTCGCGGTCGCCGCGATGCGGTCGGCGATCATGGCGACGGCGGCCGACCTCGCGGAACGCGATCCCGCTATCACCAGCCTGCTCTGACCGCGGCACCTGCCCCCGGACAGCGAAAACCCCCGCCGCTTCCGCGACGGGGGTTTCCGTACTGTCTCAACACAGTGTGCGCCTCGAGGGACTCGAACCCCCAACCTTCTGATCCGTAGTCAGATGCTCTATCCATTGAGCTAGAGGCGCAGGACCCGCGGTGCTTTACCGCTCAGCGGGCCGACGACCAGCCTACAACAGACGAGACCGGAAAGCGAAACGAGGGCTCACTCCCCCTTCGCGGCCACCTTCTCCTGCTTCTTCCGCCGCTTCTCCCTGGCCCGCTGCTGCGAGGAGAGCGCCTGCAGGTCGACGAGCCGCAGTGCCTGCATCCGCGCCTCACGCATACGTGCGTAGTCGGGATCCTGATCGGGTCGCATGCCCTCGACGCGCAGTCGACGGTCGAGGTTGTGCCGCACGTCGGCCCAGGCCGCCGCGCGCGCCTCCTCGACGATGCTCTCCAGCTGGGCACGGTCATCCATCATCTCGCGCAGACGCTGCGCGACGCCGAGCGACTGCTTCGCCCGCCTCCGGAGATTGCGCACATCGCGGTCGCGGTAGTCGTGCGTGCCGACCGGATCGGAATGCCGACCGCGGGCGCGCTTGCGCAAGGCCGTGACCGTGGCCGCGGCCTCCTCGGACTCCTCGGCCATCGCCCCGAGCGCAGCCCTCGCATCCTCGACGTACTTGTCGAGGTCGAAGACGCCGTCCTCGGCGATGGTGCCGATGAGGATGTGATTCTTCACGGCGAGGCGCGCAGCGGCCGTCGCGATCGCGACGCCTTCGGCGATGGCATCCGCAGTCCGTCCCACCGGCACCTCCTTCTCTCGAGCGTACCGGTACCGATGCCGCGCAGTCTCGGCCGGATTGGCTCCGGATCAGCATGCCGCACACCTCCGACATCGAAGCCCGTGTCGGGCCGGGGCTAGCGGACGACCCCGACCCAGATACCGGAGGCCCAGGTCTGCTGCTCGCCGGAGCACCCGACCGAACCCGGGAAGCCGCGGACGACGGCCATGCAGTTGGCCAGGAACTCCGGATCGCCGCCGAACATCGTCGCGTAGGCGCCGGACGAGGTGAGGGCACCCCAGACCCGGAACTGATGGATGTGGGCGAGCTCGTGCGCCATCGCCCAGTTCAGGCGTCCGTCGCTCCACCCTGTGATGTCGGCACGGTACTTGATGTAGCCGTTGCTGTTGGCGCAGGCCGGCGCTGTGCCGCCCGCACACGACGACGACTCGTACAGCCCGACGCCCCCGCCGCCCACCCGGTCGAGGGCCGCGCGCACCCGCGCATAGCCGTCCGGCCCGCTCGACGTCCACACGGGCCCGCCGGGACCGGCGCTCTGCGATGCCTGCCACCCTGCGACCTCGGTGCCGACCTTCTGCGTGAGCGCCTCGACCGTCGCGGTCGCCGCGACCACGGTGTCGGGATCGTGGCGCTCGGCGCGCACCGTCTCCTGAGCCGACCGGGCGGACGCGAGATGCGCCGCGGTGTCGACCTTGCCGTCCGCACCACGGAGGACGGCCGCGAGCGTCGAGAGCTCCTCGAGGAACGCGGGACGCACGGCCAGCACGGCGGCCCGATCCGCGGTGTCCTGCTCGGCCTGCGCGACGGCGCCGGACAGGTGGTCTGTGCGCTGCGCGGCGTCGTGCGATCGGTCGGCCAGAACGGAGAGCTGCGCCAACGCCTCCGCCCGCTCGTGGTCCAGCGCGTCGGCCCGGGCGACGACGGCCGCCGCGAGGAGCACGGCCACCGACACCGTCACCGCCAGTTTCCGGCGCATCACGGCAGGAAGCCCGTCGTGTTCGAGAGATCGGCGTCCTGCTCAGCGATACGGGACCGGAGTTCGGTGAGACGCTCCGCGAGGGCGAGGTTCTCCGTCTGCGACTCGTCGAGCACGTCCTCGATCCGAGCGATCTCGGCCTTCACAGCGGCGACGTCCGCGGCACGCTCCTGGTCGGCCACGACGAGGAGCGCAGCACCGCCGAGCAGGAGGATTCCCCCGACGACGACAGCAAGATTTCGCATCTCGCTCCCCAGGACAGCGCGAACAGACCGGACCGACTCCGACCGGACAAGGATACAACCGGCCTTCCGCGCGGTGGGGGTGTCATCGCAGACGGACGCGCTCAGCCGGTCACGGTCTGCGCCAGCCGTCGTTCGGCTGCCGAATGTCCGCTGGCCAGGTGAGCGGGGACCATCCGGCGCACCGCCTCGACGTCCCGCGCGGCGACGGCCTCGAGGATGACGCGGTGCTCGTCCGCCATCGCCGCCAGATCGTCGTGTTGTCCGAACAGCCACCGCAGGCGGGTCAGGAACACCGCGATGAGCTCGCCCAGCATCTCGTTGCCCGCCAGATCGACGGCGATCTCGTGGAACTCGGCCGCCGCTGTGCGCGCGGTCTCGGCGTCTCCTGCCCGCGCCGCCGCAGCCTCGCGCTCATAGGCATCCCGCAGGCGTGCGAGCCCGGCGGCGTCATGCCGCTCGGCCGCGAACACGAAGATGAGGGTCTCGATCGCCTCCCGCACCTCGGCGAAGTTGCGGATGTCGTCATGGGTGAACTCCCGCACGACCGCCCAGGTCCGCGGTCGTGCGACCACCACGCCCTCCGCGACCAGGGTCCTGATCGCCTCCCGCACCGGGAGACGCGACACCTGCAGCTCGGCGGCGATGTCCCGTTCCACGAGACGCGATCCCGGAGGGCGTCGCCCGAGCACGATGTCGTCTCGGAGGATCCTCGTGACCCTGACCGACTCGAGTTCCCCGCCTACCCCCACAGCCCCCGCCATCCGGGCATTCTCGCACCCCGGCCCGGGATTGGCCAAGTTTGGTATCCCAGACCGGAGGCGCGAGCCGACTCAGGGCAGACGGTTCGCCCGCGCGACGTTCGCGGTCAGCTCTTCCGCGTTCTGCCGGACGACGTACGCCGGACGGTCGCGCTCGACCCGCCACGACTCGCTGAGCGGGCCGACGTTGACCGTGTCGAAGCCGGCCTCGTCGTAGAAGCGGGTCACGAAGGCCACAGCCTCGGCGTCATCACCCGCGGTGGCCAGCGCCCGACGGTTCGGCGTACCGGCCGGAGTCCCGTCGGTCGTGATGTCCGCGGCGTAGATGTGGTTGAACGCCTTGGCGATCCTCGACTCCGGGAGCTGCGCCTGCACGAGCTCGGACGTGGTGGTCTCGCCCTTGTCGAGGGCCTCGATGTGCCCGTCGCGCTCGAAGTAGTAGTTGTTCGTGTCGAGCACGATCTTCCCGGCGAGCTGTGCGGCGGGAAGCTGATCGATCGCGTGCAGCGGCACCGTCACCACGGCCACGTCCGCCGCGGCGGCCGCTTCCTCCGCCGTCGCCGCCTTCGCGTGCGGCCCGAGCTCTGCGACGAGGTCGGCCAAGGTCTCCGGCCCTCGCGAGTTCGCGATCACGACGTCATAGCCGTTGGCCACCGCCACTCGGGCGACCTGGCTGCCGATGTTGCCTGCTCCGATGATTCCGAGAGTTGTCATGCTCGGGCCAACGTCTGCCGCCCGATGCTATTCCCGGTCCGAGACAGGAGCGGACGAGGTCAGAGGCGCGTGAGCGCGTCCTCGGCCGCCACCCAGGCCAGCATGGCGCACTTCACGCGAGCCACATACCGGGAGACCCCGCCGAGGGCCGCGGCGTCGCCGAGCAGCTCCTCGTCCGGCTCGATCGTGCCCCGGGAGCGCATCGCCTCGCGGAAGGCCGCGATGCGCACCTCGAGCTCGTCCACGGTGAGGCCTTCGGCGAGCTCGGCGAGCAGGGAGGCGGACGCCTGGGAGATGGCGCACCCGTGCCCCTCCCACGCGATCGCCTCCACGTCGCCGTCGGCGCCGCGATGCACCTGCAGGGTGACCTCGTCGCCGCAGGTCGGGTTGAGCTGATGCGACTGCGCCGCGATCTCCTCGCGGAGCCCGAAGCCGTGCGGCGTGCGCGAGTGGTCGAGGATCAGCTCCTGGTACAGGCTCTGCAGGTCGCTCATGCGCCCCTCCCGAAGAACGCGATCGCCCCGGCGACCGCCTCGATGACGGCATCCACCTCGGACGCTGTCGTGTACAGATAGGTGCTCGCCCTCGTCGACGAGGTCACACCGAGCCGGCGGTGCAGCGGCTGCGCGCAGTGGTGCCCGACGCGCACGGCGATGCCCCGGTCGTCGAGGAACTGCCCGACGTCGTGCGAGTGGATCCCGGCGACGTCGAAGCTTGCGAGCCCCACGCGCGGCAGCTCGATGCCCGCACCCAGGACCCGCACGCCGTCGATCGCCCCGAGCCCGTCGACGAGTCGCTGCCCGAACGCGGCCTCGTGCGCGGCGATGCGATCCATCCCCACCGCGGAGAGGTAGTCGACCGCGGCGGCGAGCGCGATCGCCTGGGACACCCGCTGCGTGCCCGCTTCGAAGCGCTGCGGCGGTGGCAGGTATTCAGCCTCGGTCGTGGTGACGGTCGTGATCATGGAACCGCCCGTGAGGAACGGGGGCATCGCGGTGAGGACCTCGCGACGGCCGTAGAGCGCCCCGATGCCGGTGGGGCCGAGCATCTTGTGGCCGGAGAGGACGGCGAGATCGACCCCGAGCGCGTGGAGGTCCAGCGGCAGGTGCGGAGCCGACTGGCAGGCATCGAGCAGCGTGAGGGCGCCGACCTCCCTGGCCAGCGCGACGAGGGTCTCGACGGGGTTGATCACGCCCAACACGTTCGATACGTGGGTGAAGGCCACGAGCTTCGTGCGCTCCGAGATGAGCTCCGCGGCCGCATCCAGACGGAGGGCCCCGTCGTCGTCGAGCGGGATGACCCGGAGCGTGGCCCCGGTGCGCGCAGCGAGCTCCTGCCAGGGGATGAGGTTGGCGTGGTGCTCCATCTCGGTGGTGACGATCTCGTCCCCCTCGCGGAGCCGGAGGACTGCAGCGGCGGCACCGCCCCGGCCGAGCGAGGCATTGGAGAGGGAGTAGGCGACGAGATTGACGGCCTCGGTGGCGTTCGAGGTCCAGACGATCTCGTCGTCGTCGGCGCCCACGAAACGAGCGAGCGTGCTGCGGGCATCCTCGAACAGCTCGGTCGCCTCTGCCGCGAGCGTGTGGGCGCCGCGGTGGACGGCCGCGTTCATGGTGGTGGCGAAGCGTCGTTCGGCGTCGAGCACGGACTCCGGACGCTGCGACGTCGCGCCCGAGTCGAGGTACGCCAGGGGGTGGCCGTGCACGCGGGTGTGCAGGATCGGGAAGTCCTCGCGGATCCGCTGCACCTCGGTCTCGGTCAGCGGGGTGATCACGTCGACTCCGGGAGAAGCGCTCATCGTTCCAGTCTCCCATCTTCCGCGTGGCCCGGGTCCGGCTCCGGGCGGGCACAGCTTCGGAGACGGGACGAGACACCCCGGGCCGTGCGACTACCGAGCGGCGCGTCGGCGGCGATCTCCGAAGTCGTGCACGGGCGGAAGGACTAGGACATGCGGGCGAGACGGGCCCGCGCGATGCAGAAGGCGCCGTACAGCGCGAAGCCGACGCCGACCGCCCCGAGGATGAGGCGGCCGAACGGCAGGGTGAGGAGACTGTGCAGGGCGGCGTCGAGCCCCGCGGCGCGCTCCGGATCCTGCGTCACAGCGGCCACCACGAACAGCACGCCGGTGACTCCCACCGCGATGCCCTTGCCGATGTAGCCCACGATGCCGAGGGCCATCACTCCGGCTCGGGCGGCTCCGGTCGGCACGTCGATGAGCTTGCGGAACGAGCGCATGACCCCGCCGACGATGAAGCCGATGCCGACACCGATGACGCTGAGACCGATCACCACGAGCAGCACCACCCCGCCGGGCGCGGACAGGACCACCTGGCTCAGGGTCTTCGAGGCGTCGGAGGACTCCGCCCGGCCGCCCACGGCGTAGATGAGCGCCAGTCCGGCGATCACGAGGTACGTGCCGGAGATGCCGAAGAGCTTGAGACGCTTGCCCCACTTCTTCGTCTCGGCGGGGTCGGCGGCGAGGAACCCGCTCGCCACCTGCCACACGGCGAGCGCGAGGAGGCCCACGGCGATCGCGAGCAGCAGCAGTCCCCCGACCGGGTTGTTGCGCACCTGCTCCATCGCGCCGTCCTGGTCGGCGTCACCCGACCCGCCCGCGGCGATCGTGATGGCGATCGCGCCGATGATGATGTGGATGACGCCGAGGACGACGAAACCCGCGCGGGCGGTCCGCCGGAACGCGGTGGAGTCCTTCGCCACGCGCGCCGCATGCTTGACGGTGCTCATGCTCGAAGAGTATCCGCCGCGGGCGGTCGGAATCAGGGGGTTGCTTTCCGCACGCGCGGTGCGGAAGTGCTCAGGTGATCCGCTCCACCGGCTGCCGCAGGATGGTGCGCAGCTTCTCCGGGGCCGTCCGGCGACGGTCGCTGAGGTAGATCTCGTGGTGCCGACCGCGCATCCGCAACCCGTTCTCCGGGACGAACCGCTCGTGCAGCTCCTCCAGCACGGGGCCCTCATCGTCGAACGGTCCGACGTGCACCGTCTGCACGCACAGCCCCTCGTCGAGCACCTCCCGCCGGACCGCGGCCAGCGCCGGGAGCTCCTCCCCCTTCTTCGCGCTCTTCGCCGCGACCGACTCGACCGCGCGGTCGAAGAAGGCGGGAGCGACGTGGTCGCCGACCATGATCATCAGCGTCCAGAGCCAGGTCGACTTGTCGCGCCGGGTGGTGAACGACGCCATGTCGGGCGCGTGCCACAGGCCTTCCAGGGGCATCACGACCTGATCGACGCCGAGCTCGGCACGGCTGGCGAACTTGAGCGTGTACGCCAGCGGGTAGAGGGCAGCGACCGCGTCGAAGAACGCCGGCGCGGTGTTCGGATCGCCGGCGCCGTCGACCATCAGATAGGTCAGTGGCGGCACGTCGAGGATCCGGAAGGTCCCCCGTTTCGCCTGGTACGCATCGAGCGTCTTCTTCGGATCGGTCGCCGTCATGGCCTGCCCCCGCTTCGTCGTCGTGCGGTCAGTGTGCCCCAGGGCACCGACATCGGGTCGAGCCCCACGGGCCCGACCCGATCCACGCTCAGCTCTGCTCGACGGGGAGCCAGAGCTCACAGGAGGCCGTGTCGCCGGTGAACTCCCGGTAGCGGACGATCGAGGGCCCGGGTCGCAGCCGCCACGGGTTCGACGGGAACCACTCGGTCGCCGTCGCCGCCCACAGATCCTGCAGAGTCTCCGGAAACGGGCCGCTCGCGCCGAACACGGCCCACGTGCCCTCCGCCACGCGCAGGGTGTCGAGCTCGTCCGGAACCGCGGTGTCGTCGCGCACGGCCACCCCGTGCAGGTAGGTCAGCGGCGTCCCCTCCGGGGCATCCGGATCGATGTCGGCGGTCACGGCGAGGATGCCCGCGGGCTCCTCGTTGCCGAGCGCCTTGAGGCGGGCGTGCTCCTCCGGCGGGATGGCGGCGATGTGCGCCTGGATGTGCGGATTGACGCCGACGTGGATGAGCGGGACCTCCGCGGCATGACCGACGAGGGCGAACGCGGGGCGGTGGGTGATGGTGACATCCATCGGGGTGCTCCCTTCGACGCTCAGGCGGAACCGGAGCGTGGGTTGTGTGCGGAGAGGACCCCCGTGCCGACGCGCGTCCGCCGGCCCGATGCCGTGCACGGCGCGGAACGCCCGGGCGAACGCCTCGGTCGAGCCGTAGCCGTGCCGAACGGCGACATCGAGCAGACTCGGTGCACCGGCGGCGAGCTCCGCACCCGCGAGCGTCATCCGACGACGCCGCACGTATTCGGTCAACGGCACCCCGGCGAGCGCCGAGAACATCCGGCGCAGGTGGTACTCGGTGGTGCCGTGCGCGCGGGCGAACGCGGCGACGTCGATCTCCTGACCGCTGTCCGCGTCGACGAGGTCGACCAGGGCGTTGAGCGTGCCGATCACGGGGGTCCTCCTTTCCCCACCATCGTGTCGCCGCAGCCCTCCCGGCACCCGATCGTCCCGGTCCGATGCGATCGGGTCGGAGATCAGAGCTCGGTCGGCACCGCCGGCTCGGCGTCCTCCACCTCGGGGTGCCGAGCGAGGTTCACGACGGCGGCGATGAGGCCGCCCCACACCGTGACCATGGCGATGATCATCATGACGATCGCAGTGGTGGTCATGCCCCTGCTCCCTTCGTCTGCGCGGCCGGGACGGCGATGCTCGTCGTCTCCGGATCGGCGGCGTACTCCTCCTGGTCCAGGAAGTCGTCGTAGCCGACGTCGTCCTTGGCGCGGGAGCGCCTGCTCCACGGCACCAGCGACAGCAGTACTCCGCCGACCACCAACGCGATGACCATGCCCCAGCCGAACACGCCGAGGAACCAGCCGGGGTAGCCGCTGTACGGCTCCGCGATCTTCGTCAGGAGTTCGGTGATCAGCAGGTACCCGAGCACGAGCGGGGCCAGCACGCCCACGAGCAGGCGCCAGAGGAGGCCGACGCGGAAGCTCGAACGGCGGTTCAGGTGCTCCTGCAGCTGCGGCAGCTTGTGCAGCACCCAGGCCACGACGATCACCGCGACGAGGGCGACCGCCATGATGCCGAAGGCGTTGACGAAGGCATCAGTGGTGTCGAGTACCGACAGCGCGGTGGTGGTGGAGAACAGCGCGGCGGAGATGATGGCCAGCGGGATCGAGACGACGAGGGTGGTGCGCACCCGCGCCCAGCCGAGCTTGTCCTGCAGTGCCGCGACGATCACCTCCAGGATCGAGATCATCGAGGTGATCCCGGCGAAGACGAGGGCGCCGAAGAACAGCACGCCGATGATCGACCCGCCGGTCGCCTGGGACACGATCGTCGGGAACGCGACGAAGGCGAGGCCGATGCCCGAGGTCGCGACGCCGGAGACATCCGTGCCCTGCGCCTGCGCCATGAACCCGAGGGCCGCGAACACGCCGATGCCGGCGAGGATTTCGAAACCGGAGTTGGCGAACGCGACCACGAGGCCCGAGCCGGTGAGGTCGGTCTTGCGCTTCAGGTACGAGGCGTAGGTCACCATGATCCCGAAGGCGACGGACAGCGAGAAGAAGATGTGCCCGTAGGCGGAGGCCCACACGGCCGGGTCGGCGAGTGCCTCCCAGTTCGGCGCGAAGAAGGCGTTGAGACCGTCCAGGGCGCCGGGGAGGAAGAGGGCCTGCACCACGAGCACGGCGAACATGAGGGTGAGCAGCGGCATCAGGATCATGTTGGCGCGCCCGATACCGCGCTTGACGCCGAGCGCCATGATGATGATGACGATCAGCCACACCGCGATCAGCGGCAGGCCCACCTGCGGCACGAACTCGCCGGAGAGGCCGACCTCCGCGACGTCGGCGGACTGCAGGAAGTCGACGAAGAAGAAGTCGTTCTCGTTGCCCGCTCCCCAGGTGAGCTGGGCCGAGAACCAGGTGTACATGCCGGCCCAGGCGACGATCACGGCGTAGTACACCGCGATGACGACGCAGATCAGCACCTGCCACCACCCCAGCGGTTCGGCGGCCCGGTGCAGGCGTCGGAACGCGAGCGGCGCGGAGCCCCGGAACCGGTGGCCGATCGCGTAGTCCAGGAACAGCAGCGGGATGCCGGCCGTCAACAACGCACACAGATACGGGATGAGGAACGCACCGCCGCCGCCCTCGTAGGCGACGTACGGGAAGCGCCAGATGTTCCCGAGACCCACGGCCGAGCCGATCGCCGAGAGGATGAACACGTTCCGCGAGCCGAAGGCCTCGCGCTGCGGCGTCTGGGTGGGTCTAGGCATGCCCGCGAGGATACCGGAAGCCATGGGCCCCGGCGAGTGACGCGCTCGGGTCAGAGCATCGCCGTCAGCACGCCCCCATCCGCCCGCAGCGCGGCGCCGTTCGTCGCGGAGGCCCGGACGCTGGAGAGGTAGACGACGAGGTCCGCGACCTCGGTCGGATCGAGGAAGCGCTCCAGGAGTGTGGTCGTGTTCTGTCCGATGATCGCCTCTTTCATCACGTCCACGGAGACGGACTGGGCTGCTGCGACGGCGGCGACGCTCGCCGCGACGCCCTCCGAGTAGGTCGGGCCACCCAGGACGGTGTTGACCGTCACGCCGGTGCCGCGGGTGAGCTTGGCCAACCCGTTGCCGAGGGCGATCATCGCCGCCTTCGTCACGCCGTAGTGCACCATGTCGGCCGGGACGTTCACGCCGGACTCGCTGCTGACCAAGACGATGCGTCCCCAGCCCCGGTCCCGCATCCCCGGCAGGAGAGCCCGGGAGAGGCGCACTCCGCTCATCACGTTCACCTCGAAGTAGCGCGCCCAGTCCTCATCGGTGATGTCCGCGAAGTCGGCGAGTCCGAAGAGACCGACGTTGTTGACGAGGATGTCCACCTGACCGAGCTTCTCCGTCAACGCGGCCACCTGGTCGGGATCGGTGAAGTCCGCGGCGATCCCGGAGACGGCCGCACCGGGATGCGCGAGGGCCACGGCGGCGACCGCCGCGTCGACGCGTCCCTCGTCACGACCGTTGATCACGACATCGACCCCCTCGGCAGCGAGAGCGGACGCGACCGCATATCCGATCCCCTGGCTCGACCCGCTGATGAACGCCCTCTTGCCGCGCAGCCCCAGTTCCATCCGTCTCCCTCTCGCTTCAGCGGACCTCCCGCATGACTTGCCTGAGCAAGTCATACTAGCCGCTGTTCACTTTCCCAAGCAAGCGACGAGCATGGCTCAACCGCTACGGTGGAGGAATGTCGCCGCTCTCCCCCGCCCCCTTGAACGCCGAAGAGATGGACGTCTGGTCGGCACTCGCGACGCTCCTCGAACGGCTCCCTGCGGCCCTCGACGCGCAGTTGCAGCGGGACAGCGGGCTCACCCACTTCGAGCACGGGATCCTCTTCGCCCTCGATTCGGCGCCGGAGCGCACCCTCCGCCTCAGCGTCCTCGCCGGCTACGCGAACAGCACGCTGTCCCGGCTCTCCCGCGCCATCACTCGCCTGGAGGCGAAAGGCTGGGTCCGACGCGAAGTCGACGCGGAGGACGGGCGCTTCACCCTCGGCATCCTCACCGACGCCGGCCATCGGAAGGTCGAGGAGTCGACTCCCGCCCACCAGGCCCTCATCCGCCGCGTCGTCTTCGATGCCCTCACACCGGCGCAGGCGCGGCAGCTCGGCGCGGCCAGCCGGAAGATCTCCGCCGCACTCTCCCCCGACCCGACCTGGACGCCGGGGACGCCGGCGTGAGGAGGGCCCGTCCGCACGCGAGAACACGAAAGCCCCGGCGAGCGGACTCGTCGGGGCTTCTCCGTGCGGAGACGAGGGGATTTGAACCCCTGGTCCCCGTGAGGGGACTCCACCTTAGCAGGGTGGTGCACTAGGCCGGACTATGCGACGTCTCCAGGCATCCGGCTCGAGAGCACGGATGCACCCCACCATCATAACGGGTCCGACGCGTGGTCACGAACCGCCGGTCTCGGACGCTCCCCGGCGCGGGCCGGCCGCCCTGCGATACTGGCCGCACGTTGCGAGGGCCCGCCCCCCGCGGACGCGAGAGGAGACGCCATGTCCGAGCCATCGGGAGCGCACGTCCGCGCGGGGTTCGCCGCCCCGGCCGACCCGAGGCGCGGCGCCCTCGGCTATGCCACGGTGCTCGCCCTCCTCATCGTCTCGTACGGACTGTGCGCGGCCCAGCCCGGCACGGTTCCCAGCCCCTGGGCGTTCCTGGCGATGCTGGTCACGGTCGCGATCGTGTTCCGCGTGACCAGGGCCCGCGCCCTCGTGCAGCGGGTGTCGTGGGTCGTGCTCTCGGCCGCCGGGCTCGCTGCCCTCCTCGCGGCGTTCTTCGCCACGGACAGTCCGGCCCTCGCCGTCGCCCTCTCCGCCGCCTCCATGATCGCGCTGCTGGTCGCGCCGTGGGCGATCATCGCGCACCAGGTCACCCGACGAGGCCTCGACGTCGAGGCCCTCCTGGCCGCCGTGACGGCCTACATCCTCGTGGGCATGTTCTTCGCCTTCGTCTACAACCTGCTGTCGCTGCTGCTGCCGACCCCGCTGTTCGGCGATGCGGCGAGCGATTCGCTCGGCAATCAGCTCTTCTTCTCGTTCACCGCCCTGACGACGACGGGCTACGGCAACCTCGTCCCCGTCGGATCGGGCGTGCAGGCGGTGGCCATCGCCGAGGGGATCACCGGGCAGCTCTTCCTCATCACCGCCGTGGCGCGCATCATGCGGGGCGCCAGCGCCCAGCGCTCCACGCCGACGCCGGCCTGACCGCGGTCACTCCCCGGTGGTCGAGCGGCGGGCGACGAGCTCCGGCCGGAACAGCACGTGCTCCGGCGCGGGCGCCACGTCGTCCTGGCCCCGCAGCAGCAGGTCGACCGCGGTGGAGCCGATGAGCGCGGCCGGCTGCCGCACCGAGCTGAGCGGGATCACGGCGGCCGCGGCGAAGTCGATGTCGTCGTAGCCGACGAGCGCGATGTCCTCGGGGACCCGGGCATCGCCGGTCATCACCAGGCTCTGCAGGAGGCCGAGGGCCAGGAGATCGTTCGCCGCGAAGACGGCGTCCGGCCGGTCCCCCGCGGCACGGTCGAGGATCTGCGCACCGGCGCGCCGCCCCTCCTCGACGGTGAGCGCGGAGGTCGCGATGAACTCCAGCCCGACCCCTGCCGCAGCCGCCGCGGCCTGCGCGCCGCTCAGGCGATCGGAGACCTGGCGCAGCGCGACCGGGCCGCCGACGAAGGCGATCCGGCGACGGCCGACCGCGAGCAGGTGCTCCGTCGCGATGCGCCCGCCCTCCACGTCGTCGACGGCGACGGAGGCGAACCGCTCATCCTGCGATTCCCGGTCGACGAGGACGGCGTGCGTACCGCGCTCATGCATCCGCACCAGCCGCGGCAGTGACTCCGCCACCGGGGTGACGAGCACACCCGTCACCCGCTGCTCCTCGAAGAGGTCCAGGTGCATCGCCTCGCGCTCCTGCTTCTCGTCGCTGTTCGCGACGAGGACGGAGAGTCCGTGCTGGTCGGCGCGCTCCTCGGCCCCGCGGATCACCTCGGCGAAGAACGGGTTCCGGATGTCGAGCACGACGAGCCCGATCGTGCGGCTGCGCCCGGCACGGAGCTGCCGCGCCGCGTCGTTGCGCACGAACCCGAGACGGTCGATGGACGCCTGTACGCGAGCGACGGTCTCCGCGGCCACCTTCTCCGGCCGATTGAGCACGTTCGACACGGTCCCGACGGAGACACCCGCGTCCTCGGCGACCTCCCGCACACTGACGGCCATCGCGCCCTCCCTCCGGTTCCCGCCGCTGAAACGACTCATCCGCGGGGATCGCCTCAGACTCTCACGCCGTATTGACACGCGTCAACACAGCCCCTAGTCTCAACTCCATCAGGGTTTGAAACGATTCATTCCCTCAATGGAGAGAGAAATGATGTCCTCACCCACGACGGCGCCCGTGCTCGAGCTCGCCGACGTCCAGAAGGCCTTCGGGTCGGTGATCGCCCTGCGCTCCGGCACCATCGCCGTCCACCCCGGTTCCATCCATGCGCTCGTCGGCGAGAACGGTGCCGGCAAGTCGACCCTCGTGAAGATCGTCGCCGGTCTCTACCAGCGCGACGGCGGAGTCTTCCGCCTCCGCGGCGAGGACGTCGACTTCACCTCGACCGCGCAGTCGAAGGCCGCCGGCGTCGCGGTGATCTACCAGGAGCCGACACTCTTCCCCGACCTCTCCGTCACCGAGAACATCTTCATGGGCCGCCAGCCGGTCGGGCGGTTCGGACGGATCGATCGCAAGGCCATGCGCCACGAGGTCGAGCGCCTCTTCACCCGCCTCGGCGTCACGATCGACCCCGACCGTCCCGCCGAGGGCCTGTCGATCGCGGACCAGCAGGTCATCGAGATCGCCAAGGCCGTCTCCCTCGACGCCACGCTGCTCATCATGGACGAGCCCACCGCGGCACTGTCCGGCGTCGAGGTGGAGCGTCTGTTCGCGATCGCCCGGAGCCTGCGCGACGAGGGCCGCGGCCTCATCTTCATCTCGCACCGGTTCGACGAGGTGTTCGCGCTCTGCGACACCGTGACGGTCATGCGGGACGGCGCGTACATCGCGACCTCCGCCATCGCCGAGACCACCGTGGACGAGCTCGTCCATCAGATGGTGGGTCGCGAGGTGTCCGAGCTGTTCCCGAAGCAGGAGGCGACGATCGGCGAACCGTTGCTCGAGGTCGAGGGGCTGACCAGCCCCGGCCTCTTCCACGACATCTCCTTCTCCGTCCGCGCCGGCGAGATCGTCGGACTGGCCGGCCTCGTCGGCGCCGGACGCAGCGAGGTCGCCCGCGCCGTCTTCGGCGTGGACGGGTACCGCGAGGGCAGCGTGCACATGAAGGGGCGCCGTATCCGCGCCCGGCGCCCGGTGGACGCCATGCGCGCCGGGCTCGCCCTCGTCCCCGAGGATCGCCGCAAGCAGGGCCTCGTCATCGAAGCCGGCGTCGGCGGCAACATCACCCTCGCGATCCGTCGGCGCCTCGCCCGCCTCGGCCTGCTCACCACGGCGATGGAGAACCGTGCCGCCCGGGAGTGGGCCTCGCGGCTGGAGGTGAAGACGCACGCGCTCGACACCGTCGCCGCCACGCTCTCCGGCGGCAACCAGCAGAAGGTCGTGCTCGCGAAGTGGCTCGCGACGCAGCCGCAGGTGCTCCTCATCGACGAGCCCACCCGCGGCATCGACGTCGGCACCAAGTCCGAGGTGCACCGTCTGCTGTCCCAGCTCGCCGGTCAGGGCATGGGGATCCTGATGATCTCGTCCGAGCTGCCCGAGGTCCTCGGCATGGCCGACCGCGTGCTCGTGATGCGCGAGGGTCGCATCACGGCCGAGATCCCCCGCTCGGAGGCCACCTCCGAGAACGTCATGTTCGCCGCGACGCACGCATCGGAGCTCAGCTCGTGACCACCGCCATCCCCGTCTCCGCGCTCACCAAGCGCATCTCCGGTCTCGGCAGGGCCCGCGAGTTCGGCATCCTCCTGGCCCTCGTGCTCGTGGTGACCGCCGCGACCCTCAACAACCCCAAGTTCTTGTTCAGCGCCGACGGCTGGCGCGACCTGCTGCTGACGCCCTCGATCCTCGTGCTCGTCGCGGTAGGACAGGCCATCGTCCTCATCACGCGCAACGTCGACCTGTCCGTAGGGTCCGTGATGGGTCTGACCGCCTACCTGACCGGACGACTCTTCATCGACATCCCGGGCATCCCGATCGTGCTGGTCGTGGTCGCCGCCGTGGTGCTCGGCGCCCTCCTCGGCCTCATCAACGGCGCCCTCGTCGCGTACGCCAAGGTGCCGGCGATGGTCATCACCCTCGGCACCCTCTACGCCTACCGCGGCATCAACGTGCTGTGGACCGGCAGCGACCGCGTGAACGCGTCCGACATGCCGCGCGACTTCCTGGCTCTGGGCACGGGCCAGCTCCTCGGCATCCCGATCCTCGCGATCGTCGCGGTCCTCGTGCTCGCCGTCGCCGCCTGGTACATGAAGAACACCCGCGGCGGCCGGGAGTTCTACGCGATCGGCTCCGACCCGGCGGCGGCCGAGCTGTACGGCCTGCGTGTCACCCGCCGCGTGCTCACCGCTTTCGTCCTGTCGGGGGCCCTCGCCGGACTCGCCGGCGTCTTCTACGCGGCCCGCTACGGCACCATCAACTCCCAGGCGGGAGCGGGATGGGAGCTGGACGCGGTGGGCGCGGCCGTCATCGGCGGCGTCGCGATCACCGGCGGCATCGGCTCGGTCTGGGGCGCGGCGATCGGCGCCGTCCTCCTGCTGACCATCAACCGGGCGCTGCCGATCCTCGGCATCCCCGACTTCTGGCAGCGTGCCGTCGTCGGCCTGCTCATCATCGGCGCCATCGTGCTCGACCGCGTGCTCGCGGTACGGCAGAGACGGCGGCTCATCGAGGCGAGGGACGAATCATGACCACCGCGACCGCCACCGCGACCACCCGCGTCATCCGCGACTACGACAAGCCCCTGTGGCGTCGCCTCCTGCTCACCCGCGAGGCCGCGATCGTGGGTCTGCTCCTGCTCGTCGCGATCGTCTCGGCGTCCAGCATCCGCGGGTTCGGACAGCCCATCACGCTGACCTACCTGCTGCTCGACATCGCCCCGATCCTGCTGATCGCCCTGCCGATGACCCTCATCATGATCACCGGTGAGATCGACCTCTCGGTGGGCAGCATGGTCGGACTGTCCAGCGTCGTCACCGGCGCGCTGGTGCAGGCGGGGATCCCTTTCGAGCTCGCGGCCCTCGCCGCCCTCGTCGTGGGCGTGGTCGGCGGAGCGTTCAACGGCTTCCTCGTGACAGTCGTCGGCCTGCCCTCGCTCGCCGTCACGATCGGCACACTCGCGCTCTTCCGCGGCCTCGCCGTCGGGCTGCTCGGCACGGCGGCCGTCACCGACTTCCCGGAGTTCTGGACGGCTCTCGCCAAGGCGAAGATCGCCGGGACCCCCATCCCCGTCATCACGATCCCGTTCCTCGTGCTCGTCGCGGTCTTCTCGGTCCTGCTGCACTTCACGCCGTTCGGCCGCGGGGTGTACGCGATCGGTCTGTCGAAGGACGCGGCCCACTTCTCCGGTGTGCACGTCGAGCGCACGAAGCTCATCCTGTTCGTGCTGTCCGGGGCGGTCGCCGCGTTCGCCGGCATCTTCTACACGCTCCGCTACGGCAGCGCCCGCGGCGACAACGCCACCGGCCTCGAGCTCCAGGTCATCGCGGCCGTCGTGCTCGGCGGCGTGTCGGTGTTCGGCGGTCGCGGCAAGATCTACGGCGTCATCGCCGCCGCCTTCCTCATCGGAGCGCTCGCGAGTGCACTCCGCCTGGTGAACGTCACCTCCGACGTCATCAACATCATCACCGGCACGCTCCTCGTGATCTCGGTGGTGGCCGCAAGCTTCCTGGCCTGGCTGCAGAAGGCACGCCGCCGACCGGGCAGACCCCCCGCCGGTGCCGCCACAGCGACGAAGGCACCGATGGACGCCGCATCCGCGGCATCTCCCGACGAAAGGAACGAACAATGACGTTTGCACGCAAGCGTGTCACCGCCTTCGCCGCCCTCGCGGTGGCGGCGGCGGTCGCACTGACCGGCTGCGCCGGCTCCACCGACGGCGGAGGAGACGGCGGCGGCGACGGGTCGGACGCCTCGATCACCTTCCTGCCCAAGAACCTCGGCAACCCGTACTTCGACACGTCCAGCGAGGGCGGCAAGAAAGCCGTCGAGGAGTTCGGCGGCACGTTCTCCGAGGTCGGCCCGGCCGAGGCCACGCCCGACGCCCAGGTCAGCTACATCAACACGGCCACGCAGCAGGGAGTCGGCGCCCTCGTCGTCTCGGCCAACGACCCGCAGGCCATCTGCGACGCGTTGAACGAGGCCAGGGACGCCGGCGTCAAGGTCGTCACCTTCGACTCCGACACCAACACCGACTGCCGCGACCTGTTCATCAACCAGGCCGACTCCGAAGGCATCGCGAAGGTGCAGATCGACCTCATCGCCGAGCAGATCGGCGGCGCCGGGGAGATCGCCATCCTCTCCGCCTCGGCCAACGCCACGAACCAGAACGCCTGGATCGAGCTGATGGAGGAGTACGTCGCCAGCGAGTACCCCGACATCACGATCGTGGAGACGGTCTACGGCGACGATGACGACCAGACGTCGTTCGACAAGACGGCCGCGCTGCTGCAGACCCACCCCGACCTCAAGGGCATCGTCTCGCCCACCACGGTCGGCATCGCCGCCGCGGCGCGCTACCTGTCGACGTCCGACTTCAAGGGCCAGGTCGCGCTGACCGGCCTCGGCACGCCCAACCAGATGCGCGAGTACGTGGAGGACGGCACCGTCACCGCCTTCGCGCTGTGGAACCCGGCCGACCTCGGCTACCTGGCCGCCTACGCCGCGCAGGCCCTGATCGCGGGTGACATCACCGGTGAGGAAGGCGACACCTTCGAGGCCGGCGACCTCGGCGAGTACACCGTCGGCGCCGACGGCGTCGTCCTGCTGGGCGACCCGTTCGTGTTCGACGCCGACAACATCGGCGACTTCGACTTCTGAGTCGCCCTCCGGCCGGCGCCCCCCGCGGGCGCCGGCCGGACCTCCGAGAGGAATCGCATGACCCGCGTCGCCTTCCAGCTCCAGGTGAAGCCCGAGCTGCTGTCCGAGTACCTCGCCCGCCACACGCCGGTGCGTCCCGAGATGCTCCGCGAGATCGCGGCCGCCGGCCGGCGCGACTACAGTCTCTTCCTCGGTGCCGGCGGCGTGCTCTTCGGCTACTACGAGACCGATGACGATGCGGCCGCGCAGGCCTACCTCGCCGCCTCCCCCGTCGCCGCACGCTGGGAAGCCGAGATGGCCCCCTTCTTCCTCGAGCTCGACGGCCGTCCCGATCAGGCCGCCACCCCTCTCACCGAGGTGTTCCACCTCGAAGACCAGCTCGCCGCCGCCGGCGAGAGCGCCACACCCGCCACCGACAACGAAGGCCGTGCATCGTGAGCATCCTCACCCCCGACATCCTCGCCGCGCTCGAGAAGCAGAGCATCGAGCTGCCCAGCTGGGCGTTCGGCAACTCCGGGACCCGGTTCAAGGTGTTCAGCACTCCCGGCACGCCCCGCGACCCGTACGAGAAGATCGCGGACGCCGCGCAGGTCCACGCCCACACCGGGCTCGCCCCGACCGTGGCGCTGCACATCCCGTGGGACCTCGTCGACTCGTTCGACGACCTGCGACGTCACGCCGAGGACCAGGGCGTCTCCCTCGGCACGGTGAACTCCAACACCTTCCAGGACGACGACTACAAGTTCGGCGCCCTCACCCACGAGGATGCGGCCGTCCGCCGCAAGGCCATCGATCACCACCTGGCCTGCATCGACGTCATGGACGCGACCGGCAGCCGCGACCTGAAGATCTGGCTCGCGGAGGGCTCGAACTATCCCGGGCAAGCGGATCTGCGCGGGCGGCAGGATCGGCTGCACGATTCTCTGCAGCAGATCTACGCGCGCCTCGGCGACCACCAGCGCCTCGTGCTCGAGTACAAGTTCTTCGAGCCCGCGTTCTACCACACCGACGTGCCGGACTGGGGGACGTCCTACGTGCAGGTGACCGCCCTCGGTGACAAGGCGATGGTCTGCCTCGACACCGGTCACCACGCGCCGGGCACCAACATCGAGTTCATCGTCATGCAGCTGCTGCGCCTCGGGAAGCTCGGCTCGTTCGACTTCAACTCCCGCTTCTACGCGGACGACGACCTCATCGTGGGTGCCGCCGACCCGTTCCAGCTGTTCCGGATCCTGTTCGAGGTGATCCGGGGCGGAGGGCTGAACAACCCCGACGTGGCGTTCATGCTGGACCAGTGCCACAACATCGAGGACAAGATCCCCGGACAGATCCGCTCCGTGCTGAACGTGCAGGAGATGACAGCGCGTGCGCTGCTCGTCGACCGCGAAGCCCTGACGACCGCTCAGCGCAGCGGGGACGTGCTGACGGCGCACGCCGTCTTCATGGACGCCTTCTCCACCGACGTCCGTCCGGCGCTGGCCGAATGGCGAGAGGGACGGGGTCTCCCCGCCGACCCGATGGCGGCCTACGCGGCCTCCGGGTACGGGCAGCGGATCGCGGAGGAGCGCGTGGGCGGCGTGCAGGCCGGCTGGGGGGCCTGAGCCGATGACCGCGCACGACATCCGCGACCACGTCCTCGACGGCCCGCACGGTCCGCTGCGTGTGCGCGTCTACTCCTCGAAGTCGCCGAGCGGCCACGGCCTGGTCTGGGCGCACGGCGGCGGATTCGCGGGCGGCGACATTGACATGCCGGAAGCCGACGCCGTCGCACGGGCGTTCGTAGATCGGGGAATCGCGGTCGTGAGCGTGGACTACGCTCTCGCCCCGATCACCCCCGAGTGGACCGCGCGCCTCGGCGCGCCCGAACGCGGCGGCGTGCACTACCCCGTCCCGCACGACGAGATGGTCTTCGCGTTCCGCTGGGCCGCCACGTCGGACGTCGCCACGCGACGATGGGCGATCGGCGGAGCCAGCGCAGGTGGCAACCTTGCGACCGGCGCGGCGCTCCGCCTCTCCCACGAGGGCGGCATCGTGCCCGCTCTCGCCGTCCTCGCCTACCCGACGTTGCAAGCGGTGCAGGCGGCGCCCGGCCCAAAGCTGCGCGCCCTGCTCGACGGAGATCCTTCCGCCGACGTGTTCACCCCCGACTTCGTGCGTGGCATGTATGAGAACTACCTCGGCGGCGACCCCGAGACGGCGGACGTCTATGCCATCCCCGGCACCGCAGCATCCGCGGCGCTCGTCTCCTTCCCGCCCACCATCATGGTCAACGACGAGACCGACGAGCTCCGCGTGTCCGGCGAGACATTCGCCCGAGCCCTCACCGCCGCCGGCGTCGAGGTCGCCGTCGCTGTCGAGCCGGGCACCACCCACGGCCATCTCAATCGCCCCGAGGAATCCGCGTTCGCCTCGACGATCGATCGGTTCGCGGCTCGGATCCTGCAACTCCCCTGACTCTCCGGCGCCGACCGGGTATTTTCACTTACGAACCGAGGACTCGCATGACGAACCCCACCGCCGCCGAACTACTCGCGCGGAGCAACCGCCTGGGCGCCGACCCCAAGAACACGAACTACGCCGGCGGCAACACGTCCGCCAAGGGCACCGAGATCGACCCCGTGACCGGGCAGCCGGTCGAGCTCCTCTGGGTCAAGGGGTCGGGCGGGGACCTCGGCACGCTGACCGAGAACGGCCTGGCCGTCCTCCGCCTCGATCGCATGCGCGCGCTCGTCGACGTCTATCCGGGCGTCGAGCGGGAGGACGAGATGGTCGCCGCCTTCGACTACTGCCTCCACGGCAAGGGCGGCGCCGCCCCCTCGATCGACACCGCGATGCACGGCCTGGTCGATGCCCCGCACGTGGACCACCTCCATCCCGACTCGGGCATCGCGATCGCCACCGCCGCCGACGGCGAGGAGCTCACGAGAGCGATCTTCGGCGACCGGGTCGTCTGGGTGCCGTGGCGCCGCCCGGGCTTCCAGCTGGGGCTGGACATCGCGGAGATCAAGGCGGCGAACCCGCAGGCCATCGGCACGATCCTCGGCGGACACGGCATCACCGCCTGGGGCGATTCCTCCGAGGAGGCGGAGGCGAACTCCCTCTGGATCATCGACACCGCCGCCGCCTACATCGCGGAGCACGGGTCCCCCGAACCGTTCGGCGGCACGCGCTCGGGCTTCGAAGCCCTGCCGGAGCCGGAGCGCCGCGCGCGGGCGGCCGCCCTCGCCGGAACCATCCGCGGGCTCGCGTCGACGGACAAGCCGATGGTCGGTCACTTCACCGACAGCAACGTGGTCCTCGACTTCCTCGCCTCCGAGAAGGCCCCGGCCCTCGCCGCCCTCGGCACGAGCTGCCCCGATCACTTCCTGCGCACCAAGGTCAAGCCGCTCCTCCTCGACCTCCCTGTCACGGCGACCGTGGAGGAGCAGACCGCACGGCTGCGGGAGCTCCACGCCGCCTACCGCGCCGACTACCAGGCCTACTACGACGCCCACGCCACGGCCGAGTCGCCGGCGATCCGCGGCGCGGATCCGCTGATCGTCCTCGTGCCCGGCGTCGGCATGTTCTCCTACGGGGCGAACAAGCAGACCGCTCGGGTCGCCGGCGAGTTCTACGTGAACGCCATCAACGTCATGCGCGGTGCCGAGGCGCTGTCCACGTACTCCCCCATCTCCGACGCCGAGAAGTTCCGCATCGAGTACTGGGCGCTGGAGGAGGCGAAGCTGCAGCGCATGCCGAAGCCGAAGTCCCACCAGGGCCGCATCGCCCTCGTCACCGGTGCCGCGAGCGGGATCGGCAAGGCCATCGCGACCCGCCTCGCCGCGGAGGGCGCCTGTGTGGTCGTCGCCGACCTGGACCTGGACAAGGCCAGGGCCGCGGCCGCCGAGCTCGGGAACGACGACGTGGCGATCGGCGTGGCCGCGAACGTCGCCGACGCCGATGCGGTGCAGGCCGCGATCGACCAGGCGGTGCTCGCGTTCGGCGGCATCGACCTCGTGGTGAACAACGCCGGCCTGTCGCTGTCGAAGCCTCTGCTGGAGACGACCGAGAAGGACTGGGATCTCCAGCACGACGTGATGGCGAAGGGCTCGTTCCTCGTCTCGAAGACCGCCGCGCGCGTGCTCATCGACCAGGGACTCGGCGGCGACATCATCTACATCTCCTCCAAGAACTCCGTCTTCGCCGGCCCGAACAACATCGCGTACTCGGCGACGAAGGCCGACCAGGCGCACCAGGTGCGGCTGCTCGCCGTGGAGCTCGGCGCGCACGGCATCCGGGTCAACGGCATCAACCCCGACGGCGTGGTCCGCGGGTCCGGGATATTCGCCTCCGGCTGGGGAGCGAACCGGGCGGCCACGTACGGCGTCAAGGAAGAGGACCTCGGCCAGTTCTACGCCGACCGCACGATCCTCAAGCGCGAAGTCGTGCCGGAGAACGTCGCGGACGCCGTCTATGTGCTGACCGGCCCGGAGCTGAGCCGCACCACCGGTCTGCACATCCCCGTCGACTCCGGCGTCGCCGCGGCGTTCCTGCGATGACCGACGACCGCTCGCCCGCGACCGTACGGCACGTCCGTGCGGTCGCGGCGGTGGATCTCGGCGCCACGAGCGGTCGGGTGATGATCGGCCGAGTGGGACCGGGTGTCCTGGAGCTCGAGCCCGTGTCGCGGTTCCCGAACGGACCGGTGACCCGCGCCGACGGTCTGCACTGGGACTTCGACGCCCTCGTCGCCCATGTCCTCGACGGCCTCGCGGAAGCGGTGCGCCGGGAACCGCACATCGAGTCCATCGGGATCGACTCGTGGGCGGTCGACTACGGCCTCCTGCGTGCCGGTGAGCTGCTCGCCGAGCCGTTCCACTACCGCGACGACCGCACCGCCGGCGGCGTGGACGAGGTCCACGCCCTCGTCCCGTTCGAGGAGCTCCACGCCCGCAACGGCCTGCAGTTCCTCCCGTTCAACACGCTCTACCAGCTCCGGGCGGACGAGCTCCGGCACGACGCCGACACCGCGCTCCTCATCCCGGACCTCCTCGCCTTCCTCCTCACCGGTGCCCGCGTCGCCGAACGGACCAACGCCTCGACGACAGGCCTGCTGGACGTGGAGTCCGGCACCTGGGATGTGGCGCTCGCGACCCGTCTCGGGATCGACGCCTCCCTCCTGCCGGACCTCGTCGATCCCGGCACGGTCATCGGCCGGCTGCGCCCGGAGGTGGCAGAGCGCATCGGCGCCGATCTGCCGGTGATCGCGGTCGGTTCGCACGACACCGCGTCGGCGGTGGCCGCCGTTCCGATGACATCGCCCCGCGCCGCGTACATCTCCTGCGGCACCTGGGGGCTGGTCGGTGTGGAGCACGCTCAGCCGATCCTCACGGACGCGGCCAGGGAAGCGAACTTCACCAACGAACGCGGTGTGGACGATCGGTTCCGCGTCCTCCACAACGTGACCGGTCTCTGGCTCCTCAGCGAGACCGTGCGCGCGTGGGAGAGCGAAGACGGCAAGGCCATCGACCTGTCCGGGCTTCTCGACCAGGCGGCCGCCACGGCGCCGCCCTCCGCCGTGTTCGACGCGAACGACCCCTCGCTGTCGGCCCCCGGGGACATGCCGACGCGTATCGCTGGCCTCCTGCACGCACACGGTGCCGTCGCGCCCACCGATCGTCCGGCGTTCGTCCGGCTCGTCGTGGAGAGCATCGCCGCCGCGTTCGCCGACGCGGTCCGCACGGCGGGCCGGCTCTCCGGGCAGTCTCTCGACGTCGTCCACCTCGTCGGCGGCGGGTCTCTCAACCGGCTGCTGTGTCAGGCGACGGCGGACCGCACCGGGCTTCCCGTCCTGGCAGGGCCTGTCGAGGCGACAGCCCTCGGCAACGTCCTCGTCCAGGCGCGGGCTCTGGGCGCGGCGCCGGCCGAGCTCTCGGAGCTTCGCGCCCTCGTCGCCGCGACGCATCCGCCGGCGGCCTATCGCCCGCGGAGCTCCTGAGCCCCGCTCAGCGCACGTTGCCGTTCGAGCACGTCTGCTGCGCGGCGGAGTTGCCCTTGATGGAATCGGGAAGCGCCACGACGTCCGGAGCCGTCGTGGGGGTCGGCGTCGCCCCCTGTGTCGGCGTGGTGGGCTCCGTGGGCTCGGTCGGAGTCGTCGGTTCCTCCACGACGACGCCATCGTTGCTGGTGTTCTCGTGCGTGATCTGCAACTGGGCGTTGGCCTCGATCGCGTCCCAGAGGGCGGCGGCGGCCTCCTCGTTCGGCACGACCTTGTTCGGGTCGTCCCAGTCCTCCAGGGTCGGATACTGCACGAACACGATGTCCTCGAACGGCACCGACTTCACGGCCAGCGCGATCTGCACGATCATCATCGGGTCGGCGAGCGACGTGCTCGTCTCCAGGTTCTGGATGCCGGTGTTGGCGAGCTTCAGCATGACCGGCACGTTGCCCAGCACCTCGCCGCTGATGAGCTTGCGGGCGAGACTGGACATGTACTGCTGCTGGTTGCCGATGCGGCCCAGGTCGCTGCCGTCGCCGACGCCGTGCCGGGTGCGGAGGAACTGCAGAGCCTCGAGGCCCTGGACGGTGTGCGTGCCGGCCGCCATGTCCAGACCCGTGTAGCGGTCCCGGATCGGGTTCGCGAGGCAGACGTCGACCCCGCCGATCGCGTTGGTGATCTCGATGACACCACCGAACGTCACGGAGGCGGCGAACTGCACCTCCTGGTCCGTGAGCGCCGAGATCGTACGGACGACGCAGTTCAGCCCGCCGTCGGTGTACGCGACGTTGAGCGGCTGCTTGCTCATCGCGGCCGTGGCGTTGCCGTCCTCGTCCTCGCACGACGGGATCGGGATCATGAGGTCACGCGGGAAGCTGACGACGGTGATCCGCCGCGGCTCCTCGGACACGTGCACGAGCAGGTTCACGTCGTTGAGCGTGCCCTCGGCGTCGCCGCCGGTGCACCGGTCGCCGAAGTACTGCTTGTAGTCGTCCTCGCAGGTGTCGACTCCGGCGAGGACGAGGTTGAACCCACCCTTGTAGGCCCCGATGTCCGGCGGCAGGTCTTCCTGCCCGTCGAGATCGACGGCGTTCGCGGAGACGGTGCTGGAGAAGTCGAGGTAGAAGTAGGCCGCGACGCCGATGCCGCTGACGAGCACCACCGCCATGCTGATCGCGAGAAGCCGGAGGAGCTGGCTGACGGGACCGGGCGAGCGCAGCTGACCATGTCGCGCGACGGTGCGGCGGCGTCGGGTGTTCTCGCTCACTCGGGCCCTTTCGGATTCAGCGACGGCGGGGGTACCGCGCTCAGGAAGCGGAGGGTGTGGGATTCGAACCCACGAGACATCTCTGCCCACTGGTTTTCAAGACCAGCTCCATCGGCCGCTCGGACAACCCTCCCGACAGAAACTTCTGTCGACCAGGCGCGAGTCTAGCCGAGTTCTATTCTCCGGCGTCGACCTGGGCGGGCGCTGGAAGCGTGTTCAGGGCGGCGGCGAGCCCTCCCCGCTCGACGTCGGCGGTGATCTCCCCCGCGGCGTCCTTCACCTCGACCGGCGCCTGTCCCATGGCCACCGCGCGTCCGCCGCCGCTGCGGGCCCAGCCGAACATGCCGATGTCGTTGCGTCCGTCCCCGGCGACGAGCACCCGCGCAGCGTCGAGACCGAGTTCGTCCCGCACACGCTCCAGGGCCGTGCCCTTGTCGACGCCCTGCGGAGCGATGTCCAGCCAGGCCGTCCACCCGATCGCATAGGAGACCTCGTTGAGGCCGGCGTCGGCGACGAGCCGATGGAAGTCGTCCTCGTCGTGTCCGGGCGAGACGACGACGATCCGGGAGACGGGAAGGGCTCCGAGCTCCTCGAAGTCGACCTGGCGTCCGCCGTCGAGAGTCCAGTCGTCGAGCTGCTCGGTGAACAGGCGCTGGCCGGAGCCGAGCTCGACCATGTACCGGGCGTCCGGAAGCCGATCCCGCAACAGGGCCAGCACGGGTGTCGGGTCGAAGGTCTCGACGTGCCAGCGCTCCCAGTCATCCCCGTCTCGGCGCATCGTCACGGCACCGTTGGAACACACCACGTAGTCGGCGGTGAGGCCGAGCTCCTCCACATAGCGGCGGGTCGCCATCCAGCTGCGGCCGGTGGCGATGGTGACCACGTGCCCCGCCTCGCGGACACGGGTGATGGCCTCGGGAACCCCGGGGCTCATCGTCTCGTCCTGGAGGAGGATGGTCCCGTCGACGTCGAGGCCGACCAGCCAGGGCGCCGTCACCGGGTGCTCTGCTCGTCGGCGAGCGGGCGGATCACCTCGAGTCCGCCGAGGTAGGGGCGCAGGACCTCGGGGACCCGTACCGAGCCGTCCGCCTGCTGATGCGTCTCGAGCAGGGCGACGATCCAGCGCGTGGTCGCGAGCGTGCCGTTGAGGGTCGCGACATGCTGGGTCTTCGGTGCCGTGCCACCGTCCTCCGCCGTCGGGCGGTATCGCACGTCGAGACGACGCGCCTGGAAGGTCGTGCAGTTCGACGTGGAGGTCAGCTCGCGGAACGCTCCCTGGGTGGGCACCCACGCCTCGATGTCGTACTTGCGGGCTGCGCTCGACCCGAGGTCACCTGCCGCCACGTCGATCACCCGGTACGCGAGACCGAGCGAGGTCAGCATCTCCTCCTGGAGAGCGACGAGGCGCAGGTGCTCAGCCTCGGCGTCCTCGGCCGTGGTGTAGACGAACATCTCCAGCTTGTTGAACTGGTGCACGCGGATGATCCCGCGGGTGTCCTTGCCGTGCGAGCCGGCCTCACGGCGGTAGCAGGTCGACCATCCGGCGTAACGGAGCGCACCAGGTGCCAGATCGACGATCTCGTCCTTGTGGTAGCCGGCGAGGGCGACCTCGCTCGTGCCGACCAGGTAGAGGTCGTCGTCCTTGTCGAGGTGGTAGACCTCGTCAGCGTGCTCGCCGAGGAAGCCGGTGCCCTGCATGATCTCAGGGCGCACGAGGGTGGGCGTGATGAGCGGGACGAAGCCGTTCTGCAGCGCCTTGTCGAGAGCGAGGTTCATGAGCGCGATCTCGAGCCGGGCGCCGATCCCGCGGAGGAAGTAGAAGCGCGCTCCGGAGACCTTGGCCCCGCGCTCCATGTCGATGGCGCCGAGCATCTCACCGAGCTCGAGGTGGTCGCGCGGCTCGAAGTCGAACGCGGGGACCTCGCCCACGCGGCGCAATTCGACGAAGTCCTCCTCACCGCCGGCGGGGACACCGTCGATGACGACGTTCTCGATCCGCGCCAGTGCCGTGGCCGCGGCCTCGGCCGCCTCGTTCGCCGCCTGCTGCGCCTGCTTGACCCGGTCGGCGAGGTCCTTGGCCTGCGCGACCAGGGCGGCCTTCTCCTCCTTGGGTGCCTTCGCGACCTGCTTGCCGAACGCGTTCTGCTCGGCGCGCAGCTCCTCGAATGCGGCGAGCGCGGCGCGGCGCGATCGGTCGGCCTCGAGTGCGACGTCGACGGTGCTCTGGTCGTTGCCACGGGCAGCCTGCGAACGGCGGACGATCTCCGGGTTGTCGCGGAGGAGTGCGAGGTCGATCATCCCGCAAGTCTACGAGGTGCGAAGGGAGGGCCCGGGCGGGCGGTCTAGAGTAGCGCCATGACCACGAGTCCCCCCGTCCTGAAGCAGGCGGCGCTCGTGTACAACCCGGTGAAAGTGGACGGGAAGCGCCTGCGCGCTCAGGTCCGCGACCTCTCCCGCGAAGCGGGGTGGGATCACCCCGCTTTCTATCCGACGACCATCGAGGACGCGGGGCAGGGTGCGACGGCGGAAGCGCTCGCACGCGGGGTGGACGTCGTGCTCGTGGCCGGCGGCGACGGCACGGTGCGGGCGGTCGCCGAAGCCATCGCCCGCACGGGTGTCCCACTCGCGATCCTCCCGAGCGGCACCGGGAATCTCCTCGCGCGGAACCTCGGCCTCCCGCTGACCGACCCTGCGGAGATGATCCGCGCCGCGCTGGGCGACTTCCACCATCCGATCGACATCGGGTGGGCACGGATGACCAGGGAGGACGGCAGCGAGGAGGAGCACGCCTTCGTCGTGCTCGCCGGCATCGGTCTCGACGCCGACATGATCGCCAACACCCGAGCCGACCTGAAGAAGTCCGTCGGCTGGATCGCGTACGTCGACGGCGCGGCGCGGTCCCTTCCGCGCGCGAAGCCCTTCCGCGCCGTGTACCAGATCGGCACGGGACGCCTGCACTCCACGAAGGTGCACAGCATCCTGTTCGCGAACTGCGGCACCCTCCCGGCGGGCATCTCCCTCATCCCGGACGCCTCCATCACGGACGCCACCCTCGACGTCGCGGTCATCCAGCCCACCGGCGTTCTCGGCTGGCTGGGCGTCTGGCGGAAGATCTGGTGGGACAACTCCGTGCTGCGCCGCTTCCGCGCCGGACGCTTCGTGCTCGATCGCCGCGGCACGGACGCGTCCGTTCACTACTTCCGCGGCGCCCGCGCCGAGGCCGCCGCACCCGGCCCCACGCCGATCGAGCTCGACGGCGACGAGTTCGGGGAGGCCGTGCACGTCACCTGCCGGGCGGACCCCGGTGCGCTCCTGCTGGCGCTGCCCACCGGGCACCCGGTGCACATCCTCTGACCAGGGGCTGCGGACTCAGCGCACCTCGACCGTGCCGTCGAGGCCGCCACCGACGAGCGTCAGCTGGAACGGACCGTCGTCGTCGACGTCATCCTCGGGGAATTCGACCACCGTGGCCCGCGGCGCCATGTCCATGGTGCAGACCTGGTTCTCGTCGGTGACGAAGGTCACGGTCCCCGTGGATCCGTCGGCCTCGGCGGATTCGACGACCGGAGCACAACTGGAGGACCCCCAGGTCAACAGGACGAGCCCGCCGTCGTCGAACCAGCCGGCCGACGGCTGGTACTCGGTCGCCGAGCCCGGCGTCGCCGTGGCCTCGGGGTCGGCATCGACATCGATCTCGTCGAGCAGGTCGCCGTAGGTCACCACGAGAGTGATGTCCTTCGTCGGGTCCACGCCCTCGGGCAGAGCACCGACGCTCGCCCGCGGCGCGAGGTCCGCCGTGCACGCCTGCTCCGTCGCGCCATCGCCTTCCGGTTCGACGAGGGTGACCGAGACCCGCTGCCCCTCGGCGGTGATCTCATCGACCTGAGGCAGGCACGTCGAGGATCCCCAGCTCACGACGGCGAACATCCGCCCGTCGTCGAGGAGCGTCGCGTCCATGTCGTCCTGCTCGTCGCTGCTCCCGGCGTTCCCGGGGCCGCTGGAGGGATCCGACGTGGTGTGCGGTGCGGTGCCGCCCGGGCCGACCGTGCAGCCGGCGAGGACGAGGGCCGCGGCGAGCGCGGAGGACACGGCGATCACGAGCCTGCGGGGAGTCATGCCCTCAGGGTAGCGGCGGGTTCCTCCACCCGAAACGGGGGTTGACGGAATGCCCGCTCACTGCAGTGCGGAGGTGAGCCGCGCGAGGTTGTCGAGCACGGTGGAGCGCAGGGGCTGCTGCATCCATTCCTCGAGGGTCAGCTCCCTGCTCAGCGACCGGTACTTGTCCTCCACCTCGCGCATCTCGGCGACGAACTCCTCGCCGCGCACGAGCATCGAGACCTCGAGGTTCAGGCCGAATGAGCGCATGTCCATGTTGCTCGAGCCGATGACGGCGACCTCGTCGTCGATGGTGAGGCTCTTCGTGTGGAGGATGTACGGCTTCCGGTACATCCAGATCCGCACGCCGGCGCGCAGCAGCGCTTCGTAGTAGCTGCGCTGCGCGTGGTAGACCATCGCATGGTCGCCCTCCTCCGAGACGAACAGCTGCACCTCGACCCCGCGGTCCACGGCCGCGGTGACCGCCAGCAGCAGGGCCTCGTCGGGCACGAAGTACGGGCTGACGATCATGATCTGCTTCTTCGCCGCGTAGAGGAGCGCGAGGAACAGCCGCAGGTTGTTCTCGACCTCGAAGCCGGGGCCTGAGGGCACCACCTGGCAGTCCAGGTCCCCGGAGCCGATGTTGGCGTGGGAGATGTCGATCTCTTCGAGCACGACATCGGTCTCGCTGTACCAGTCGCTGAGGAAGATCGCGTTGACGCTCAGCACGACGGGTCCGTCGAGCCTGACCATCAGGTCGACCCAGTGCAGACCGCGCCGGATGTTCTTCGGCAGGTTGTAGGTGGAATCCGTGATGTTCTGAGACCCCAGGAAGGCGATGTTGCCGTCCACGACGAGGAGCTTGCGGTGGTTGCGCAGATCCGGCCGCTGCATCTTGCCCTTGAGCGGCTGCACGGGCAGCATCAGGTGCCACTCGGCGCCCATCTCGTTCAGACGCGCGATGGTCTGGCGATAGCGGGGCTTGCCGCGGTTCGCCCAGTGGTCCAGGAGCACGCGCACCGCCACGCCCCGCGCGGCGACCTCCTCGAGGGCGCGGAAGAAGTTGTCCGTCGAGTCGTCGGACTGCAGGATGTAGAACTCCACGTGCACGTAATCCTGCGCGGTGCGGATGGCCTCGGCCATCTCGTCGAGCGACTCCTGGTAGTCCGAGATGAGGTGCGCGCCGTTGTCCCCGGAGAGCGGCAGGGCACCGAGGCGCTGGTTCATCTGCACGATGGGACCGAACCATGCGGGGGCGTTGGGCCGCAGCGTCCCGAAGTGCAGGTGCTCGCTCGTCTCGGCGATGTACTCGTTGATCTGTTCCTGCTTCCGGCGCCGCGCGCGCGGCAGGCGGGGGTTCCCGATCAGCAGGAACAGGAAGACGCCGACCACCGGGATGAAGAACACGGCGAGGAGCCAGGCCATCGCCGCGGTGGGGCGGCGGTTGCGCGGGATGACGATGACGGCGGTGACGCGGATGATGATGTCGAGCACCAGGACCACGGCGGCGACCCACCAGCCCCAGGACTCCGCGGTCATCACGCCCCCTCACCCACACCGGGGATCGTCACCCCGGGGCGCACCGGACCCGGCGCGCTCGCTTCACAGTAGCGGATGGGTCGGACTCAGGCCCGCGGAGGCAGCCCGCGCGCGGCGCGTTCCTCGGCCTCGATCTGCGCATGGACCTTCCGTTCCGTGCGGTCGAACCGCAGGATGCCGCGGAGCACGACGAAGAAGACGATGCTGACGCCGACCGTCGGCAGGAGCGACCATGCCGCGGCGAGCCAGAAGTTGTCCATGCCTCCATCGTACGCGAGCGACTGATCGTGCACAGGCGGCGCTTCTCAGGATTCTCATCCACATGGGTCCATCACCGGTCCGACGGGGGCGAAGGCACGCGAACCTCTCCTCATGACAACCGTGCTCCGCGCCTCCGACTCCGCCCAGTTCCTCAGTATCGTGCCCGCTCTCGCCGGCTTCACGCCGCGCGAGAGCATCGCCCTCCTCCCGTTCCACGGCACCCGCAGCGACGGGGCGATGCGCCTCGACCTCCCTGACGCCGCCGTCCCGGTCCTGCACTACGCCGCAGCGGCGGTCGAGCTCGTCGTCCGTGTACCTGGCACCGACGCGGTGGCCGTCGTGGTGTACACCGACGAGCTCCCACAGCGCACGCCTGACGGTCTGGTCCTGCCGCACGCCGTGATGGTCGACACGCTGCTGGGCTGCGCCGAGGGAGCCGGCCTGCGCGCCGTCGAGGCCCTGTGCGTGACGCCCGAGGGATGGGCCCGCTACGACGACGCCGAGCCGGCGATGCATCCGCTGTCGGACATCGTTCCCCCGCCGGACGCCTCCGCGCTCGGCGACGTCTCCGGCGACCAGTTCTCCGGCGCGGGACTGCCTCCGGTTTCCGCCGCAGAGGAGCAGCAGGTCGCGCGCGTGCTGCGCGGACTCGACGGCGCGCTCCCGTCCGGGCCTGCCGAGGCCTCCGATCCGGCGGACGCGGAGGTGATCGCGGCGTACGCCCTCCTCGACGACATCCCCGCCTTCCTCGAAGCCGTCGCCCTCGCCCGTGAACCCCTGCAGCCTCTGGCCGCCGCAGCGCTCGTGTGGTGCCTCGGGCGCCCGCCGGTGCGCGACGCGGCCATCGCCCAGTGGGCCACCGATCACCGCCGCGGGATCCGCACCATGGAGGCGCAGCTGGCTTTCGCAGCCTCCGGCGCTCCGGTACCCGACGACATCGGACGGGTGTTCCTCGGTCGCGGCCCGGCGCCGGACGGCGAGCGCCTTCGTACCGCGCTGCACGCCGTCCGACACGCCACCGCCCTGGCGCCACGAGGAGCGCGCCCCGGACCGCTCACGGTCGCCGCGTGGCTCTCCTGGGCGCTCGGCCGCGCCACGCACGCGGGCCGCTACCTCGACATGGCCAGGGAGATCGATCCCGACTACAGCCTCGCCCTGCTCCTGGACACCATGATGTGCGGTGCCGTGCTGCCCGAGTGGGCCTTCCGCGGGCGGCGTGGAGAGTGACTGGCTCGCGGCTACTTGACCAGCGGGAAGAGGATCGTCTCGCGGATGCCGAGGCCGGTGATCGCCATCAGCAGGCGATCGATGCCCATGCCCATACCCCCGGACGGCGGCATGCCGTGCTCCAGCGCCCGCAGGAACTCCTGGTCGATCGGCATGGCCTCGACATCGCCGCGCGCGGCGAGCTTCGCCTGCTCCTCGAACCGTTCCCGCTGGATGACCGGGTCCACGAGCTCGGAGTAGCCGGTCGCCAGCTCGAAGCCACGGATGTAGAGGTCCCACTTCTCCACGACGCCCTCGACGGACCGGTGCTCGCGCACGAGAGGCGACGTGTCGACGGGGAAGTCCATGACGAAGGTCGGCCGCACGAGGTCACCCTTCACGAAGTGCTCCCAGAGCTCCTCGACGAGCTTCCCGTGCGTGGCCTGGGGCGGCACGTCGACGCCGTTCGCCTCGGCGAAGGCGATCAGGTCCTCGACGGCGTCCGTCGGCGTGACGGTGCGGCCGGAGGCGGCCGACAGCGACTCGTACATCGAGATGCGGTCCCACTCACCGCCCAGGTCGTACTCGGTGCCGTCCGCCCAGGTCACCGTGGTCGACCCGGCGACCGCGACCGCCGCCTGCTGGACGAGCTCCTGGGTGAGCGCGGCCATCTGGTTGTAGTCGCCGTAGGCCTGGTAGGCCTCGAGCATCGCGAACTCCGGGCTGTGGGTCGAGTCGGCGCCCTCGTTGCGGAAGTTCCGGTTGATCTCGAACACGCGCTCGATACCGCCCACGACCGCGCGCTTCAGGTAGAGCTCCGGCGCGATGCGGAGGTAGAGCTCGGTGTCGAAGGCGTTGGAGTGGGTGATGAAGGGTCGGGCGGATGCGCCGCCATGCTGCACCTGCAACATGGGAGTCTCCACCTCGAGGTAGCCGTGCGCGGCGAACGTGGACCGCAGGCTGGCGTTCACCGCGGCGCGTGCGCGCACGGTCGTCCGCGCCTGTTCCCGCACGATGAGGTCGAGGTAGCGGCTCCGTACCCGGCCCTCTTCGCTGAGCTCGGCGTAGGCGTTGGGGAGCGGCAGGATCGCCTTCGAGGCGATGGCCCAATCATCCGCCATGATCGACAGCTCACCGCGGCGGCTGGAGATGACCTCGCCGTGCACGAAGACGTGGTCCCCGAGGTCGACGAACTCCTTCCACTCGGCGAGCGACTCCTCGCCGACGTTGGCCAGCGAGACCATCGCCTGGATCCGGGTGCCGTCCCCGGCCTGGAGGGTGGCGAAGCAGAGCTTGCCGGTGTTGCGGCTGAAGACCACGCGGCCGGCGACGCCGACGATCACACCGGTCTCGGCTCCGGGCTCGAGGTCGCCGTACTCCGCCCGCAGGGCGGGGATGCTGTGCGTCACCGGCACGGCGACCGGGAACGCCCCGCCGCCCGCGTCCGCGCGCTTCTCGATCAGGCGCTCGCGCTTGGCGAGGCGGACGGCCTTCTGCTCGTGGATGTCCTCTTCGGCGGAAGAGGCGGCCGAGGCCGTTTCGGGCGCGGCGGGCGCGTCAGTCATGTGCGGGGCTCCTTGGAAGTCGTACCCAGTTTACCGAGATGGCGCGGCGGACTCCGGCCGGTCGGGCGGAGACCGACGGCGGGCGTTCTTCCCGCGGCGCGGGGCTCGGTAGCCTCGAACCATGGCCCCCACCCGGATCCTCCGCGCCAGCGCCGTCCTCGCCCTCGCCGTCATCCCGGTCCTCGCCCCCTCGGTCGCCATGGCCGTGGAACGCCCGGCGACGACGGTCGCTGCGGCCGCCGATGTCGACGACTTCTCGTACGCATCCTGGGATGCGGTCTACGACGTCGGACTCGACGACGATGGCCGGGCGCGCATGCAGGTGACGGAGACGGTGGTCGCCCGCTTCCCCGACGCCGACCAGAACCGCGGCATCGTGCGGGGCCTGGCGACGACGTACAAGGGCGCCGGCATCGACACCCGGGTCATCGCGGTCACCGACGAGGACGGGACCGCGGTCCCGTACGAGACCGAGGAGGACGACGGGACCCTCTTCGTCCTCACCGGGGACGACGACTTCGTCCATGGCCTCACCACCTATGTCATCGAATACGAGATGCGCGACGTCATCGTCGGGAGCGCACCCGACGCGTCCGGTTCCCGCGCCGCGGACGAGTTCTACTGGGACCTCCTCCCCCTCGACAGCACGCAGCCGATCGAGGCGTTCCGGGCCGACATCCGATTCGATGCCGCCCTGAGCAGCCATCTCACCGGGGCGACGAAGTGCTACATCGGTCCTTCCGGTTCCACGGAGCCCTGCGACCTCGAGGGACCGGTCGCAGACGGAGACGCCACGACTTTCCGCGTCGAGGCCGGACCGCTGCCAGCGGCGGACGGGGTGACGGTGGCCGTCGGCTTCGACCCCGGCACGGTGGTCCAGCCATCCGCGCGGACCCCCGACCCCGTCGCCGATGTCGGGCCGGTGGTCGCCGCCGTCGGCGCCGTCGGTCTCGCGGCGGCCGGCTGGGTGGCGACCGTGGCCGCCGACCGACGTCGACGCCGCGCCACCGGGATCATCGTGGCGCAGTACGACGTCCCCGATGACCAGCCCCCCCTGCTCGCCGCGGCGCTCATCCCCGGCGCGAAGAACGTCGTCCCGGCGGAGATCGTCCACCTCGCCGTCCGCGGCACGCTGCGCATCGAGGAAGGGGCGTCGGACGAAGCGCCCCGGCTGCGACGACAGCCCCAGGGCAGCGCGCCGAGTCCCCTCGACCAGGCTGCGCTCGACGCGCTCTTCCTCCACGCGGATGCGGACGGCGTCGTGGACCTGCCGGCCGAGAGCGAGGCCTTCGCCACGCGGATGACCGCGCTGACGACGAAGGGCCAGGAGGAGGCCTCCCGCCGGGGCTTGACGACCAGGGTGCGGAGCCGCGCTGCCGTCATCCTGCAGTCCGTGGCCATCGCCGTCGCCGTGGTGGGTCTCGTCGTCGCCATCGTCGCCGTGGCATCCGGTCGCCTGTCTGCGGGACCCGCGCTTCTGGCCATCTCCGTCGGGACGCTGCTCGTCGCGGCTTCGAGCTTCTTCACCTTCTCTCGGCACACGGTCCTGACTCCGGAGGGAGCGCAGGCGTACGAGCACCTGCAGGGGGTGCGCGAGTTCATCCGCGTCGCGGAGGAGGATCGGTTGCGGATGCTGCAGTCCTACACCGGCGCGGAACGGCGCACGGAGGAGGGCGCGGACGTCATCCATGTGTACGAGCGCCTCCTCCCCTACGCGATGCTGTTCGGCATGGAGGACGAGTGGGGCCGGGTGCTCGAGACGGCGTACAGCCGGGAGGCGTACGGCCCGACGTGGATCGGCGACCCCACGTCCTTCGCTCTCCGCACGTCGCTCGTGGCGTTCATGAGCTCCTCCACGGCGGCCGCGACCTACTCGGCCCCGTCCACCGGTACGTCGTCCAGCACCGGCGGCTCGTTCGGCGGAGGCTTCTCCGGGGGCGGCGGTGGCGGCGGCTTCTCCGGCGGACGCTGAGCCGGGGTCACGGCGCGGGCGCGTGATCAGACGAGAGGTGGCGGGTCCGAGGCGTCGCGCAACGCCCGCTCGACGGTCGACTGCACCAAGGCCGACAGGAAGCCGCCCGGATTCTCGACCCCGATCTCCCGGAGCCGCGAGGTGGACTGTCCGATGATCGAACGGGAGAACTCCGTGGCCGTGGCGATCGCGTCGGCATAGGCGGCACGGTCGGCCTCCGCGATGACGACCGGTTCGCACCCCATCTCGACGGCCAGCGCCTGGGCGATCGGAAGCACGGCGGCGGGAGCGGTGACCGCCGCGAATCCTGCCTGCAACTGCCGGAGATCGATCGAGGTCCCGGTGAACGTGATCGCCGGATGCACCGCCAACGGGATGGCGCCGCGCTCCGCCGCCGGGCGCAGGACCTCGATGCCCTGTGCCGGATCGGTGTGGAGGACGAGCTGGCCGATCTGCCACCCGCCGAGCTCGGCGATGCCCGAGACCAGGGCCGACAGCTCAGCGGAAGGGACCGCGAGGATCACCAGTTCGGACCGCCGCACCACCTCCTGCGTCTCCAGCACCGGGACGCCGGGGAGCACCGCCGACGCACGCTCGTCGTCCGACCCGCTGGTGATCCCGACGATCGCGTGCCCGGCCCCGGCCAGCGCCGCGCCGATGACCGGTCCGACCCGCCCCGCGCCGATGATGCCGACGCCGAGACGGCCGTCGCGCACCACGCTCACTCCTCGCGCGGCGCGTCGGTTCGCGCCGGCGGCGCGGGCGGCGCGGTCGGCGCCGGCGGGGCCGAAGGCGCGGTCGTCTGCGGCGCCGGCGGAGCAGGTGGGGGTGCGACCGGGGGCGCCGTGACGGGAGGGGCCGGAGGCGGTGCGACCGGGGGCGCGGTCACCGGAGGCGCCGGCGGCGGCGTCACCGCAGGAGTCCGCACCGGCGGAGCAGGTGGGGCCGCCGACCCCGGGGATGCGGAGGGCGGCGCGACCGGGGGCGCGGGTGCCACGGACGGGGCTGATGCCGGGCCGCCGAACACGGGAGGCGCGGGAGGCATCGGAGCGGCAGGACCGCCGAACTGCGGCGGAGCGGGCGGCGCGACGGGAGCCGCGGCGTGCTCGCTCCACCGGTGGGTGTGGTCGCGGGATGCCGCTTCGGCGGCGGCGATGCTGACCTCGTCGAGCAGTGCGAGGGCATCGGCCCGCTCGAGACCCGACAGGAGGCCGGTGATCGGTCCGGGCACGGTGTGCACCTGGGCTCCGGAGACCGCCTGAGCCCGGTCGATCGGCCCCTGACTGAGCGACACACCCTGGAGACGCGCGAGCGGGAAGACCGCGAGCTTGCGCCACACGATGCCGCGGCGCAGCAGCAGTCCGTCCGTCGTCAGCGCGTATCCGTGGCGCTTCCAGGAGACCGGCCGCCGCCACCACGCCCGGCGCGGCATCGTCCGGTAGGGGTCGTTCTCGGCCGGACCGACGACGCCCTGATCCCACAGCGCGGGGATACTCTCCGCCGGGACGTCGGGCAGCACGAGCGACAGCACGCGCTCGACGTCCGCGCGCTTGCCGACGGGCAGCACGACGTTGAACTGCTGACCGCTGCTCGACGACTGCTGGGCGGCGCTCTTGCCGCTCATTCGGTTGATCTTGATGGTCCACCAGCCGAACGGCCGCCAGAGCAGGGACTGCGACACCTCGACCGCGAAGATACGGCCGGGCGGGAGGGTCTCGGTGACGGTGGTGAGCAGTCCGTAGGTGATGCGCACGCCGTCGGGGGTGGGCGCGATGGAGTACCGCAGCGACTTCGAGATCTGCGCCCAGGTGATACCGACGACCGCGATGAGCATCGGGACGCCCATGCCGAGACCGATGCCGAGGAGGACGATCCCGCCGTCGGGATCCCCGTCGATGAGGACGCCGATCAGGGTGCTGCCGATCGCGATGGCGAAGATCACGCCGAAGAACACCAGCCACAGCAGCCCGGAGATGAGCTGCGAGCCGATCAGTCGGCCGGCGGGGATCTTGACGACGCTCTCGGGCACGACGTCCTGCAGGTCCACTCCGGCGAGCAAGCCGTTGACGCCCTCGTTCATCGAGCCGACGAGTTGTGCGCGCGCGGAGGTCGGAGCGGACCCGTCGGGCGTCGCTGCGCCCTGAGGGTCGAGGGCGGCGTGCCGTGCGGCGCGCGCGCCCGAGGCGAGTCGGAGGATCTCGGCGCGCACCCCCTCGGCCCGCGGCGTCGCCAGGTACTCCAGCGCGACGTTCGCATCCGTGCCCGCGCCCACGACCTCGAGCTTCGCGAGGCCGATGATGCGTGCGGGGAACGGCCGCGTGAGGTTCACGCCCTGCACGCGGTCGAGGGGCGCGCGGCGATGGGAGCGGAAGATGATGCCCTTTCGCACCTCGACGTGGTCGCCGGTGATGCGGAACTGCTGGAAGCGCCAGACGAACCAGAAGACCGCCACGAGCACCACGACGAGCGCCAGGACACCCAGCAGCGCGATCAGGGCGAAGTTGTTCGCGAGCACCCAGTCCACCGGGTCGCCCCCGGTGTACTCGTCGTAGTGCGCCTCCTCCGGCGCGAACTGCCCGACGAGCCAGGCGATGACCCGGTCGCGCATGTTCGCGATCACGATGCCGCCCACGATGATGAGCGCCAGGCCGCCCTTGAACAGCGGCGTCAGCGGATGCATCCGGTGCCATTCGCCGTCCGCGAGGTGCGTCGACGGCGTGCCCGCGGAGGTCTGCCCCGGCGCGGCGGTGGGAAGCTGCGACTCGCTCACAGGCCGGTCCGGCGGGTCTCGGCGACCTGGATCAGCGTGTCGCGCAGCGCCTCGGCCGCTGCCTGGGTGAGGCCGGGGATCTGCACACCGGTGGTCGCCGCCGCGGTGACCATCTTGAGCTGGGAGATGCCGAACGCCCGGTCGAGCGGCCCCTGGGTGATGTCGACGAGCTGCATACGCCCGTACGGCACCGCGATCATGCGCTGCCACAGGATGCCCTTGCGGAATACGATGTCGTCCGCCCGCAGCATGTAGCCGATCGCCCGCGCCTGTCGCGGGAGGATGATCAGCGTCACGAGCGTGATGAGGATGATCATCCCGGCCGGGATCCACACCCAGTCCTGCTCGAGCACGATGTTCAGGACGATCGCGGCGGCAACGACGATGGCCAGGAAGATGACGTTCTGCACGATCTGCGACACGACGTAGCGCGGCGAGATCTGGTGCCAGGTGCCGTCGAGCTCGAGGCGGGACTCGTTGCGTGCCGTGCGCAGCCGCGTGTACGTGCCCTGGTCGAGGGCGTCGAGGTCAGTGCCCTCCGCCGGGTTCAGGGGCGCGGTCTCTGGGTTCTGAGTCATCAGGATCCTTCGGCAGGGTGCAGAACTGTTCGGCGACGAGAGCGGCGACGACGAGCACGACCGCACTCGCGATCAGCGCCACCATGGCCACAGTCGACCCTATCGGGGGATCGATGGGGCGCGTGAGGAGGAAGGCCAGCAGCCCGGCGCCGAAGCCGGCCAGGATCGCGCCCAGCAGGCTGGACGCCCGGGCGAGGGTCGCGGCCCGCAGGGCACGGAACGGGTCGATGCGCACCCCGGACCGGACGCTGCGCCGCACCGGCCAGGCCACCCCGAGCGATGCGCCGGCGATGAGGACGAGCAGCACCGGGAGGAACAGGGACGGCGTGAACGTGGCTCGACCGGTCGCCGTGAGCATCTGGTCGAGGATGAACCCCGCACCGGCGCCGACGAGCGCGAGGACGGCGAGCAGCCCGGCAGAGGTGCGCTTCATCCCTCGCCTCGCGCGCGGAGGTCCGCCGCCAGATCAGCGACGCGGCGCCCCGCGAGCTCGGCGTCGGGGGCGACGTCGAGCCAGGGCTCCAGGACGAACAGCCGCTCCGCCGCCCGCGGATGGGGCAACTGGATCCGGGGGTCGTCCGAGACGACGTCGCCGTAGGCGATGAGGTCGAGGTCCAGAGTGCGGTCACCCCACCGCTCGCCGCGGACGCGACCGTTCTCGTCCTCGATGGCGTGCAGCATGCCGAGGAGGATCTCCGGAGCGAGGCGCGTGGTCACCAGAGCCACTGCGTTCACGTAGCCGGGGGCGTCGGGATCGGGGCCGTCCACGCGGAGCGCCACCGTCTCGAACAGGCGCGACAGGCGCACGTCGGAGACGAGCGGAAGACGCCCGATTCGTGCCGCCGCAGCGCGGATCGTGTCCTCGCGGTCGCCGAGGTTGGCGCCGAGCGCCACGACCGCCACCGTCTCCGGGCGTGGCGGCCGGGGGCCCGGCACCTCCGGCGGGCGCGTGAGGTTGCGGCTCATGTCGTGATGTCCTCCAGCGACTCCGGCGCCCGCGTCCGATGCACCGTCACGGCCACATCACCGAAGGTCAGCGGGATCGGCGCCTGCGGCTTGTGCACCGTCACGGTCACCTGCTGCACGCGGCGGTCGCCGAGGGCGACGTCCGCGATCCGCTCGGCCAGGGTCTCGATGAGGTTCACCGGCTCACCCGACACGACCGCGGCCACGCGCTCCGCGAGCTCGCCGTAGTGGACCGTGTCGGCCACGTCGTCGGAGGCGGCGGCCTGTTCGAGGGAGAGCCGCAGCCGGAGGTCGACCGTGAACTCCTGCCCGTTCTCCCGCTCGTGCGGGTAGACGCCGTGGTGGCCGAACACAGTCAGCCCTGTCAGCACGATCTCGTCGAGGAAGTCCATGCCTCTAGGGTACGGTGACGCTCCGACTCCGCACTCAGCCTTCCCAGGCGCGGGTGATCGCAAGGGCGTCGCGGGTCCCCGCGACGTCGTGCACGCGCACCGCCCAGGCGCCGGCGCGCATCGCGAGCGCACTCGTCACCGCGGTGGCGAGGTCCCGGCGCTCCTCGGAGACGCCGTCACTGCCCGGCGCCGCCGACTGCAGCACGTCGGCGAGGAAGCGCTTGCGCGACGTCCCGACCAGCACGCGGAAGCCGAGGCCCACGATCTCGTCGAGGCCCCGCAGCACATCCCAGTTCTGGCCGCCCGCCTTGGCGAACCCGATACCCGGGTCGACGATCACGCGGGACGGCGCGATGCCGGCGGCCGCCGCCTCCCCGATCCGCTCGCGCAGCTCGCCGGCCACCTCCCGGGCGACACGGCGATAGTCGGCGTTCGCGTACATGTCGGCGGAGAAGCCCCGCCAGTGCCCGATCGCGAAGTCGGCTCCCGACTCCGCCACCGCGGCGCGCATGTCGGGGTCGGCGAGCCCGCCGGAGACGTCGTTGACGATGCGCGCCCCCGCACGGACGGCCGCCGCCGCGGTCGACGCGTTGAGGGTGTCGATGCTGACGACGACGCCGGCCGCCGCGAGCTGCTCGACGACGGGAAGGACGCGGCGCTGCTCCTCCTCCACCCCGACGCGCTCCGCCCCCGGCCGGGTCGACTCTCCCCCGACGTCGAGGACGGACGCCCCTTCGGCTCGCAGGCGAAGGCCGTGGGCGACCGCCCGGTCCGCGTCGAGGTAGCGCCCGCCGTCGCTGAACGAGTCGGGCGTGACGTTGACGATGCCCCAGATCCCGGTCATGCGCGCGACGTCCCGCCCCCTGGCACGGTCATGCCGATCAGGGTCACCAGTTCCGCACGTGCCACCGGATCGGTGTAGACCCCGCGCGCCGCGATGGTCAGCGTCGAGGCCTCGGTCTGCCGTCCACCCCGCATCGTCACGCAGCCGTGGCTGGCATCGAGCACGACGAGCACGCCACGGGCATCGAGGTTCTCGGCGATCGTGTCGGCGATCTGCTCGCCCAGCCGCTCCTGCACCTGCGGCCGCGCGGCGAGGATCTCGACGACGCGCACGAGCGCACCGAGACCGACGACCTGCTCGCCCGGAAGGTAGGCGATGTGCGCATGCCCCGCGAAGGGCAGCAGGTGGTGTTCGCACACCGAGCGGAAGCGGATGTCGCGCAGGAGCACCGCGCCGGAGGGCAGGGTGTCCGGCGCCGGCCCGCGGGTCACGCTGATCGTGTGCGCGAGCGGCTCGGCGGGATCCTCCCCCACCCCGGCGAAGAACTCCGCGTACAGCTCGGCCATCCGGGAGGGAGTCTGCTTGATCCCCGGGCGATCGGGGTCCTCGCCGATCGCCTCCAGGAGTTCCCTGGTGAGCCGTTCGACGCGTCCCTTGTCGACGGTCACGTCACGCCGTCGCGGGACGAGGGCTGCCCGCTCCGGCGGAGCCCTGCTGCGGGCGCGGCGGGGTCGTCGGCGCCTCGACGGAGGCGGCGAGCGAGACGTCCTTCTTCGGGACCTCGATCGGCGGCCGCTCCGAGACCGGGCGGTCCTCACTCGACAGCCACAGCGGACGCTCCGGGAGCTTCTTCACCTCGGTGAAGATCTCGGCGATGCGGTTGTGGTCGAGGGTCTCCTCCTCGAGGAGGGCCAGAGCGAGACGGTCGAGGATGTCGCGGTTCTCGCTGAGCACCGCGTACGCCTCGTTGTGCGCCTGCTCGATGAGCGCCCGCACCTCGGCGTCGACGCGCTCCGCGACCTTCTCCGAGTACTCGCGGCCGCGGCCCATGTCGCGGGCGACGAACATGTCTCCGCCCTCGGTGCCGAGCTTGACGGGGCCGACCTGCGTCGTCATGCCGTACTCGATGACCATCTTGCGAGCGATCGAGGTCGCCTTCTCGATGTCGTTCGAGGCACCGGTGGTCGGGTCGTGGAAGACGATCTCCTCGGCGACGCGGCCGCCCATGGCGTAGGTGAGCTGATCCTGCAGCTCGTTCCGGGTCACGGAGTACTTGTCGTCCAGCGGCAGCACCATCGTGTAGCCGAGCGCCTTGCCGCGGGGCAGGATCGTGATCTTCGTCACGGGATCCGTGTAGTTCATCGCCGCCGCCGCGAGTGCGTGTCCGCCCTCGTGGTACGCCGTGATGAGCTTCTCCTTGTCCTTCATCACGCGCGTGCGGCGCTGCGGACCCGCGATCACACGGTCGATGGCCTCGTCGAGGGCGCGGTTGTCGATGAGCTGCGCGTTCGAGCGGGCCGTGAGCAGCGCGGCCTCGTTCAGCACGTTCGCCAGGTCGGCGCCGGTGAAGCCGGGGGTCTTGCGGGCGACGACCTCGAGGTCGACGTTCTTCGACAGCGGCTTGCCCTTGCTGTGCACCTCGAGGATCTTCTGGCGACCCTTGAGGTCGGGGGCGTCGACGCCGATCTGGCGGTCGAAACGTCCGGGGCGCAGGAGCGCGGGGTCGAGGATGTCGGGACGGTTGGTGGCCGCGATCACGATGACGTTCGCGTTCGGGTCGAAGCCGTCCATCTCGACGAGCATCTGGTTCAGCGTCTGCTCGCGCTCGTCGTTTCCGCCGCCCATGCCGGCGCCGCGGTGGCGACCGACGGCGTCGATCTCGTCGATGAAGATGATGGCCGGAGCGTTCTCCTTGGCCTGGCTGAAGAGGTCGCGCACGCGGGAGGCACCGACGCCGACGAACATCTCGACGAAGTCGGAACCGGAGATCGAGTAGAACGGGGCGCCGGCCTCACCGGCGACGGCGCGGGCGAGGAGGGTCTTTCCGGTTCCGGGAGGGCCGTACAGCAGCACGCCCTTCGGGATGCGGGCGCCGATGGCCTGGAACTTCGCCGGGTCCTGCAGGAACTCCTTGATCTCGTGGAGTTCCTCGATCGCCTCGTCTGCTCCGGCGACGTCCGCGAAGGTGACCGTCGGGGTCTCCTTGTTGACGAGCTTGGCCTTGGACTTGCCGAACTGCATGACCTTGCCGCCGCCGCCCTGCATGGACGACAGGAGCCACCAGAACAGCAGGCCGAGCAGCACGAGGGGAAGCAGCAGCGAGAGGAAGCCGTCGAACCAGGTCGCGCGCGGCACGGCGTCGTTGAAGCCGTCCTTCGGAGCGGCCGCGTCGATCGCGGAGACCACCTCGTCGGCGCGGGCCTCGACGTAGTAGAACTGGACGTTCTCGGAGCCCTCGAACGGCTTCGACAGCGTCATGTCCACGCGCTGATCGCCATCGGTGGTGACGACCTCGGTCACGGTCTTGCCGGAGAGCAGCTCGAGCCCCTCCTGCGTCGTGATCTGCTTCGGCGCGCCGAGGTTGGAGATCAGCAGGAATCCGCCGAAGAGCAGCACGCCGATCAGAGCGACGTAGATCAGCGGATTGCGGGTGAGCTTCTTCACATCCATGGTCGGATCAGCGTATCGCCTCCGTGCTAGGGGGCCGCTGTGCGTTCACCCACGGCGCAACGCTCCCGCCTCTGGGTCGCTGAGCTTGCCGAAACGTGGGTCGCTGAGCTTGCCGAAGCGTGGGTCGCTGAGCCTGTCGAAGCGTGGGTCGCTGAGCCTGTCGAAGCGTCAGCTGTACACGTGGGGCGCCAGCACCGCGACGTCGCGGAGGTTGCGGTAGCGCTCGGCGTAGTCGAGCCCGTAGCCGACGACGAATTCCACGGGGATGTCGAAGCCGACGTACTTGCAGTCGATCTCGACCTTCGCGGCCTCCGGTTTGCGCAGCAGCGCGAGCACCTCGATCGACTCCGCACCGCGGGACCCGAAGTTCTCCAGCAGCCAGCTCAGCGTGAGGCCGGAGTCGATGATGTCCTCGACGATGAGCACGTGCTTGCCGTGCAGGTCGGTGTCGAGGTCCTTCCGGATCTGCACGACACCGCTCGACTTCGTACTGGCGCCGTAGCTCGACACCGCCATCCAGTCCATCGGCGCGTGGAACGGCAGTGCGCGTGCGAAGTCGGCCATGACCATGACCGCGCCCTTCAGCACGCCGACGAGGAGGAGGTCCTTGCCCTCGTAGTCCTTCGCGACCTGCGCCGCGAGCTCTTCGAGCTTGGCGTTGATCTCCTCCTCGGTGACGAGGATCTGTGCAAGGTCGTCCTGGATCTCCGCGGCGCGCATGGATCGATTTTAGGCGACGCGGCGGTGTGCTCCGGTCGCAGGCGCGTACCCTCCCCTGCGCGACGACACCGCACTACTCTGACGGTGACGCGGGCGCACGCCCCGACGGAAGGAGATCCCCATGGCGACTCACGACATCCTCAGCCAGGTGCCCCTCGACGACATCGCGCAGAAGCTCGGAGTGTCGCGTGACGAGGCCAAGGTCGCGGTCGAGCAGGGGGGCGCCGTGCTCCTCGGCGGACTCGCGAAGAACGCGGAGAGCTCGGAAGGATCGGCGGCCATCGAGAAGGCCCTCGGCAAGCACCGCGGCGCGTCGAGCCCGGCGACGGTCGACGACATCGACCAGGAGGACGGCGAGAAGATCGTCTCCCACATCCTCGGCGGGAAGGAGAAGGAGGTCACGAAGGAGCTGACGGAGTCGAAGGCGACCCCGGGCATCGACTTCGGGAAGCTCCTCCCCATCCTCGCGCCGATCGTGATGGGTCTCATCGCCAACGCGACCAAGGACAAGACGGCGAAGGCGGATGCGGGCACGGAGGGCTCCGGCGGGATCGGCGACGTCATCGGCGGCATCCTCGGCGGCGGCGACTCGGGCTCCGGCGGCGGGTTGGGTGACGTGCTGGGTGGCCTCCTCGGCGGCGGCAAGAGCGGCTCCGGCGGCGGCATCGACCTCGGCGGGATCCTCGGCGGCCTCTTCGGCGGCAAGAAGTAGGACGTGACGCCGCCGCGGCCAGGGATTCAGCGGGTCGCGGCGGTGAACACGATTCGGCCGCCCTGGCGCACGGCGGCGCACCCCGGCAGGTCGATCGGCCCTTGACCCGACCAGTCGGTCACGAGTCGGGCGACCTCGATCGTCTGCGCACGGCTCAGGCTCGCCCCGAACTCGCTGTCGACCACGAGACGGATGATGCGGTTGCGCAACGCGGCGGGGTTGGCGGCGAGCGCGGCGACGCTCACGGAGATCCCGGCCTCGGCATGCTCGACGATGTCCTCGATCGTCTCGTGGATCATCTCGTCGAACGCCTCCGCGTCCTCCCGGAGCTGCTCGGCGGTGCGAGCCAGCGCCTCGGCGATGCCCGGGCCGAGCTGCGTCTCCAGCACCGGCAGCACGTGGTGACGCACCCGCACCCGCGTATAGCGGTCGTCGGTGTTGTGGGGGTCTTCCCACGGCTGCAGCTCCGTCGCGGCACAGAAGGCGCGGGTGGTCTCGCGTCGCACCCCGAGCAGAGGACGCAGCCAGCGGAGGCCGTCGTCGTCCTCCCGATCCGGTGCCATGCCCTGCAGGCTCGTCGCCCCGGAGCCGCGGGCGAGCCCGAGGAGGACGGTCTCCGCCTGATCGTCGAGGGTGTGGCCGAGCAGGACCGCCCTGGCGCCGATGTCACCCGCCGCGTCCCGGAGCACGCGGTACCGCGCGTCCCGCGCGGCCGCCTCCGGACCGCCGTCGCCGTCGACCTCGACACGGACGACGAGCGCCTCGAGCCCGAGTCGTCCGGCGATGCGTCCCGTCTCGGCGGCGACCTCGGCAGACCCTTCCTGCAGACCGTGGTCGACTGTCACCGTGGTCGCACGCACCCCCCGCTTCGCAGCCTCGAACGCGGTGGCCGCCGCCAGTGCGAGCGAGTCGGCACCGCCGGACAGCGCGACGACGACGGTCGAGCCCTCGGGCAGATCGGCGAGCGCGGTGCGCACGGCGAGGCGGATCTCGGCGACGGCAGGAGCGAGGGAGGGCATCCCTCCACGCTAGGGCACGGCCTCGGCCGTCACGGTCGGATCCGCGGCCCCCGAGTAGGCTGGTCGGCGGCATCCAACCGATCTTCCTGAGGAGCACACGCATGGGCGCACACGACGCCGTCATCGAGATCCCGCGCGGCAGCCGCGTGAAGTATGAGGTCGACCACGAGACCGGGCGAGTGCACCTCGACCGCGTGCTCTACACGACCTTCGGCTACCCGGCCGACTACGGCTACTTCGACAACACGCTCGGCGAGGACGGCGACCCGCTCGACGTGCTGGTGCTCCTCGACCACGCGATCTACCCGGGCGTCGTCGTCGAGGTCCGCCCCGTCGCCGTGCTCAAGATGAGCGACGAGGCCGGTGGCGACGACAAGCTCGTCGCCGTGCTCTCGAAGGACCCGCGCTGGGCCCACATCCAGGACATCGACGACATCGCCGAGTACACGAAGAAGGAGATCGCACACTTCTTCGAGCACTACAAGGACCTCGAGCCCAACAAGTGGGTCAAGGTCGACGAGTGGGGCAACGCCGCCGAGGCGCAGCGCATCCTCGACGAGGCCATCGTCCGCTTCGGCGAGCAGGGTCACTGACCCCAGATCGCCGACCTCACCTGGGTCCCTGACCTCATGGGTGACTGACCTTCACTGGGTCGCTGACCTTCACTGGTCGCTGACCTCATATGGGTCGCTGAGCCTGTCGAAGCGAAGACCCCCGGACGCCATGCATCCGGGGGTCTTCCGCTGTCCAGCCGTCCGTCAGACGGAGATGCCCTTGCCCGCCATGAAGTCGATGGGGTTCGTGTAGCGGCCGTTGATGTAGACCTCGAAGTGCAGGTGGCACCCGAAGGAACCGCCGGTGTTGCCCGCATACGCGATGACCTGGCCGGCGCGCACCCACTGGCCGTTCCGGACGGCGAAGCCGCCGGGCTTGATATGCGCGTATCCGGTGGCGATGCCGCCGCCGTGCTGGATCCGGACGTAGTTGCCGTACCCGCCGTTGTAGAAGGCCGCGTCCACCGTGCCCGAGTGCGCTGCGTAGATCGCCGCGCCGCAGCCGTTGGCGAGGTCGACGCCGTAGTGCCAGCTCGACGAGCAGCCGTTGGCGTTGCACTGCTGCGAGCGGGGGCCGTAGCCGGAGCTGCGGTAGCCGCCGTGCGGACGCACCCAGCCCCCACTCCCCGGCGTCCCGCCGCCGCCGCTGTTGCCGCCGGCGTTCGCGGCGGCCTCGGCGGCTTCGCGGCGCTTGCGCTCCTTCTCGCGCTCCTCGACACCCTTCTGGTAGCCGGCGACGGTGGTCGCGGTGGTGTCCTTCAGCGCGGCGAGCTGCGCCTGCATGGTGGCGAGGTTCGAGGACTGCTCGTCGAGCGCGGCCTGCGCGGCGTCGGCGGCCTGCTGCGCCGCGACCATCTTCTCTTCGGCGATCTTCTGCAGGCGGTCGCGCTCGTCACGGGCGACGACGGCCTGATCGCTGAGGGATTGTGCGGAGTTCCGCGCGGCGACCGCGTCGTTGTAGACGGTCTTGTTGTACTCGAGGAGCTTGTCCATGGAGCCGAGGCGGGCGAGGAGCTCGTCAGCGTTGGCGGCGGAATCCGCGAAGAACAGCTCCAGCGAGGTGTCGTCACCGCCGTTGCGGTAGAGCTGTGCGGCGACCTGGCCGGCCTTGCGGGCGGACTCGTCGGCGACGGCGGCCTGCGCGTCCGCCTTCTCCTGCAGGGAATCGGCCTCCGCGATCGCGGCGAAGTAGGCCTGCTGCGCGTTGTAGAACTCGGTCGAGGCGACCTCGGCCGCGGCCTGCGTCTCGGAGACCTTCTGCGTGAGCGACTGGATCAGCCCCTCGATGCGCTTCACCTCTGCGGCTTTGGAGGCCTCGTTCTGCTTGGCCTTCTGCACGTCGTCCCAGCTCGGATACGACGCGGCGTGCGCGGCCGTGACACCGGACGAGATGCCGAACGCGCTGAGGGCGACGACGCTGAGCGCGCCGAGTCCGAGAGCGCCGCGGCGGCTGATCCCGTCGCGGAAGAGGGTACGGCGCTCCGCCGGGGTGGGCGCACACCCGCAGTCCGCGGATGCCGCGAGTGCCGCATCCTGCGTGGTCTTGTCGTTCACACGGCCCCTTCCGCCGGTTTCACAGATGCCACAGTAACAACAACTTTCACACCAGCACCAGACTCGTGAAGCGGCGGAAACGGCATCCCCGACTCCTCCATGGTCCCGCTCGAACACGCCCGGGGGAAGCGGGTTCCGGGCTCGATTCGCGATTTGCCCGAATGATCCCTTATGCTTGAGCGTCGGCAAGGAAGTCCCCCGGGACTGACTCGGCCCCATCGTTTAGCGGCCTAGGACGCCGCCCTTTCACGGCGGTAGCACGGGTTCGAATCCCGTTGGGGTCACTCCATCCGATACAATTGAAAACACCAGTATGGCCCTGTAGCGCAGTTGGTTAGCGTGCCGCCCTGTCACGGCGGAGGTCGCGGGTTCAAGTCCCGTCAGGGTCGCTCCGTGCGACGAGCTCTTTCTTCGGAGAGGGCTCTTCGTCTAGGACGCGGCAGCATCATCGCCGCGCGGCTCTGTAGCTCAGTTGGTAGAGCGTTCGACTGAAAATCGAAAGGTCACCGGATCGATGCCGGTCGGAGCCACACGGCTGATCATTACAATCAGCCCAGAAACCCTCGCCTAGCTTCTACATGGCGGGGGTTTTGCTTTCCCCCGGAACGAACAGGGCGTGGCTTACCGGATCTGAGGCGTCGCATCCTAATCCCAGCCGACGTAGAATATGGCTCAGAGGACATTTTTACGGGGAGGCGACGTGACCAACGCATCAGTGCTCGTGCGCGCTGCGCGGAAGAGCAGCGGGCTCACGCAGAAGGATCTCGCCGAGCGAACCAACGTCGACCAAGGCCGAGTATCTCGAGTGGAAGGTGGCCGCGAGGCTGAGTTCAGCACAGTCGAACGCTTCCTCCGTGGCGCCGGCTATCGCCTGTACTCCGCACCAACGCGACGGGACGACGCGGCGACCATCGCGGCGGCGATCCGCGGATACCTGCGAGCGGGTGACAAGTACAGCGCGCTTCGCGAGTTCATCCAACTGAGCGACAACCTCAACGCCGAGCACGGCCTCGTACGCGGGGTCCTCGGTCTCGCGGAGCCCGAGCCGACCGGCGACCGCGTCTGGGACGCCGCCCTGGCAGCGCTCGTGGATTTTCGCCTCCGCGAGGAGGGGCTCCCCACTCCGGCGTGGGTCGACGCCCCGAACAGGCGGGTCCACGTGCCCCGTACCCTGGACGTCGATCCGGCGGATCCGATCCCGGCACCCGACGACGTGCCCGCGGAGTTCTTCGAGCGTGGTGTCCTTGTCTGGCGAGACACGCTGACGAGCGTCTGATGGCTGACGCCCTGAACCGCGACGACATCATCGCCGGCCTCCGCGACCTGGTCGGCGAGCTTCATGCCGCTGGCGAAGTCGCAGGCATCCGACTTGTCGGTGGCGCTGCGCTCGTTATCAGGTACTTCGACCGCCGTGCCACCGGAGACCTCGATTCCCTTCACATCAACCCTGGAAGTGACGAAGCCGTTCTCGCCGCGGCCTCGCGCGTCGGAGACCGACGAGGGTGGAGCGACGGCTGGTTCAACTTCGCTGTGGAGCACGCGGATTCCGTGCCGACGTTCGGGCGTCGAACTGTCGAGTGGGAGACGATCTACGACCGAGATGGCGTCATCATCCAGGTCGCCTCGAAGGGCGCGCTTCTCGCCATGAAGCTCCGCGCCAACCGACCAGGACGCGACGTGGACGACATTCGTCAGTTGCTCACCCTCTGCGGCATCACCACGTTGGAGGCGGCGGAGGCTCACTACGAGGACTTCTACCCGGGCGACGGTCTCAGCGATCGCGCTATCGGCATGGTCGAGCGGATCCTCGATGGCGGCCTGCCGACAGCCGTCCCCTCCCCCGGCCCCATCCATCTCTGACCCCTGAGGAGGATCGCCCCTGCGGTCCCCATCGCCGCACGTCGTGGGGTACGGCGCATCCTCTAGAGGTCGGACTCCACGGTGAGGTCGGCCCGAAGCCTTGCTCGCGCACGCGCGTATCTGCTGCGGACCGTCGCCGACTTCTTCCCGAGGATCGTCGCGGCTTCCCTCAGGGAGAAACCGTCCCAGTGGACGAGTTGGATGATCTCCCGGTCCCCCGCTGGAAGTGCTTGGAGCGCGTCCCACACGTCGTCGCGCACGGGACGAGTATCGCCGCTGACGAGCGCTTCGCCTCTGAGCCTGTCGCTGAGTTTCATCCGGCGAGATACGGCACGTCGGTGGTTGGCGAGCACGTTGCGGGCTATCCCGAACGCCCACATCCGCGCTTCGACGGGCGCTCGTGGCATCGCGTCGACCTTGCGCCACATCGTGAGCAGCACCTCACCGGTGAGATCGGCAGCGTCGTCAGTGAAGACGACCCTTCGTGCGAAGTACGCGAAGAGCGCTCGCTTGCTCTCCTCGATCAGACGCGGCAGGTCCAGCGTCTCGTCGCTGAGCATCGAGGCCAGAGCTTCGACGGACTCGTCGGGACGGCCCGACATCAGTGCCGCACCCAGGTGCACGTCGACGTTCCTGCTGTACCGACCCCGACGCCGTCGAGCAGCTCCGCCGGGATCTCCTCGATAACCGCGGTCACGATGCCGGTGGAAACAGTCGCCTGGTCCAGGTCCTCTCGGCTGAGTGTCGGATCCACGTCGGGGTCGCCCACGGAGAGGGGGTGCTCCTCGCCGAGGTCGTATCCCCGCTGGCCGACGCCCGTCCAGTCGTGGGATGCGATCCACTGTTTGGCCTCGGTGACGTTCGTGCCGTCCCAGGAGGTGACGGCGAGCGAGTACGTGCATTCGACGGCGTTGCCCTCGTCGGTGACGTACGTGATCGGGATGACGGCGTCCGGAGTGAAGTTCGGGGCAACGTAGACGGCGGCTGCTGTCGCGAGAATCCCCACGCCCAGGAGGGCGCCGACCACGACGGCGATGCGTACACCGCGGCGACGACGCGGCGGACGCGCATGCTGCTCTGCCGCGTTCCTCACGACTCGTTCCAACGTCGCGTCAAGGAGTCCCTGCGACTCCGCCCACTTGTCGTGCGGAGTGAGCAGCCGGTTGAGCTGTGTGTCGTCCATGGTTCCTCCGATGATCCGTTCACTACCACTCATGTCCGGTCCTGGCCGAAGTGTTGCATCGACGATGCAGAATCTGGGTTCGGAGAGAGGGGAGAACGGGACGGGTGGCCCGCAGACCTACGTCGGCACGGGTGAGTCCGTCGAGCCGTCCCCCCTCGCGTTCCCCGCGGCGACCGCGTGCGGCAGCGCGTGGGTCACGAGGCTCACGAGGAACTTCCCCGGCTCCTCGAACATGCACAGGTGTGCGGAGTTCTCGAACCAGACGACGTGCGTCGCGGGCGCCGTCACGGTCTCCAGCCAGCGGGCCACCGGTCCGGTGGGGGTCGTCCAGTCGTGTCGTCCGAGGAACTGGAGCATCGGCACCTCGAACGCCGTCTGATCGCGGGCGTCGAAGCCGAGCAGGGCGGGCAGCACCTCGGGCATGGTCGCCCGCTGCCCGACGCCGATGAGGCCCAGGTCGGCGTCCGTGTAATACGGGGACAGCTCCTGCGACTCGGTGAAGTACGCGAAGTCGGAGCGATACGCCGAGAGGCCGCCGTAGTACTGCGCCCATCTCCGGCAGGTCACGATGCGTTCGACGGTCAACGGCTCGTCACCGGGGTACTCCCCGAGTGCCCGCAGCTCGGAGACCGCCTGCTCGTTCCGATCCGCGACGGCACTCCGCATCGCGTGGCGGAAGCTCTCCTCCTCGTTCTCGGGACCGGAGATGACCTGGCCGACGCCGACGTACGCCCAGAGCAGGTCGGGACGCCGCCGGGCGAGGGTGAGACCGAGGACCGTCCCCCAGCTGTGCCCGAGGACTCCGACCTTCTGCACGCCGAGCTCCCTCTGAACCCACGCGATCAGCTCCGCGAGATCGTCGACGTACCGGTCGACGCTGAGGTCCATGCCTTCGGATACTGCGCTCGCGGACTTGCCGCTCGCGCGCTGGTCGTAGTTGACGACCGTGAAGTACTCCTCCACGCCTCGTTGCCAGACCCACGACGAAGGCAGCGACGGGAGGGCCGGACCGCCGTGACAGACGATGAGCACGGGGTTCCGTATGCTGCGGCCGCGGATCGAGACGAACTGGGAGACACCGCCGAGGTCGACGTACGCCGTCCTGTCGATCGACTCCGGGTTCGGGATCCGGCAGAGATCCGCGATCACTGCGCGGCCGAGGTCGTCACTCATATCGATCACCATAGGAGAATCACACCGGCGGAACGTCACCCGAGCGCGCGCTGCCACACATCCCGATGCGCGGTGACGTAGTCGAGCACCGCCTTCCAGTGCGCCCCGTGACCCGTGCGGTACATCGTCCCCCACGGCTCGCGTCCCGCCTCCGCGGACGAGCGCAGCAGATCGAGCATCGCCTGCGTGCGCTGGCGCATCATGTCCGGAAGCTCCGCGCGCAGCTCCTCGTCGGCACCGTATCCGTCGACGAAGGCCGCCAGGTCGTCGGCGGAGCGCTGCGGGTCGCGGGCCGGATCCGGAAGCGCGAACGTCTGCGCGGAGAAGGCGAGGTCCCAGGACCGAGTGCTCGGGGCGGCGCCGTCCCAGTCGATGAAGACCCAGCGGTCGCCGAGCATCAGGTTCCACGGCGCCAGGTCGTTGTGGCAGATGAGCTCCTGCGCCGGCGCTGACAGGGGAGGTTCCCAGACCGCATCGGTGGCGGGGACATGGCGCGCCGACACGTCATGGATCCGCCGGACCATCCCGCCCACGCGGCCGAGCTCGGCGGCGGAGAGCGGTGCGGAGTCCATCGCGAGCGTGCCGGGGACGAACTCGATGATCTGCCGCCCCTGCGCGTCTCTACCGCGCGGCTCGGGCGCATCCACTCCGCGGTCCCGCATCGCCTGCACATAGGCGATCACGTGCGGAGTCGCGGCCGTCCACGCCTTCCGGACGGTGTCCCCGACCCGCACGACGGGTCCGCTCGCGTTGCCGCCCTCGAGGACTTCCTCCCGCATCCTCCGAGGCTATCGGAGGCACCTCCGGGAGAGATCACTCCCGATGATGACGAGGGATACCTCCCCCGACGGACGCCGTTCGCCGCGCCCGTGAGCAGAGTGGAATCATGACACGACGCACCCTCCTCCCCGCTGCCGCCCTGCTCCTCGGTGGCACCCTGCTGCTCGGCGGATGCGCCGCCGTGGAGGGTCTCGTGCACAAGCAGTCGACCAGGACGTTCGATGACGTCGACGCCTTCCGCGCGGACGCGCCGGTCGATGCGGACTGGGTTCCGGAAGACGCGACCACGCTCACGCTCCGGACGTCGACGATCGAGGACGCCGACGACGCCGTCCTCCTGTTGGCGAGCACGGCCAAACTGCCGGAAGACTGCGTGGAGACGGAGCGCACCTCTGCCCCGACCTGGACTCTGGACGATGCCCCCTCCGCGTACGAGGCGAAGACCGTCTTCGTCTGCGGCGACTGGAGCGTCATCCCGTCCGACGACGGCTGGTTCGGATGGACGCCGAACTCCGACGAGGAGAAGACCGCCGCCCGAAGCTGACGCTCAGAGGCCGTCGAGGGCCTCGCGCGCCGCCTGCACGGCCTTGGCAGCGGTGTCCTTCTTCTCCACGGCCACGGTGCGCCTCTTCTCCGCGGCGGGACGGTCGCGGTCGACGCGGTCGGCCTCCTGACGCAGCTGCTCCAGCTGCGCTTCCAGCTCGGCGATTCCGTCGGCCAGCTCCTCGGCGCGGTCGTGCAGCGCCTGCACCGCCTCGTCCTCCTTCGCGAGGGCGCGCTCCGCCACCGCGAGGTCCTTCTCCGCAGCAGCCACCCGACGTTCCGCGTCCCGACGTTTCCGGCGCTCCTGCAGTTCGTCCGGGGGACGCGGGGGTTGCGGCTGCAGCGCGGGGAGCGTCCCGGCCACCGCGTCGCGGATGTCGTCCGCCGTGCCCGAAGGTTCCAACGTCCGCACGAGACGTCCGGACGCCACGGCGGCCGCCGCGTCCGGGTCGAAGAACGCCGCGGAGATCGTCTGCTCGACCGCATCCCGCGTCGCCGCCGTCACTCGTTCTCCGCGGGAGCCCGCGAGGTCCGCGGCGGTCTCGGCGAGCCGCCGGGTCAGCGCGCGCCGCTCCCGGCCGAGCTTCGCCAACGCCGCAGCGTCCAGATCCGCCTGCGCCTCGCGCAGCTCCGCCGCCAGCGCCAGGGCCTCCCCGAGCTGCGCGGCACGCTCCTGCGCGAAGACGTTGACGACCCAAGCAGCCACTGCCGGCTTGCGCAGCGCCTTCACCTCCGCGGCGAGCGCGCGATCGTCGAGGTCTTTCGCCCGCGCATTCCGGGCGGCCGTGAACTCCTCGGGCGGCCCGGCGTAGAGCGCCGCCGCGATGTCATCGAGGGTCGGAGCGGCCATGCGCCCACGATACGCGTCGGCGGGGGACGGTCACACGACGGGGCTATTCGATCGCGAGGTAGTCCGCCGCATCCGAGGCCATGAGGATCCTGGTACCGAACCCTCCGGCGCCGTTTCCCGGATAGAGATAGAGCTGTCCTGCGGCCGTGCGCGCGACGAGGTCCGCACGGCCGTCCCCGTTGTAGTCCGCGCCGCCGGTGACCTCGGTGATCTCCTGCCACCCAGTCCCGGCCTGACGCCAGGTACGCAGGCCCGACGCGCCGGTGTAGAGCCTCAGCACGCCATCACCGGCGACCCCGATGAGGTCACCCCGTCCGTCGCCGTCGAAGTCTCCGGCGACGAGGTAGTGGAAACCCTCCCAGCCGTTGCCCACGGTGACGTTCGGAGTGCGGAAGCCGCCCGCCCCGTTGCCGGGGAAGATCACGAGGGTCCCGGTCGGGGACACCCCGATGACGTCCTGCCGTCCATCCCCGGTGAAATCCGCACCGGATGTGACGTGACGCATTCCGTACCACCCGGCTCCCGGGGTGGTCGCTGCGCGGAAGCCGCCGGCACCGTTCCCGGCGTAGAACTCCAGGGCGCCGTCGGAGCGCGCCACGAGGATGTCCGCATGGCCGTCTCCGTTGAAGTCCGAGTGGGTGATGTGCCGTCGGGAGTTCCCCCACCCGCCTCCGAACAGCGTGGTCGGGCCGGCGAGGCCGCTGCGCCCGTTCCCCGCCCGCAGCCGGAGGTCCCCGTTGCCCGCGACGACGAGAAGATCGGCCTTTCCGTTACCGGTGAAGTCAGCGGTGTCGATCCCCGCCGAATCGCTGGCTCCGAGACCGGGGAGGAACAGCGGGATCGTCCCACCTCGCGTGACGTTCGACAGGCAGGTGAAACCCTGGTTGATCTGGGAGTAGACCTTGCCGTTCAACCACACCTCGAAGTGCAGGTGGTAGGCGGCGGAGTTGCCGGTGTTCCCGACGACGCCGATCTGCTGCCCGCGCAGGACCTTCGTCCCCGGTGCGTACCAGCCGGATGCCGCCATGTGGGCGTACCGGGTGACGTAGCCGCCCGGGTGCTGCACATCGACGTAGTTGCCGTATCCGCCGTTCGACGTGCGGCTCTTGATCACACCGTCGTACGCCGCCAGGATCGGTGTCCCGCCGTTCCGGGAGATGTCGATGCCGTCGTGCGCGCGATAGTTGCCGAGGCAGCCGTCTCCGACCTTCGATTGAATGTTGCCCGAGGCCGGATAGACCATGTAGCCGTCGGAAGCGGCGACCGCGGAGCCGGTCGTGGTGAGGGCCGGCACCAGGGATCCCAGCACGATCGCGAGCACGGCGACGATCCCGATGCGACCAAGACGCAAGCGGGACATGCGCTTCATCTCGAAGTTCTCTCTTGCTCGGCGGCCCCAGGGGACGTGGTGTCCTCCGCGGTCACCGTACCAAGGGCGGGCGTCCCGCGACGCGAACGCCACCCCCTTCACTCCCGTTCCGCTGCTCTCGCGCCCCGGACGGGGTGAGACCCCGGAGGGGTGTACCGTCAGCATCATGGGAAGACTCCGGTACGACGGGCACTCGGATCCGATCCTCATCGACGATGAGACGCTCGCGCATCTGAAGATCGTCATCGCCACGAAGCTGCGCCGACAGGAGAGCTTCATGATGACGTGGCGGCCTCTCGAGGGTGGCATCGACCGGCGGGCGAGCGTGTGGATCCACCCCGCCATCCCCCTGCAGTTCGGCTTCGACGACGCGGAGCCACCGGCGGTGGACCCGCACCGCATCCAGCAGATCGTGCAGGCCCTCAACGCCTCCGGCGATCTTCACCTGGACCACCTCACCGACCCGCGCTGACGCGCTCCGACGTCCGGTACGGAAGGGGCGCTGCCCGTGGACACCGCAGTGATCCCGGCTCTCTTCGTGATCATCCTCGGCCTCATCGTCGGAGCGGCGTTCCTGCGGGGGTGGGTACGGCGCAGCGCGTCGTCCGCGGGACAGCGTGCGGGCGATCGGTACACCGCCGCCCGCACGGAGGAGATCCTCGCCGATCTCGGCGCCACGCTGGTCGTCCGTGACTCCCCCACAGCCGCGGCCGAGATCGTGCGCACGGTCATCGCGGACCGCGGCACAAGCTTCTCTCTGCTCCCCGACGACGCACTGGGTATCCGCTTCGTGGAACCGGACGACACGGTCGCACGACTGGTTCCGGGTCCCGAGGGAACACTGTTGCGCGTCGAGACCTTCCGCGAGTACCTCGGCTTCCCGCAGACCGCGCCGCTGTGGCGGGAGCTGCGGGCCCTGGTGGCCGCGGAGGCCGCTACCCGTCAGATCAAGGTGGCCGACGGACCCGTCTCCGTGTTCGAGCGGGGCCCTGTGCTCGACGACCGCAACGCGCGCTGGTTCCGCCAGGCCTGATCAGCGTTCACCGGCCCCCGCAGATGGGGGTCACGATTCTCAGGCGACGCAATTAGGCTAGACGCGCGCCGCGCCCCGCAGGGACTCGGATGACGACCCGGTCGTGGCGCATGCCGGAGGCCTCCTCCTCCGTGCTTGCGATCCCGTCCACGGAAACGAAGTCCGCTTCGTGTCGCGGACACGCCAGAAAGGCTTGAACCCATGAGCGAATCCTCGGGCACTCCCCGCGACGACGAGCGGTCGCCGGACTTCTTCGATCAGCTGATCGAGACGAATCCCCGCGACACGTCGTCCTCAACCTCGGCCGCATTCACCATCGGATTCCGCGGCTACGACAAGGGCGAGGTCGACGCCGCGCTCGCATCGATGCGGGCCCAGCTCCAGCAGGCGGCCGACGAGGTGGCCGAGGCGAAGGCCCGCGAGGCCGAGTCCGTCGACGCGGTCAAGGCGGAGGAGCGAGAGGCACGGGAGGCCCTCGAGGCCGAGCTCGCCGCGGCGAACGCCAAGGCCTCGGACGCGGAGCAGCAGGTGGCGACGCTCACCTCCGAGCTCGTCGACATGCCGCAGGCCGACGGTGAGGAAGCGCCGTCTCGCCAGCAGTTCGAGGCGATCCTGCGGGTGGCCGAGGAGCAGGCGAACGTCCTCATCCAGAACGCCGCCGTGCAGGCCGACCGCCTGATGACCTCTGCCCGCGAAGAAGTCGCCGCGCAGCGCGCCGAGGCCGAGGCGGATGCCGAGCGCATCATCTCCCAGGCTCAGCGCGACGCCGACCAGGTGCGACTGAAGATGGAGACCGAGTACACGGCCCATGAGGCGCGCATCGAGCGCGAGGCCGCACACGCCGCGGAGAAGGTCAGCCAGGCGTCGCAGGAGGCCACGGCGATCCGCACCGAGGCCGAGAAGGGGGCCGCCGCGCTGCGTTCCCTCGTCACGCGCGAGACCACCCAGCTGCGGGCCGACGCCGAGCGCGAGGTACGCGAGATGAACGCCCGCGTGCTGGAGTTCGAGGAGACCCTCACCCGCCGGCAGGACGACGCGCAGCAGGAGTTCCTGGTCCTCCACAACCAGGCCGTCGCCCACGCCGAGCGCATCACGACCGACGCCAACGAGCAGGTGACGGCCTCGCTGGAGCACGCCCAGCGCATCTCCGCGAAGGCCGACGGCTACGAGAAGCTCATGCGCTCGCAGGCGCAGGCGATCGAGGCCGACGCACAGGTCCGTGCGCGGGACATCCTCGAGCGTGCCCGCGTGAAGTCGCAGAAGATCGTCGATGCGGTGACCGGGCACACCTCCACCGTCCTCCGCGACGCCGAGGACCGAGCCCGTCAACTGCGGTGGCAGCAGCAGCAGCTCACCAGCTTCATGGCCGAGGTGCGCGAGCTCATCCGGCCCGACGGCATCTTCAGCGACGACAGCCTCCCCACGGAGATCGCGGTGACAGAGGCCACGATCGACGAGGACGACGACGAGAACGAGGACGACGTCGTCGAGGCGTCCGTCGAGAGCTTCCGCGGAGACGAGGTCCTCGACGACGAGCTCGACGACGACCGTCCGCTGGAGAAGATCACGATCGACGTCGTCGAGACGGACGACTCGAAGCGCTGATCCGCGCGGATACGACGAAGGGGCGAGCAGCTGTCTGCTCGCCCCTTCGTCGTCTCCGTGTGCGTCAGGCGCGACGGAGCTGTGCCGCCGCGGGGCAGTCGAACGGGTCGCGCGCCGCCAGGCCCACCCGGTTCAGGTAGGCGATGACGATCGCGTACGAGCGCCCGAGACTCGTCTCCGTGTACGGGATGCCGTTGGCGGCGCAGTAGTCGCGCACGATGCCGCGCGCCTTCGACAGGTGCAGCCGCGACATGTTCGGGAAGAGGTGGTGCTCCACCTGGTGATTGAGGCCTCCCATGAGCCCGGTGACCCACCACCCGCCGCGGATGTTGCGCGACGTGCGCACCTGCTTCGAGAAAAAGTCGAGCTTGGCGTCGGGCGCGATGACCGGCATGCCCTTGTGGTTGGGGGCGAAGGATGCGCCCATGTAGACGCCGAAGACGCCGAGCTGCACACCCAGGAACGCGAAGGCCATGCCGACGGGCAGCAGGAGGAACAGCGGCACGAGGAGGACGGCGAACCGCAGCACGATGAGTCCGAGCTCGATCCAGCGACCCTTCACGTTCTTGCGCGTCATCAGGTGCTTCAGACCCAGGAAGTGCAGGTTGAGCCCCTCCAGCGTCAGAAGGGGGAAGAAGAGCCAGCCCTGCTTCCGCGTGATGAGCCGGACGATGCCACGCGACTGTGCCGCATCCTCCTCCAGGAAGGAGATGGTGTCGACCTGGATGTCAGGGTCCTTGCCGACCTGGTTCGGGTTGCCGTGGTGGCGGGTGTGCTTGGAATCCCACCAGTGGTAGCTCATGCCGATGATGCCGGCGAGCACGCGGGCCAGGCGGAAGTTCGCCGGTCCTGTGGAGAGGATCTGGCGGTGCGCGGCCTCATGGGCGAGGAACGCGACCTGCGTGAAGACGATGCCCAGGGCGGCGGCGATGAGCAGCTGGAACCAGCTGTCACCGAGGAGCAGGAATCCGGCGACGCAACCGGCGAAGGCGACGACCAGCGCGGCGCCGACGAGCGAGTAGAACACGGGCGTCCGCTGCAGGAGCCCGGTCTCCTTCACGACCTGCTGCACGTCCCGGTAGGCCCGGGCGAGCGGCGGGAAGTCCGCGTTGCCGGCATAGGTCTGACGGACGGGCCCCAGAGTGGCGGTGACGGACGGGGAGGGTGAAAGGGAGATGATGCTCTCCTGCCGATCGGGAGCCCTTGAGCTGAGGTAGCCAAGGGCGGATGCCGATCGCTGTGGCCACACTAACCGCGCCCGCATACGCGAGCCGGCATACGAGTCAGGCTCGCGCCCGCCGCATGCGCCGACGGCGGGGGCGCGGGCGAGTCGGCGACGCCGCGGCGCGCTTCGGCTCGTTCGCCTCGGCGAGCGCACGGAAGGCGTCGTCGAGGGAGGGGAAGGATCCGAGATCGGTGCCACGCTCGTCCCGCAGTCGGTGCGCGAATCCGTCGAACTCGACGAATCCGGCGAATTCGCCGTTCCGGGTGGCGACGTGCACGTCGACGTCGGCCTGCTTCCAGGTGAGAGGGGTGGACGGAGGGATGGTGGTGGTGCTCATGCTCATGCTCATTGCTGTGGGGCGGGCGCGCTGTCGCGCTCCGCACGTGAAGAGACCGAGGGCGGATTCCGCGCGCGTCGATGTGCGTGGTCCGTGGATGGCCCTGATCAGTGGCGACGAGGCGGCCGAGAGGGGGCGAAACGCACACGTTGCACGATCAGTTTAGCAGATCCACGGAACCACGCTCCGACGACCTCAACTTCCCGGTGGGCGTCCGCTCCCGCTCCCGCCCGGTGCGGAACCGGCGCTCGGGGCGGTCGTGGTGTCGACGCCGATCACGAGCGTCGCCGTGTAGCCGCCGGCGACGCTCCCCGTCGTCGTCGCGAGTTGCGATGCCCCGCCGTCGTCGCCGAAGACGTTGTCGGAGGTCAGCGTGATCCGTGCCAGGTTGTCCGCCGATCCGGCGTATGCCGTCTCCGCGTAGACCGCTCCGCAGGCGTCTTCGGGCAGCGCGAGCTGGGATGTCGCGATCGCGTTCGATGCTTCGGTGATCGACGCCGCGTCCGGGTAGACCTCGAAGTGGATGTGGGGCCACCGCCCCGAATAGCACCCGGGGAACACGGACGTGAAGGAGACCCTGCCGTCGCCGTCAGCGACCTGCACCCCTCGGAGATAGGAGACGTCCTCGAGCCCCGACGAGTAGAGCGAGTACTCCCCCTGGGCGTTGCAGTGCCAGGCGTACACGGCGACGCCCGCGAACGGCCCCCCTCCGTTCGCGAGGTCGAGGATCTGCAACTCGAACGAGAGCGGGACCCCGTCCGCGGTGGCACCGCCGTCGATGGACGAGCGGATGTCCTGGCGGATGATCCCCGCCTCGTCGAGGACGTCGGGACCGTTCGAGCCGTCGCCCGGGTAGGGACCGGCGGTCTCATCCGGGATCTCCGTGATCGCGGAGTCCGATGCGGTGGCGCCGGCGCTGGGCGTGGGCGTGGCGGTCGTCGACGACGAGCCGGTGGCTGCCGGGGCGCAGGCGGCGAGGACGACGGCGCCGAGGCCGAGGCCGCCGCCGATCAGGAGCCCGCGGCGGCTCATCAGCGTCCGGAGATCGAAGGCGACGCCCTGGTCGACCACCTCTTCGTCCGCGCGATCCAGCGGTCGTCCTTCGTACATGGGCCCCTGCGGCGTCGACGTCGGTTCGGGGATTCGGCTCATGATGTGCTCCTCTCGAGCGTGGGCGGCGTTGCCCCCGATGCTCGACGAGTGAACAATCAGGGAGCTATGCGCGACCGATGAGGAGCCTAGAAGCGGGAGCAGAGCGGAGGATGCGGGGACATCGCTCCGCTCTGCAGCGCTGGCGCTCGAAGAACTCGGCGGACAACGCAGGGCCGGGGCGATGGGGGAATCGCTCGCGCGGCCACGAAGACGGCCGGCATGCAGGGGACATGCGCGGCCGTGGCGCATCCAGTGCAACACGCAGCTTGGCACCTGTCAAGTTTTTCCTGGACGTCTGTCCAGATCCGCGAGAATGCCATAGCATTGCCCGCACCGATCCCGAAGGGGACGAGACCGGGGGCACAGCATGACGACGGCGACCAAGCGGGCGGAACGCGCAGGGGTGGACAAGTTCGCGATCCGCCGGCGAGCGCTGGCCGAAGCGGCGCTGGAGGCGATCGCCGAGCGCGGGTTCGCCAGGACGGGACTCCGCGAGATCGCCCAGCATTCGGAGCTCTCGCACGGAGCCCTGCACTACTACTTCACCGACAAGAACGACCTCATCGCGGAGGCCGTGCGGATCTCCAAGGGCGGGCTCGGTGACCGCTACCTCGCCGTCATGGAGGAGGCGGAGACCGCGGAGGACCTGGCGGCCGGCGCCGCGGAGGAACTCGCCAGGAGCGTGCACGACGACGCCCGCCTGCACCGGCTCTGGTACGACCTCCGCAATCAATCGCTGTTCGAGTCCGGCTTCGGCGACACGATCGCGGAGGTCGAGGCCGACCTGCAGGAGGCCATCTGGCGTGTGGTCGAGCGCTACTCCGAGCTGCGCGGTCGGCCCTGCCGCTTCACGCCGCTCTTCGCGTATGCGCTGACGGACGGCATGATGCAGCACGCCCTCATCCGTCACCTCCGCGGTGACACCGAGGCGATCGCGCGCCTGCGCGTCGAATGCCTGGACCTGTTCGCCGCCAGCGTCTGACCGCGGCGCTCAGGCGTCCGTCGCCGCGGCGCCGCGGGGAATCGGCGGCCGCATCACCAGCACCGCCACGATCCCCACCATGACCGCTGCCGTCAGCGCCACCGGCACGGGCACGAACGGGTCGAGCAGGACGAGCAGCGCCCCCACGGGGATGACCGTGTTGACGACGCGGTCGGCATTGTCGCGGATGGCGACCCACCAGATCCCGATGAGGAACACCGCGATCGGGATGGACACCGTGAAGGTGGCCGCCACGGGAGCGAGATGGCTCTCCCCCGTCATCACGTCCAGCTCCACCTCGATGCCGGCGGAGAAGGCCGCGGCCGCCGCGAAGACGAAGTAGTGCGTGTAGCCGTAGCGCAGCGAACGGCCGAGAGTGGTGATGGCCCGGTGGTGGGGCGGCCAGAAGTAGATCCACCACAACGCCGCCGTCACGACGAAGGCGAGGGCCGAGATGGCCAGGAGCGGACCCAGGGCCTCCACCTCGTCCAGCGCGTCGATGATCGCGTTGGCGGAGGCGAGGAGGCTCTCGCCGAGCACGATGAGAGTGAACAGACCGTAGCGCTCCGTGATGTGGTGCGGATGCCAGGGTGTCTGGTGCCGGCGCTCGGCGAACACCGGGACCGTGATCTCGATGAGCGCGAAGACGACGAAGGCTGCGAGTTGCACGGGGCCGGATGGGATCAGCAGGAACAGAAGCCACAGCACCTGCACGACGGCGACACCGAGGGCGTACCGCAGAGCGACGCGCCGGAGCGGGCCCTCGTTCCGCGAGGCGCGCAGCCACTGCGCCACCATCGCGATCCGCATGACGACGTAGCCCACCACGGGGAGCGTGAAGTCGCCCTCCTCGAAGGCCCCGGGGATCCCGGCGGCGAGGATGAGGACGCCCGCCATCTGGACGAACGTGGCGATCCGGTACGGCCAGTCGTCCGTGTCGAACGAGGTCGCGAACCAGGTGAAGTTCATCCACGCCCACCAGATCGCGAAGAAGAGCATCGCGTAGGAGGTGATCCCGTGGAGGAAGTCGCCGTGGCTCAGCGCGTGATGCAGCTGCGCCGAGGCGATGCTCACCGCCACCACGAAGACGAGGTCGAAGAAGAGCTCCAGCGGACTCGCGGCCCGATGCGGCTGACCGGGGTCGCGCGGCCGCATGGGCTGCAGACGGAAGCGAGGACTCGATGTCGGGTGCGCGGTCACCGCGACAGACTAGCTCCGGGTGCACCCTCGCATGCGGTATTCCGGAACGGGTTTTCGCTCACCCTCGGGAAGCGCTTCCGTCGGGCGGCCGAATCCGCTACAGTGATGACCGTCTGCAGTGCCTGCTGCACGCCTCGTCGGTTTGGGACGACGAGGACACCTTCTCGATGTGGGATCGCGAAGCTTCAGCAGGACCCGAGGGGTCGGGACGCAGACGTGTCCGTGAACGTGGGGTTCATGGTCTGGGGAAAACTGGGGAAACGATGGCGCACTGGGGTTATCTGCGTACATTCACGGCTCAAGGGGCCTCGGCATGACTTCCGTCGAGGATGCTCTGAGCATCGCTCGTACGGGTTTCACGCCGATCACGGCTCCGCGGGCGACCGCGTCGGTGACGCATGCGGCGAGCACGCCGCGTGTCTCGGCGACGCTCGAACGACGCCTGCAGTGGGAGCGTCGCTATCGGATGCGACTGCGGATCACGGATGCGGCTGTCATCCTGATCGCCGTCGCACTGACGGCGACGGTCCAGCTGCTCACCGGCGTCACGGTGATCGAGGCCGTGCGCAACGCCGCATTGCTGGGTCTCGCCTGGTACCTGATGCTGTCGGCGCTCAACAGCCGAGCCGCCGCCATCTTCGGGTCTGGGGCCACGGAGTACCGTCGCGTCGCGCACGCGGCGGGTCTCGCCTTCGGCATCACCGCCATTGCGGGCGTGCTCCTGGAGTGGGAAGGGCTGCAGCCGCTGTTCTTCATCGCGCTCCCGGTCGGCATGCTCGGTCTCCTCTTCGCCCGCTGGGCCTGGCGTCGCTGGCTGCAGCGGCAGCGCCTGTCCGGACGGTTCGCGTCGAGGACACTGGTGGTCGGCGCCACCGAGGACGTCGAGTATGTGATCGACTCCCTGCAGAAGGGCGGGGAGAACGGCTACCACGTCGTGGGGACGACGTTGCTGGATCGCAATGCCGGCGCGCTCAGGATCGGGGAGAGCATCTACCCGGTCGTGGGCGATCTGGACACCGTCGCCCCCGCGGCGGCACAGCTCGGGGCGGACACCATCATCGTGGCGAGCCGCCCCGAGGGGTCCCCCGACTTCGTCAAGCAGCTCAGCTGGCAGCTCGAAGGCACGGCCGCCGAGCTCGTCCTCTCGAGCCGCCTGACGGACGTCGCGGGTCCTCGCATCTCGCTCCGCCAGGTCGACGGCCTGCCGCTGATCCAGGTGAAGATTCCGACCTACGAGGGCGGCGTCCACCTGCTGAAGCGCGCCCTCGACGTACTGGTGGCCGCCATCGCGCTGATTCCGATCGCGCTGCTCACACCTGTGCTCAGCGCTCTCATCAAGCTCGACTCTCCGGGGCCCGTGTTCTTCTTCCAGGAGCGTGTCGGCCGGGACGGCCGTACGTTCAAGATGGTCAAGTTCCGTTCCATGCGCACCGACGCCGAGAAGCAGCTCGCGGCGCTGAAGGACCACAACGAGGGCGCCGGCCTCCTCTTCAAGATGAAGGACGACCCCCGCGTGACCCGCGTCGGGAAGGTGCTGCGCAAGCTGTCGCTGGATGAGCTCCCGCAGTTCTGGAACGTGCTGGTCGGCGACATGAGCGTCGTCGGTCCGCGGCCGCCGCTGCCCAGCGAGGTCACCGCTTACGACGGCACCGTGTTCCGCCGCCTGTACATCAAGCCCGGGATCACGGGTCTGTGGCAGGTCTCCGGACGCAGCGACCTGTCGTGGGACGAGAGCGTGCGGCTCGACCTGCGCTACGTGGAGAACTGGTCCGTCATGAACGATCTGCAGATCATGTGGCGCACCGCGAAGGTCATGGCGCAGCCGAGCGGGGCATACTGAGCGGATGAGCACTACGACACCCCTCACGATCGCGATGGTGGGGACCCGCGGCGTGCCTGCGGCCTACGGCGGATTCGAGACGGCCATCGAAGAGGTGGGGCGACGGCTCGCCGACCGTGGCCACGACGTCGTCGTGTACACCCGCGGCTCAGAGCACCGCGAGAAGGAGTACCTCGGCATGCGCGTGGTGCACCTCCCCGCGGTCCCGGTGAAGCAGATCGAGACCCTCAGCCACACCGGGCTGTCGGCCCTGCATCTGCTCTTCCACCGCCGCCCCGACGCGGCCTTCGTCTTCAACGCCGCGAACTCGCCGTTCCTCCCGCTGCTCCGGCTGCGCCGGGCGCCCGTCGCCCTGCACATGGACGGTCTGGAGTGGCGCCGGTCGAAGTGGGGTCCCCGCGGCAAGGCGTACTATCGCTGGGCCGAGCAGTTCGGCGTCCGCACCGCGGACGCGCTCATCGCCGACGCCCCCGGCATCTCCGACTACTACCGCCACCAGTTCGACGTGCCCACGGAGCTCATCCGATACGGCGCGCCGATCCTCGATCAGCCGCCGACGCACCGCCTGGCCGAGATGGACCTCACTCCGAACGGCTACCACCTCGTCGTCGCTCGGTTCGAGCCGGAGAACCACGTGCTCGAGATCGTCCGCGGATACCGCGCCAGCGCCGCGCGACTGCCGCTCGTGGTCGTCGGCTCCGCGCCGTACGCCGCCGGATACATCCAGGAGATCCGGAACGCCGCCGAGGGCGACGAGCGGATCCGCCTCGTGGGCGGCGTCTACGACCAGGAGCTCCTCGACGGGCTCTACGCCCACGCCGCCACCTACCTGCATGGCCACTCCGTCGGTGGCACCAACCCGTCGCTCCTGCGCGCCATGGGTGCGGGCACCGCGGTGATCGGCTACGAGGTGCCCTTCAACCGGGAGGTCCTCGGCGGCAACGGCTGGTTCTTCGCCGACGCGGATGACGTCGCGACCCACGTCGCGGCCGCCGAAGCCGACCCCACGACCCGCGACGCGCATGCAGCCGCGGTGCAGGAGATCGCCCGCACGCGCTTCCGCTGGGACGACGTCGCGGACGAGTACGAAGACCTCGCCCGCCGTCTGTCCGAAGGCTCCAGCGTCCACGCGTCCGCCCGGCGTGCGCGCCGACGGAGCGCCGACTGGGCCCCCGCCCCCGCGGACGCGACACGATGACCACCGGCGTGAAGCGCAAGACCGTCCTTCTCGTGCATCCCGGTGCCGAGATGTTCGGGTCGGACCGCATGCTCCTCGAGAGCGCGATCGGTCTCGTGGAGGCCGGAGCCCGTGTGGTGGTCGCCCTTCCGAGCTCGGGTCTGCTCGTCCCGCCGCTGCGCGCCGCCGGAGCAGAGGTCGTCATCCTGCCGATGCTCGTCCTGCGCAAGGTGCTGCTCACCCCGCGCGGTCTGCCCCGCCTGTTCCGCGACATGTTCCGGGGCCTCGGCGCCGCATGGCGTCTGATCGGACGCGTGCGCCCCGACGCCGTCTACGTGTCGACCATCATCATTCCGCAATGGCCCCTCGTGGCCCGACTCCGCGGCACTCGCGCGGTCAGTCACGTGCACGAGGCGGAGGCCTCCGGGAGCACGCTGGTGAACCGCCTGCTCTACATGCCGCACCTCGCCTCGGTCCGCACCCTCGTGAACAGCCGCTTCAGCCTCGACACCATCCGGCGCGCGCTGCCCGCTCTCGCCGACCGCACCCGGATCGTCGCCAACGGCGTCGCGTCGCCCCCGCACCCCGCGCCGCCGCGGCCCCGGATCGACGGCGCCCTCCGCGTGCTGTACGTCGGGCGGCTCTCGCCTCGGAAGGGTCCCGACCTCGTCATCGACGCCGCGGCGGCAGTGCAGGCGGAGGGGCGGCCCGTCGAGGTCACGCTCCTCGGGGCGGTCTTCGAGGGATACGAATGGTACGAGCGCGAACTGCGCGCCCGTGCCGCAGAGACCGGGGTCTCCGTCACCTTCGCGGGATTCCACGCCGACATCTGGCCGTTCCTCGCGGAAGCCGACGTGCTGGTCGTGCCCTCCCGGGTGGACGAGCCGTTCGGGAACACCGCCGTCGAGGGCGTTCTGGGGCTCCGCCCCGTCATCGCGAGCGACAGCAGCGGTCTGCGCGAGGCCGCGGGCGGCTACGCCACGGCGCAGCTGGTCGCACCGGACGATGCTCCGGCGATCGCCGCCGCACTCGACGACGTGTGCGCACGGTGGGACGACCTCGTGGGCAGTGTGGCCGAGAGCCGCGACGAAGCCCTGCGCCGGCACGCACCTGCGGTCTACCGCGCCGGCGTCACCGCCGGCGTCCTCGACTGACGACCCGCGGGTATCCGCACGGCGCCGGGCGCACGCGACCTGGGCTCACGCCGAGACGGCGGCCTCGGCCGTGAGCCGCGCCCGATGACGCACGATGTAGATCGAGAACGGGATCAGCTGACAGACCAGGAGCGCGAAGGCGACACCGAGGAGCGGACCGGCGATACCGAGGATCGGTGTGAGGACGAACGCCAGGGTGACCCCGACCGCGGCCATGCTGAGGGTGGGGATCACCTGGAATCGGATCCCGGGCTTGTCCATGATGAACATCCCGAGCGGGTAGACAGCCGCCGTGAGCATGATCATGAGGCCGAACGCGAAGATCGTGGTCGGCCGGACCTCCAGCTCTCCCTGCGTGATGAACCCGAACAGCCACGGCCCGACGAGCCACACCACCACCGTCGCGAGGGCGACGGCCACGGCGAACAGTCCGGAGAGCAGGAATGGTCCGCGGCGGAGATCGCCCTGGTGTCGCATGCGAGCGAAATGCGGCCAGAGCGCGAGCCCACCGGCCATCACCAGACCGTTGAGCGCGAAGAAGACCTGCCCGGCCACACCGTACTCGGCGACGTCGGTCGGACCGCCGAGCTGGGCGATCACGTACCGCTGCGACCCCACCGCGATCGGATACGTCACCATCTGAGCCAGCATCGGCCATCCCACGTCCATCACCCGTACGCCAGGGAACCGTCGCGGGCGCAGAACCATGCGCGCAGCCTCGGGGATCAACGGAGACGTGGTCCGAGCGGTGATGAGGACGCCGAGGATCGAGACGATCAGCGAGGCCGCGAACGACGCGATCGCCGCGTAGGAATGCAGATTCTCGCCACCGAACGTCAGCAGCAGCCACACCCCGGCCAGCGTGAGCGGCGAGATGAGGCCCTGCAGCAGGATCACGATGTGGTTCTTGCGCTGCCCGAGCATGATCCGCGCCCAGATGCCCAGCGGGATACCGAGACAGAAGATCGTCACGCAGAAGAAGGCGGCCAGCGACGCCCCCGGCTCTCCTCCGGCATCGCCGAACACGATCTCCCAGGCACCGGTGGCCAGGAGCACGGTGTTGATCGCCATGGCGGAGGCCGCGAACATCAGCAGCACCCGGCCGACCGACGTGAGCTGATAGCGGAGCTTCTCGTCCGTCCTCACGTCGTCGCTCGTGGCCACGGCGTTCACGAGCACGGCGCCGCTGCCGAGATCGGTGAAGGTCAGCAGCGACGGGATCGTCGTGAGCAGCGTGTAGAGGGCGAAGCTGCCGACGCCCGCGTCTCCGATGATCATCCGCGTCGTGAGAACGCCGCAGACCAGCGCGATGACCATCGTCAGCGCGCGGGCGCCGACAGCGAGAAGAGAACCCATACCTAGATCGTCACCGCGGCAGGGCTCCCAGCGTCGCGCTGTTGCCGGGGAGTCGCGATACCGAGGCGATATCCGCCGGCACGGGGACCGCCACTGCGGCCTGCCGCTGCGCCTGCGCGGGGGCCAGCACGTACGTGGCGGACACCACGGAGGCTCCCTGCACGAACTGCGAGCGGCGGTCCTGACCCGTCGCCGCGGTGAACGCCGCGAGGGTGTCTGCCACCGCCGGATCCCGCGAGACGGATCCCTTCGACCAGGCCGAGAACCATCGGGGCGTGCCGGGGGCGGTGCGGTGGTAGAGGTTGCCGTTCACGCTCGACATCATCTGCGCACCGGTGAAGGTGGTCGAGTAGTCCTGTACGCAGACCAGGCAGTTGCCCGCGCTCTCCGCCATGACGTTGTTGGACATCACGGTGTTGCGCACGATCCACGGCGCCAGCGGTGCGAAGCGCGTGCGCGGATCGTGGCCCGCCGCGTTCGGGTCGGAGGCTCGGCGACCGTCCTGACCGATGCTGACGTTCCGGTTGGCGTTGCCGACGAAGGTGTTGTTCCAGATCTTCACGTTGCCGGAGTTCAGGACGAACAGCCCGAAGTCGCCGTTGCGGGCGATGATGTTGTCGGCGACGACCGCCCGCTCCGAGAGCTCGACCATGACACCGTGACCGGTGTTGCCGATCACGTCGTTACCCGTGAAGACGATGTCGATGACCGATTCGTCGAACCACGGACCACGACCGGCGTTACCCGTGAACGCGCTGTCGGTGACGGTCACTCCGCGCGTCCGGGTGACCTTGAACGCGCCGGACACCGGGGAGTGGTTGAAGCGCTCGGCGTTGTTCCCGACCGAGAGCATCTGCTTCACCTTCAAGCCGTCGGCCTGGGAGGCGCCGCCACCGAGGAGACCGTTGCCGATCAACGAGACGCGCGTCAACGTCGTCCTCGGCGCCCAGGAGTAGAAGCCGGTCGTCGAGTTGTCGCGGATCGTCACGTCGGCGAGCGTGATGTCGCTCGCTGCGGCGATGACGGTCCCCATCTGGGGCACGCTGGTGGCGTACCGGCGGATGCCGATGCCGCGCACCTCGGATCCGGCGGACCGGATCGAGAGCGCCTGGGTGAGCACGCTCGCCTCCACGGGCTTGCCCGTCGGGTCGGTGCCGATCACGAGCCGCTTCGCCCGATCGTCGACGAAGAAGGTCCCGGCGACGACCTGCGCGGCGGAGGCGACCTCCCGCAGCTGCACGCCCGCGACCCACACCTGGTCCGGATGCGCGGCCATCGGGTGCGCGGGATCGACGAAGCGCCACTCCGGCTGGGTGTTGTCGGGCGCTCCCTTCGTGTATGTGGGGCTCGAGTCGAGCGCGGTCCCCCAGCCGTCGACCGTCCAGGTCTTGCCTGCGGGCTTCCAGCCGGTGACGGTCTTCGCGCCGTCCATCCAGACCGCCTCGTTCGGAGCGGGCTGGATCGTGACGCGCTTCTGCGGCGGCACGACGATCTCCTCGTGGTAGGTGCCACCGCGGAGCACGATGGTGCCGCCGTTCGGTACCAGCCGCAGCGCGGCCGCGATCGTGCGCACCGGCGAGTTCTTCGTACCGGCAGCGCCGTCCGATCCGCCCGGCGCCGCGTAGATCGCGGTGGCGGGTGCCGGGTACGACAGCGACCCCGGGGCGGCGGCGCCCGGCTTCCCGCGGACACCGGCCGGGGTGGCAGGTGGAGCGGGTGTCACCGGGGTGGTCGGCGTCACCGGGGGAACCGGAACCGGGTTCGGCGCGGGAGCCGGGTTCGGCGCGGGGGCGGGCGTCGGCGTCGGCGTCGGAGTGGGAGTCGCCACCGGCGCGGGCGCGGCCGCGAGCACGTCGTCGATCGCGAGCGGGACGGCGGCCTTCGCTCCGGAGGACGTGTACAGCGCGAAGCCGTAACCACCCGCGGCCGTGATCCGCGTGGCCGAGGAATCGGCGTGCGTCACCTGCCACGCGGACGGCTCGTCCCCATCTGCCGCCCAGGCCTTGGCCGCGAGCGTCACCGGACTGGTCCCGGTCACGTCGAGGGCGACGCGCAGCGACATGCCCGTCGTCACCGGGAAGGGGAGTCGTCGCTCGCTCAGGTTCTGCACAGTGGTGAGGTCGGTCATCCGGACCACGGACACGTAGGCGGAGCCGTCGGGGTGCACGCGGAGACGCACACCGTAGGAGTCCTTGCCGACGATGCGGACGGCCTGGGCCAGGTAGAGCGGACCGCCGACGGGGAGGGCAGGGACCGTCACCGTGTAGCGGCTCGACACATCCGCCGCCGTCACCCCGGCCACGGTCGCCCGCGCCGTGATCCCGGGCTTCCGGCTGGCGAGCATCGCCTGCCCGTTCCCGACGCTCGACGCACCCTCGACCACACGCCAGGCCCCGACGGGAGAGGCGCCCCAGCCGGAGGCGACGGCGCGGTTCATCGGGTCGGAGAGGAGGGGACCCGCAGACGCTGCCGCCGGTCGGGCCGAAGGCGAGGCGGCGGCGACCGCCGCGGAGGCCGGTGCGGCGATCAGCGCTCCGGAGAGCGCGACGGCGACGCCCAGGGCACCCGCGAGCAGGCGATGGCGACGCCGTGGCGCCGCTGGCGATGAGAGACGAACAGGGAACGGAAAGGACACGATGTCACCGTTTCTGGGGTGGAATACACGATCACCCACGCTTCGCCGCAGTTTCAACCCCGGCGACAAAGTGCGAGCCCCCCTCGCAACCCATGAAGAATAACCGCCCGTCTGGACGATGGCAAACGATTCGAGCCCTTCCGCCGATATGCTGCACGCCTCCCCCGGGAGGACGGCGGGTCGCTCACTCGCTGTAGTACTCGCTGCGATGCCGGTCCGGACGCGCACGGTTGAGGACCGTGCCGAGGATGCGGGCGCCGCCCGATTCCAGCGATTTGATGCTCTTCGCCAGTGCCGCCCGCCGCGTCTTGGTGGCGTCGACGACGAGGATGACACCGTCCGTCTGGGTGGCCAGGAGGTTGGCGTCCGCGACGCTCAGCGTCGGGGGCGAGTCGATCACGACGTAGTCGTAGTCCGCCGCGGCGAAGTCGAGAAGCTGTGCCATGCGCGCCGACGTGAGCAGCTCGGCGGGGTTCGGCGGGATCGTCCCGGCAGGGAGGATGTCCAGCGTGGTGTCCGCGACGCGGTGCTTGGCCACCTCGAACTCCACCTCGTCGAGCAGGACGCTCGTGAGTCCGACCGAACCGTCGATGCCGGCGTGCTCGTGGGCACGCGGGCGGCGCATGTCGGCGTCGATGAGCAGGACGGAATTACGGAGCGCGGCGAGGGTCATCGCGAGATTCACCGACACGGTCGACTTGCCCTCGGCGGGCATACCGGAGGTCACCAGCAGCACCTTCACCCGGGACGACACGTTCGCGTACGCGAGCGCCGACCGGATGCGGCGGAACTCCTCCGAGGTGTGGCCGAGCGGCTCCTGGGCGACGGCGATTCCCCGCGCCTCCAGCAGCGGCGACTTGGAGACGACGCCGAGCACGGGATCCCCGCCGGCCTGCGTCAGCGCCTCCTCGTTGCGGACACGGGTGTCCAGCACACCGATGAGCACGGCGGCCGCAAGGCCGAGCACGCCTCCGAGGAAACCGCCGAGGGCCGCGTCCCTGGGCTTGCTCGGAGTGAACTGGAACTCGGGGACGACGGCGTCGTCGATGACCTCGGCGGTGATGGTGGACTCGCCCTGCGGATCCTTCGGAGCGACGTCCTTGACGACCGTGATGAGCTGCTCGGCGACGGCGTTCGCGAGCTCGGCCGCAGCTTCCGGGTCGTCCGTGATGCCGGTGATCCGCAGGGTGACGGTGCTCTGCGGGATGGTCACCTCGATGTCCCTCGCGAGCGCGCGGGGCGTCGTGTCGAGCTCGAGCTCCTCGATCACCGGATCGAGCACGCGCGAGCTCGTCGCCAGCTGGGCGAACGACAGCATCTGGCTCTGGGTGTACACCGAGCCCTGGTTGAGGTCCGAGGCGCTCGTGCCCTGGTTCAGCGCGAAGTACAGCGAGGTCGTCGCCTGGAACAACGGCGTCTGCAGCGACGCGTATCCGTACGACCCCGCGGCGCCCACGACGCCGCACAGCACGATCAACCACCAGAACTTGCGCAGCGAGCCCGCGATGACACGCAGGCTGACCCGGCTCTCGGCCATGACTCCCCATTCCCCCTGAGGTCTCGATTCTAGAGGAGCCATCTGCACGGCCCGTTCACGTCTGCCGCACCTGTGGAGCGGGTCCGGTCGTCGCCGGCGGTGACGCCGTCCCGAGATCCCGCAGGAAGGCCTCTTCCGCGGTGGTGGATCGCGTTCCGGCGTCGCGCGCCCAGGTCACCGCGAGCCCGACGCAGAACCACAGGAACATGCTGTACTGCGTGATGAGGGCGACGACGACCAGACTCGGGAGCTGTCCGACGACGGCGAGGGCGGCGGGACTCCGCGTCGAGCGCCGCACGGCCATCAGCGCCGCGCAGACGACGGCCGCCATGATGAGCAGGGTCGGCACGTACCCGTACCGGAGGAGCGTGAGCACGAGGGCGTTGTCCACCGACCGGGCGAAGTATCCGAGGTAGTAGTCGCCGGAGACGAGGGAATGCCAGTCGCCGGGGTTCCCGAACAGCTGCACCTGTTCCAGGAGGACCAGCAGGTCCGTGCGGTAGTCGGCGCTGCCTCCGGCCTCGTCCCCCGCGGCACCGAAGACGGAATCGATGACGGGGATGACGATCGCGGTGCCGATCACCCCGGCGACGGCCACCGTCACCCGGAAGCGCGTCGAGACCCCGACGATGAGGAAGGTGGACAGGACGAGTGTCAACACCAGTGTGAGCAGGCCCGCCCGACTGAACGTGAAGACCGTGGCGGTGGCGATGAGCACGATGCCGGTGATCTTCGGGAACAGTCGCCATCGCGTCGCCACGACGAACGCGGAGGACATCGCCAGCGCGGCGCCGAGCGCGATCGAGTGCCCCCACGCCCCCTCCGCACGCAGCACCCCGCCGCGCTCCTGCAGCGGGCTCCATGTGTCGTACACCACGCCGGATCCGGGAATGAGGACGAAGGGGTTGAAGGAGGTGAGGAACTCGACGACCGCGAGAGCGGCGGCCACGATGGCCACGACCGCGATCGTCGAGGTGATCCACTCGGTCGTCACGCGAGCGAGCACCACGCGCCCCCAGATGTAGGGGATCACCCACTCGAGAAGCGATGCCACGAGGGAGGCGAGGTCGACCGTGCCGAACCCGTACAACCCGACGACGACGAGGACGAACGCGGCGACCCAGGCATCGGCCGCCCGCAACGGCACCACCGACCAGTTCACGATGATCAGCAGGACGGTGAGCAGGGTGATCGCCGCCCAGTAGAAGCTGATGTTCACCCCTACCCAGAGAGGCACGAAGAACAGCACGACCGCCCACACGACGAAGGCGGTACGCGGGAGCAGCCGGAGTGCGAACACGACGATGGCCACTGCCGCGATTCCACCGAAGGCGAGGAGCGCGATCGGGACAGCAGTGGCCATGCGTCAGGATCTTACTGCGGTGCGGTGACGCGGAACGAATCGAACGACACGCCGAGCGGCGCGGTCGCGCTGCCGGAGCGGTTGCCGCTCAGTCCCACCGCACCCGCACCCAGGGGTGCCGCGTCGGTCGTGGTGATCTGCCAGGCTGCCGGCTTCGTCGTCTCCGTCGGCCAGAACTTGGCGGAGAGGGTCGCCGACGTCGTCCCCGTCACGGACACCTCGAGGTTGTACGAGGTGTTCGCGGCCCACACCAGTCCGGGCACGGCCTGCGTGCGCAGGACGGTCCCTTCGCGGTGCACGACGAGCCAGACCGTGCCGTCAGGACGCAGCCAGGCGCGGACGAAGTACTTCCCGGCCGCCGACTGCCGCGCGATCACGCCGACGTAGGCGCCACCCGCGGCCGGGGCCTGATCGACCCGGAACTGCGTCTCGAGCACCGCATCGGCGACGGACGTGGTGTTGAGCGTCGCATGCCGGGTGTCGCCGGCGATGAGGTTCAGCTTCGCCTGGCCGTCAGCGACGGTCGCCGCCGCCTGCGAGCCGCCGGCGATCGTCCACGCCCCGCCGACCGTGGCGGTGCCCCAGCCGGGCCCCGCGGTGCGGTCGAAGCCGTCGTCCGCCACCGGAGCCGGCTGCGGCTCGGGTTCGGGTTCGGGCTGCGGGTCGACGGGAGGCGCCGTCACGGTCACCGGCTTGCTGGTGGTGTGCGTGGCGCCCTTGTCGTCCTTCACCGTGAGGGTGACGGTGTAGGTCCCCGCCGCGGTGTAGGTGCGGCTGGTGGTCGCACCGGTGCCGGTCGTCCCGTCGCCGAAGTCCCACGCGTACGAGGCGATCGTGCCGTCGGAGTCGGTCGAGGCGCTGCCGTCCACGGCGACCGTGAGGTTCGTCGCGGTCGCGGTGAACGCGGCGGTGGGAGCGACGTTCGCGGGCTCCGGTTCGGGCTGCGGCTCGGGCTCCGGCGCCGGCGTGCCGAGGTTCTTCAGCGTGAAGTCGTCGAAGCTGGCGAGGTTGGTGCCGGTGCCACTGCCCGACCGGTAGGAGAACACCGTCGGGGCACCGGCGACCTGCAGAGCCGGCGTCGCGTCCGTCGTGGTGAGCTGCCAGTTGGCGGGCTCCGCCGACCCCGCCGCCCACAGCTTGGCGCGGATGGTCGTGGTGGACGACCCGGTCGTCTCCATCAGGAGCGAGAACGAGCTGCCCGCGCTCCAGGAGAGACCGGAGACGGCGGTGCTGGCGATCGCCGTGCCGTTGCGGTGGATCACGAGCCAGGTGGTGCCGTCAGGACGGTGCCAGGCGAGAGCCCGGTAGCCCGAGGACCCGGAACGCCGTGCGCCCAGACCTTCGTACGCCGCCCCGGAGGAGGGCCCGGAGGCGAGCGTGTAGGTGATCCGCGCGGACGTGTCGAGAAGGGACGTGCCCTGCAGCAGCATCTCCCTGGTGTCACCGGGTGCCAGGTTGACCTTGCCCACGCCGTCGCCGACGGAGAGCGCCGCGGCGGAGCCGCTCATCGGCGCCCAGGTGCCGCCCTTGTCGGCGGCGCCCCAGCCGCTGGACACGACACGACCGAACGCGTCGGACGCGGCGAAGACCTGCGCGGTCACGGTCACGGTCTTCGTGACGGCCTTGGACGCGCCGAGGCTGTCGGTCACGGTGAGGGTGATGTCATGCGCGCCGGCCGCGGCGTACGTGTGGCCTGCCGTGGCCCCGGAACCGGCGGGAGACCCGTCGCCCCAGTTCCACGAGTAGGACAGCGTCGCGCCGTCGGACGCACTCGATCCGGCTGCCGAGACGTTGACGCTCAGCCCCGACGCGGTCGCGGTGAAGGCGGCGACCGGGTCGGCATGCGTCGCCTCGACCTGTCGTGTGGTCGACGCGCTCCCGCCGCGGTCGTCGGTCACCGTCAGGGTCACCGTGCGGGTGCCCGGCGTGGCGTAGACGTGCGTCGCGACCTGACCGGTCGAAGTGGTGCCGTCCCCCCAGTTCCATGCGTAGGAGGCGAGGGAGCCGTCGGAGTCCGTCGAGGCGGACGCATCGGCCGAGACCGACAGCCCGTTCGCCGTCGTCTCGAAGGCCGCCGTCGGCAGGACGTTCGGTGCCTTCACCACGACCTGCTTCTCCGCCGTGGTGGCGAGTCCGTTGCTGTCCGTGACGGTCAGCGCCACCGTGTAGGTGCCGGACGCCTCGTACGTGTGGCTCGTCGTCTTGCCGGTGGCCGTCGCCGAGTCATCGCCGAAGTCCCACCGATAGCCGGCGATCGTCGCCGAGCCCGCGGGCGCCGAAGCCTCCGCGTCGAACGCGACGGCGAGGTCGGTCGGCGTGGCGGTGAAGGCAGCGGTCGGGGCCTGGAAGCCCTTGCCGATTCCGTAGTGCGTCTTCACCTGGGTCGCCGTGAGGGCGAACGGGTAGACCGCGACCTCATCCAGCGCCCCCTTGAAGTACTTGGAGCTCGGCTCGGACGGCCATCCGGCGAGGTTGTCTCCGCCGATACGCCAATATCCCGTGTAGCTCTCCGCCGTGGTGGCCCCCGCGAGCGACGACACGAGCTTGCCGTCGACGTAGAGCTTCATCCCCTCCGCGCTCTGCGACGCGACGGCGTGGTGCCACTCGTTGTCGTTGAGCGCGGCGTCGTTCTGGACGGTCTGCGTGCTGCCGTTGTACGTGCCGAAGACGAGACGCCCGTTGTTCGTCATATAGAGATGACGGTCGTAGCTGGTCGACTCACCCGACGCCGCGGCGCCGTAGCCCATCAGCTTGCCGCCGCTGGTGGTGTTGGTCTTGAACCAGAGCTCGGTCGAGAACTCGGACGGCGCGGCGATCTTGCTCCCGGAGGCCACGCGTCCCGCGCTCGTCCCGGTGAAGGTCGAGGCGCCCGTCGCCGTGTTCTCCACCCCGGAGGTCGAGGCGGTGACGCCCGTGCCGAACACGGGGGTGTTGGACCCGGCCCAGTCCTGCGCGGCGGTGCCGAGCGGGTAGTAGAGCTGCGGGCCGTCCGCCGTGACGGCGTTGACGTAGTTCGACACGGCACCGGCCGCGATGGTCACGCTCATCGCCTGGCTGGAGACGGAGTTGCCCGCGCTGTCCTTCGCGACGACGGTGTACTCCTGCGTCGATCCGGGAGCTGCGGTCTTGTCCTCGAGGTTCACCGAGGGGCGGTCCCACCAGGTACCGCGGGCGGTGGCGGTGGCCACCGGGGCGGTGGTGCCGGTCCGACGCAGTTCGTAGGTCAGCGTGAGGTCGTCACGGTCCCAGTTCGCGGGGATCGAGATCCGTGCGCGTCCAGGGATGAACGACTGCGCCGTGCCGGTCCAGTTCGCCCCCGACAGCCGAGGGCCGTCCTTCGCGCCGCCGGGCGGGTTGGTGGAGAACCGCACGAGTCCCTCGAAGCGGCCGTTGTTCACGGAGCGGAACTCGCCGCCGATCGAGATCATGTTCCCCGCACCGGTGATCGAGAGTCCGGCCTGACCCATGCCCGTGGTCACGCCCACGGCCCAGTCCGGCGTCCAGGCGTAGGCCGAGGGCGCCGGTGTCCCGGCCCAGTTCTTGTACGTGCCTCCGGCGGCGGGCTGGTTGCCCAGCAGACCGCGGGCGTCGGCGGTGTACGCCTCCGAGTAACGGTGCGTGCGCGGGTTCTGCTCGGGGTGCATGCCCATGGTGCTGCAGGCGTGGGTGTGGCTGGTGGTGTAGACCGTCTTGCCGGTCGAGTAGACGCCGTAGTGGTCGCCCAGGCAGTCCGCGATCCAGCGGACCTGACCGCTTCCGGCCTCGGCCGCGAAGGTGCCCTCCAGGTTGCCGGTGGCCGCATCCGCGTAGACCCAGCCGGTGCCGTACACGGCGTTGGCGTCGGCCGCGAGGCCGAAGATCCCCGCCTTGCCCGAGTTCGCGCCCGTGTTCGAGCCGTTCTTCACCGTCTGCGGCAGCGCCCATCCGCTGTCCACCGCGCCGGTCGTCTTGTCGAGCGCGACGGTGCCGCGCATCGTCAGGTCGCCGTTGACCTGGGAGAAGCGGCCGGCCGCGATGACGTTCTGACCCGCCGGGTCCATCACCATGGCGTCGACCTGGAGGTCGGTCTGCGGCGCCCAGCTGAGCAGCGCGCCGTTCGTCGCCGAGAAGGCTGCGAGGTTCTTGCGCGGGGTCGCGTTGCCCTGCGTGAAGAGACCGCCGACGTAGACGCTCGAGCCCGAGGTGGCGAGGGCGTACACGCCGCTGCCGCCGATCGAGGGCGAGAACCCGGGCACCAGCTGCCCGGTCACGGCGTCCAGCGCGGCGAAGTTCCAGCGCGTCTGGCCGTTGACGGAGTTGAAGGAGCCGCCGATGTAGATGCGGCTGCCGTCCGGCGAGGCGGCGACGGCCTTGATCACGCCGTTCACCTGCGGTGCGAACGAGAGCAGCTGACCGGTGTTGATGTCGTATGCGAGGACGTTGGACCGGGCGGTGAGGCTGGTCCCCGGTACGGCGAGCGGCGCCCTGGCGTTGTCGAACTTGCCCACCGCGTAGACGGTCGACCCGATCGTGGTCTGCGACCACACGTAGCCGTTGTCGATCTGCACGGTCGGAATCGGGTCCGACGTCACGACGTCGTCGTTCCGCTGCAGCAGCGGCGGCGGCGTCGACGGCGAATCCGCCGCCGCGGCCCCGGTCGCCCCCAGCGTGGTCATGCCCGTGATCAGCAGCGCCGCCGTCACGACCGACGCGAGTGCGCTCAGCGCCCGCCTCGAAGTGGATGTCTTACCCATGTTGCTCCCCAGCCCCAGATTTCTTCTTCGAAAATGTCACGTACGAGACGCGGTGAAAGTCGTCGCGCCCACGGCTCAGGAGAGCTCGCCCGCGAAGGTCGCCACCGGCTCGCCGGCGGCGTAGTTCACGCTGATCTTCACGGCGCGACCCTTCGTGGGGTCGAGCATGAAGACGTAGGTTCCCGTGGCCTCGTCGCCGGCGGCCAGCTCTCCATGGAGAGGTTCGTTCGGACCCGCGGTGGTGGCCACCCCGACGTCGCCGTCGTCCGTGACGAGGCTGACGACGGCGGAGTCGATGCTCTGCGCCCGCTTCGAGTCGTTGGCGACCTTCACGGTCACCACGACGGCGGAGCCGGCATACTCGCCCGGCGTCTCGGGGGTGACCTCGGTGGTCGAGATGTCGTCGACGGTCACGACCATGTCGGTGGACAGCGCGATCTCCGCGTCCAGCGCACCGCTCTCCTCGGTCAGCGCGGGGGCCTCGGTGGGCCCCTGGGCGTCGGGATCGGCCGGCGGCGTCCAGTCGGTCGTGCTGGTGCCCTCGGGCTCCGGCGACGCCGCGGTGTCCGGTGCCGCCGTGCATCCGGCGAACACGAGCGCGAGCGCCACGACGGGCGCGATGAAAAGCGCACGGCGTGCGCGTGATGAGCCGTCCCCAGAACGGCATGCTGAAACAGTGAACACTGCAGCTCCCCAGAACCCAGATCCCCAGCCGGAGCCCCCTCGGCTCCGGTTTCCCCCCAGCCATGCAGAACACGGCGTCGGCTAATGGTAGTGCGGACCGTGGAAAACCACAACCCTCCCGATCAGGAGGAGTGTCGGCGCTGTCTCCCGAGCTGCCCGCCGATCGCGTCGACGGCCTGCTCGACCTCGGAGAGGGTGCCGGCATGACCCCGGCTCCCGTGCCGATCCGCGATGGAGGCAGGGTCCTCGACGGAGCGACGACCGAGGAGACGCCGGAGCCCGCCGCCGCGACCCGGCGAGCCGCTGAGGGGCACCGCACGCGTCCGTGCCCGGTCGAGGTGAGCGACGTAGTCGGCGATGACATCGGAGCCGCCGGGCGCGAACCCGACGCCGAGGTGCGCGGCCTCACGCAGCGTGAACATCCGCTCGCGGTGCTCCGGCGCCGCCCGCACCAGCTCCCCCCGGAGATCGCGCGAGGCGGTCAGCACGAGGTCGGCTGCGGCCAGCATCTCCCGGGTGACCTCGCGGGCTCGATGCGCCTGCGCCCGTGCCCGCCAGTCCTCGTCGGCATGCCGCGACGCGACGTCGGCGCAGATCGGGTCTCCGTCGTTGGCGCGCACGCCGGCGCTGCGCACCGAGAGCGAGGAGCCCTCCCCGAGCCGGCGCCGCAGCTCCAGCTCGGCCAGCGGCGACCGGCAGACGTTGGCCGCGCACACGATGAGGATCGAGCCGCCGGTCATGCCGGGTCACCGAGCCTTCCGATCTCGCGGAACCACTTCACCGCGGCGAGCGCGAGGAACAGGACCGCGGCGGCGCAGAGCGCGCTGTACGCGACGAGGAACCCCGGCGTCCAGCCCCAGAGGACGAAGACGAGGCAGACCAGCCCGAAGTCGGTCGGCAGCAGCACGAGCGAGCGTCGCAGGGTCCCTCCGCCGCGTTCATGGGTGGACGCGACGGCGTGCTTGCCCTTGAGGAGGTCGTTCAGGAGCATGCCCGAGAACGTGGTCGAGGCGACGATGCTGAACACGATCGGGATCAGCAGCAGCGCCGGCGACTCCGGAAGGACCCGGTACAGGCCGATCAGCACCGCGAGGTGCAGCGACGCGATCTTGAGCGTGTCGATGAAGTGGTCCAGCCACTCGCCCTGCGGGCTCCCGCCGCCGCGGAGCCGCGCGACCTGACCGTCCGCGGAGTCCCACGCATAGCCGAGGACGAGGAGGAGCGCGATGAGCAGCCCGAGCGGCACCGTGACCGGGGCGAAGGCGATGAGGCCGATGGCGGCGAACGAATGGACGGCGCTGATGATCGACACCTGGTTCGGCGTGAGGCCGAGCCGGAACGCCAGCGCGGCGAGCACGCGTCCGAGCCTGCGGTTCACGTAGACCGAGTAGGCGGGGGCGCCGCGGGCATGGCCCTTCTGCGCCCTGGCGAGCTGACGGTAGGCGTCTACGACCATGACGTTCCCTTCGATTCCGTGCCGGACAGGCGCGCGATCCGTCTGGCCTCGCGCACCCCGCGGACGTAGGCGCGCAGCGGAGCGGCGGAATGCAGCAGCTGTCGGCGGCCGCCGCGGAGGATCACCTCGCGGGCGGTACGGGGTATCGACCGGCGCCAGCGGTGCACGGCCTCGTCGTCGAGGTGCCGGACCGCGTACAGCATCCGGTTGCGGATGTTGTAGAAGTAGTAGCCCTCCGACTTCGCCCTCGCGAGCTGGGGTTCGGCGCGCTGCGTGCCGCCCTCGTCGTGCACGGCCGTCGCCTCCTCGACGAGCACGAGCGTCCCGCCGGCCGAGACCACACGGCGCGAGAAGTCGACGTCCTCCCAGTAGAGGAAGTACTCGTCGTCGAAGCCGCCCGAGAGCGCCCACACCTCGCGGGTGATCCACAGGCAGGCACCGCTCAGCCACGGCTCGTAGGGGCGCGCGTCGTCCGCCCGGCGTTTGCGACGCGCCCGCATCGTGCCGTCGTCGAGCAGGAGGTCGATGCCGGCGAACCAGGTGCGTCCCTCGGAGTCGGTGATCACCGGCGAGGCGAGGGTCGTGCGCGAGGCCGAGGTGACCGAGGCCAGGCGCCCCAGAGACACACGGTCGATGTGCGCGTCCGGGTTGATCACGAGGACGTCGGTCGCGCCGTCGGCGAGCGCCCGCGTGACCCCGATGTTGACGCCGCCGCCGAATCCGCTGTTCGTCTCGGGGGTGATGAGGGTCCATCCGTGCGCCTTTGCGACCGCGACGGCGGCCTCGCGCTCCGCGGCACCGGCCCAGTTGTCGACGACGACCACCAGGGCCTCCTCATCGACGGCACGAGCCTCGCGCTCCACGAGCACCAGATTGCGCTCGAGCAGCCGCGCCGAGGCGTAGTTCACGACGACGACGGCCAGCCGTCCGTGCACGATTGACACGCGATCCTCCCCCCGGATCCGCCCACACGGTCCGCTCGGGTCGCCGGTCGAATTCCCCAGAGTCGCGACCGGCGTCGACTCCCAGGACACCGACTATACGCCAGAGGCGGCTCGGCGCACCCGTCGTTCACGGTACGATGAGCCGGCGCGGGGAGACAGGCGCACGACTGCCATGGGGATGAGGCGGATGACGAGGGGACCGGGGACGGGCGACGCGATCGCCGTGACGATCGGCGTACCCACCTACCGACGGCCGGAGCTGCTGGCGGCGCTGCTGCGCGCACTCCCTGACCGGATCGCGGAGTGTGCGGACCTCGGCGTGGACGTGGAGGTGCTGGTCGTCGACAACGACGCCGCGGGCTCCGCGCGCGAGGTGGCCGCGAACGCCGCCCTGCCCGTCCGGTACGTCGTCGAGCCGACGCCGGGCATCGTGGCCGCGCGGAACCGGCTGCTGGACGAGTGCGCCGACCGCGACCTGCTCGCCTTCATCGACGACGACGAGGTCCCCCGTGCCGGCTGGCTCTCGGCGCTGATCACCACCTGGCGCGCGTTCGACGCGGATGCCGTCATGGGCCGCGTCATCTCCGTGTTCGACGACGACGTCGATCCCTGGCTGCTCGCATCCGGCACGTTCCGTCGTCCGCCCCGCCCGACCGGGACCGTGCTCTCGGTCGCCGCGGCGGGGAACCTGCTGCTCGACCTCCGAGCGGTGCGCCGCTTCGGCGTGCGCTTCGACCCGTCCCTCGGGCTCGGCGGCGGCGAGGACACGCTCTTCACCCGCGAACTCGTCGGCCGAGGCGGCCGCATCGTCTGGTGCAACGAGTCCGAGACCGAGGACCTCGTCGTCGCCGCGCGCCTCAGCCGCGCGTGGGCGGCGCAGCGGGCGTTCAGCTCGGCCAATGCCGGTACCCGCATCGACCTGCAGCTCACCCGAGGGAGGCTGCGCCGCGGTCTGCTCCGGGTGCGCTCCCTGATCGGTGGGATCGCCCGGATCGTCGTCGGTGCAGCACGTCGAGCCTTCGGCGCCGCGACCTCGAACATCGCCCATCACGCCCGCGGCACCCGCCTGATCCACCGCGGCCGCGGCACCATCGCCGCCGCTCTCGGCCGCCGCTACGACGAATACCGTCGCCCCTCGGAGGACAACACGATGACCGAATCCGCGTCGAGCATCCGCGTGATGCAGTCCCTCGGCGCCCCGCGCCCCACGACGAATCCGTACAACAAGATGCTCGACGAGGCCCTGGGGACGACGGAGGGCCTGGAGCATCTCCGGTTCTCGTGGAAGACCGCCCTCTTCGGCCGCTACGACGCCTTCCACTGGCACTGGCCCGAGGCCAAGCTCCACGGATCGACCTGGTGGAAGTCCACCGGCAAGTTCCTCCTCACGGCGGCCCTCGTCGCCAGGCACCGCCTGTCTCGACGTATCGCCGTGGTGCGGACGGTCCACAACATCGAGCTTCCCGATGACAACGCGCCACGCTTGTGGCTGCTGCGGTCCATCGATCGGCACACCGACTATCGGATCGTCATCAACGAGACGACGCCGCTCCCTCCGGGCACGCCGCACAGCCTCATCCTGCACGGTCACTACCGCGACTGGTACGCCGCGTTCCCCTCCGCCGAGCGTGTGCCCGGTCGGCTGGGATCGTTCGGCGGGGTGCGTCGTTACAAAGGGCTCGAAGGGTTCATCGACGCCTATGCGGAGGCGGTGACGATCGAGCCGACGTTGAGCCTGAAGATCGGCGGTCGCCCCTCCACCCCCGAGCTCGGCGACGACCTCCGTGAACGGACGTCCGGTCTCCCCGCCGTCGAACTGCACCTCGACTTCCTGAGCGATGCCGAGCTCGTCCAGCTCGCCACCTCCTCCGAGCTGATCGTTCTGGCCTACCGCTTCATGCACAACTCGGGCAGCGTCCTCGCCGCCCTGTCCATGGCACGGCCCGTGCTGGTGCCGCGGAACGAGGCGAATGAGGCGCTGGCGCGCGAAGTGGGCGCCGAGTGGGTGCTCCTGTACGACGGCGACCTCGACGCCGCAGCGGTGGTCGAGGCCTGGCGGGCGGCATCGACGCTGACCGGGGCACCCGACCTCTCCCGCCGCGAATGGGCGGACGCCGGCCGTGCCCACCGGGACGCCTTCCGCGAGGGCGTCGCACACAAGCGTCGGCGCCGCCACCGCTTCTGACCCACCCTCCCACCCGCCCGCTCAATGACGAGAGGCTCCATCCATGTCCGCATCACTGAAGGGCGCGTTCTTCCGCGCCAAGGCCGCGACCGTACGGGCGAGAGCGGGAGCCTTCCACCGTGAACTCCTCTCGAACGAGCGCTTGGCCCCGGCCGAGTTCGCCGGTATGCAGAACAGGCTCGCTCGGGACATCGCGGCGTTCGCCATGGACTCCTCCGCGTTCTACGGCGCCCGCTACCGGGAGCTCGGCGTCCGCCCGGATTCCCTGACCGATCCGGAAGCCTGGGCGTCGTTGCCGATCCTCGACCGGGCGACCGTCAAGCAGCACGCGGCGGAGATGCGCACGCCCGAGGCGACGGAAGCCAGTGCGCGACCTGCTCTGACGGGCGGCAGCACGGGAGAGCCCCTCGCCACCCTCCACGACGCCAGGGTGCCGGCGCTGGCCCTGAGCTGGAGGATGTACTCCTGGTGGGGGATCGAGCCGTACGACGACCTCGCCCGGGTCGGTCGCTGGAACTTCGGGCGGCTGGCGACCATCAAGAACGACCTCTCCTGGTGGCCCACCACTCAGGTCTACCTCGACGCCGGTCTGATCTCGGAGCAGACGATGGAAGCGTTCCATCGACGACTCACCGCGACGCGACCGCGCCTGATCGAGGGGTACGTCGGAGCGATGCTGGAGTTCGCCGATTTCCTGGAGCGCCGGAAGCTGAGCGTCCCCATCCCGAAGGCGATCGCGACGACGGCGGCGCCGCTCACGGCCTCCGTCCGCGCACGGCTCGAGTCGGTCTTCGGCGCTCCCGTCCACGACGAGTATCGCGGTTCCGAATTCGGATGGATCGCCGGGGAATGCGCTCATCGCGACGGTCTCCACGTCTTCGCCGACGTCCGCCGGGTGGAGGTGGTGGACGAGGACGGGGCCCCCGCAGCCCCCGGCCAGCTGGGTGACCTCGTCATCACGGATCTGCGCAACAGGGTCTTCCCGCTGATCCGGTATCGCACCGGCGACAAGGGCATCCTGCGATCGGAACCCTGCCGCTGCGGCAGTGCCCTCCCGCTCATGGAGCAGCCTCAGGGGCGGACGACGGACATGATCCGTCTCCCCAGCGGTACCGTGCTCGCGCACCGCCTCATGGGGATGTTCGCCGCACACCCGGAAGCCGTGCGTCTCTTCCAGATCCACCAGCTCGCCGATCACTCGATCACCATCCGCGTCGTGGAGGGTGACGGCGCGGAGGCGCGGAGTCAGATCGAGAGCGCGGTCGCCGCACTGCAGGAGCGGATCGCGAACGAGGTGCCGGTGCGCACCGACTTCGTCGACTCCCTGCCCTACACGGGCGGCAAGACGAAGTACATCATCAGCGACGTGCCCCCTTCGGTCTGAGCGTCGACGTCAGCCGTCCGCTCGGAGACCGCGGACGAGGGCGTCGACCATCGTCGCGGTCGTGAAGCGGCGCTCGACCTCGATCCGGCCCTGCCGACCCAGCTCGGCGGCGCGGTCGGGATCGTCCAGCATTCCGAGCAGCGCTTCCGCCAGCACCTCCGGCTCCTCCGGCGGGACGAGGACACCGGTGCGGGCGCTGACGTAATCGCGCATGCCAGGGGTGTCCGAGACCACCACGGGGCGGGCCGTGGCCAGAGCCTCCAGCGCCACCGTCATCCCTGACGCGTGCAGGTTGGGGCGGGTCGCGGTCACCACGACGCTCGCCGTCGCGTACAGATCGCGGAGCTCCGTGTGCGGCAGCCGACGCACGAGCCGGACGCCCTCCGGAGGCGGCAGCGCGGAGGGCGACTGCACGACGACATCGACTCCCGGGCGCGCAGCGAGGACCAGGGCGAGCGCGGCGTACAGCGTCGCGGGATCCCGGTCGCGATCGTTGCCGGCGCTGACGATCCGGGGTCGGGCGGCGGGTGGCTGCGCGCCGAAGAACTCGTGGTCGATCCCGAACGGCACGACGAAGATGCGGGGCGCGTCGGCCCCGAGGAGCCGTTGCAGGGGCACGACCTGTGCCTCGCTCAGCACCCAGAGCGCCGTGGCCGCCCGCAGCATCGCCACCAGTCGACCGGGTGCAGCGCCGGCCGCCGCCATGTCGGTGAGCCAGATGACGCCGGCGGCGTACCGCGTCCGCGGCCGCAGGATCTGCAGACGATAGGCAGTGTTCTCGTCCCACGCGATGGCGAACCCGGCACGGGGCCGCGGGCCGACGCCGGCGCGTGCGCGGAGCCGTGCGATCCGGCCGGGGTCGGGGAGCTCATCCACCTCCACGACGGCGTGGTCGCGAAGAGCGTCCAGCCCGTAGGGCCAGACGCTCGGAACCTCTCCCCTGGCGTGTGCGCGCGCCCAGGCGGATGCCGACTGCTCGGCACGGTGCGCCCAGGTGACGGACAGCGCCGGGCTGTCCTCGGATCCCACGAGGCCCACTATGGACCTCGGCCCGGGCGGTGTAAAGGGCGAGTTCTCCGCTAGAGTCGAGCGTACGACTGTGGGGGTCGTCGGACGGCAGGGGATGGCCGTCCTCTCAGTGACGCCGCCACGAGCATCGATGTTTCACGAGGGGGACATATATGAAGGGCATCATTCTGGCGGGCGGCTCGGGCACGCGGCTGCACCCCATCACGCTGGGGGTCTCGAAGCAGCTGATCCCGGTCTACGACAAGCCGATGGTGTACTACCCGCTGTCGACCCTGATGCTCGCCGGGATCCGGGAGATCCTCATCATCACGACGCCGCACGACGCCGCGCACTTCGAGCGGCTGCTGGGAGACGGCTCCCAGTTCGGCGTCTCCCTGTCCTTCGCGCAGCAGGAGTCGCCGGACGGCCTCGCCCAGGCGTTCACCATCGGCGCGGACTTCATCGGCGACGACAGCGTCGCGCTGGTCCTCGGCGACAATCTGCTCTACGGGCCGGGCCTCGGCACGCAGCTCAAGCGCTTCGCGGACATCGACGGTGGCGCGGTCTTCGCGTACTGGGTGGCGGAGCCGGAAGCCTACGGAGTCGTGGCGTTCGACGCCGACGGCCAGGCCGTCTCCCTGGAGGAGAAGCCCGCCGCCCCGCAGAGCAACTACGCGGTGCCCGGCCTGTACTTCTACGACAACGACGTCATCGAGATCGCTCGCAACCTGGCGCCCAGCGCTCGCGGGGAGTACGAGATCACGGACGTGAACCGGGCCTACCTCGAACGGGGCAAGCTCCAGGTCGAGGTCCTCCCCCGCGGGACAGCGTGGCTGGACACCGGGACCTTCGACCAGATGACCGACGCCGCCGACTACGTGCGCACGATGGAGCGCCGCACGGGGATGAAGATCGGCGTGCCGGAGGAGGTCGCCTGGCGTCAGGGCTTCCTCGACGACGAGGCGCTTCGGACGCGCGCGGAAGCCCTCGTGAAGTCGGGCTACGGAACCTACCTGCTCGGACTGCTCGAAAGGGGCGCTCGATGACCCGCCTGCTCGTGACCGGCGGCGCCGGCTTCATCGGATCGAACTTCGTGCACCACGTGGTCGCGCACACGGACGCGCACGTGACCGTGCTGGACAAGCTCACCTACGCCGGCAACCGCGCCTCGCTCGCTGGTCTCCCCGCCGACCGGGTCGAACTCGTCGAGGGGGACATCGCCGACGCCGCGCTCGTCGACAGCCTGTTCGCCCGGACCGACGCGGTCGTCCACTATGCCGCCGAGTCCCACAACGACAACTCGCTGCACGACCCGCGGCCGTTCCTCGACACCAACATCATCGGCACGTACACGCTGCTGGAGGCCGCCCGTCGGCATGATCGCCGGTTCCACCACATCTCCACCGACGAGGTGTACGGAGACCTCGAGCTCGACGACCCGGCACGGTTCACGGAGCAGACGCCGTACAACCCCTCGTCGCCGTACTCGTCCACGAAGGCCGGCAGCGACCTGCTCGTGCGCGCCTGGGTGCGCTCGTTCGGCGTGCAGGCGACGATCTCCAACTGCTCGAACAACTACGGCCCGTACCAGCACGTGGAGAAGTTCATTCCGCGCCAGATCACGAACGTGCTGCGCGGGATCCGACCCAAGCTGTACGGCGCCGGACAGAACGTGCGCGACTGGATCCATGCCGACGACCACTCCTCGGCCGTCCTCACGATCCTGGAGAAGGGCGAGATCGGCCAGACGTACCTGATCGGCGCCGACGGCGAGAAGGACAACAAGTCCGTCGTCGAGCTGATCCTCACGCAGATGGGCCAGCCCGCCGACGCCTACGACCACGTCACGGACCGCGCCGGTCACGATCTGCGCTATGCCATCGACTCCACGAAGCTGCGCACCGAGCTCGGCTGGGCGCCGCGGTTCTCCGACTTCGAGTCGGGCCTCGCCTCCACCATCGAGTGGTACCGCGCGAACGAGGACTGGTGGGCGCCGGCCAAGGACGCCACGGAGTCGTTCTACGCCGCCCGGGGGCAGTGATGACCGCGTTCGGCAAGGCGCTCACGATCACCGAGACGCCGATCCCCGGCCTGCTCCTCGTCGACCTCCCGGTGCACGGTGATGCCCGCGGCTGGTTCAAGGAGAACTGGCAGCGCGAGAAGATGGTCGCCGCCGGCCTTCCGGACTTCGGTCCCGTGCAGAACAACATCTCGTTCAACGACGCGATCGGCACCACCCGCGGCATCCATGCCGAACCGTGGGACAAGTGGGTCTCCGTCGCCACCGGCCGGATCTTCGGCGCCTGGGTCGATCTGCGGGCGGGCGAGACCTTCGGGCGCGTCTTCACGGCGGAGATCGACCCGTCGCGCGCCATCCTCGTGCCTCGCGGCGTCGGCAATTCGTACCAGACGCTCGAAGCGGACACCGCCTACACCTACCTGGTGAACGACCACTGGTCGCCGGACGCGGCGTACTCCTTCCTCAATCTCGCCGACGAGACGGCGGCCATCGCGTGGCCGATCCCGCTCGACCAGGTCGAGATCTCCCCGAAGGACCGGGCGCATCCTCGACTGGCCGACGTGACCCCGATCGGCCCGCGGAAGACCCTCGTCGTCGGGGCGTCCGGTCAGCTCGGCCTGGCGTTGCGGGCGGCTCTCGGGGACGCGGAGCACGTCGAGTACACGACCAGGGAGACGCTCGACCTCCGCGACCCCGAGCTGGCCGTCGCACGGCGCTGGCGCGACTACGGGACGATCATCAACGCGGCCGCCTACACGGCCGTCGACCACGCCGAGACCGCGGAGGGGCGGGCCGAGGCCTGGGCGGCGAACGTCACGGGCGTGTCCGCGCTCGCCCGCATCGCGACCGAGAACGGCCTCACGCTCGTGCACGTGTCCAGCGACTACGTGTTCGACGGCACGAAGGACGGCCCCTACACCGAGACGGACGAGGTCCGGCCGCTCGGTGTCTACGGGCAGACGAAAGCGGCGGGGGACGCGATCGTCGCGACCGTGCCCCGTCACTACATCCTGCGGACCTCCTGGGTGATCGGCGACGGCCGCAACTTCGTGCGGACGATGGCCTCGCTGGCGGAGCGGGGCATCGCGCCGCGGGTCGTCGGCGACCAGATCGGGCGGCTCACCTTCACGGCGGACCTCGCCGCGGCCATCCGGCACCTGCTCGACGTCTCGGCGCCGTTCGGGCTCTACAACGTGACCGGGGGCGGCGAACCGCGCTCCTGGGCCGACATCGCGCGCGCGGTCTACCGGCTGACCGGGCACGACCCGGCCGCGGTCACCCCGGTGACGACGGAGGAGTACTTCGCCGACCAGGCCGGACCGATCGCGCCGCGTCCGCGCAACAGCGTCCTGGACCTCGCCCGGATCACGGCCACCGGCTGGACGCCGAGGGATGCGGATGCGTCCCTCGCGGACTACCTGTCCGCCGACGACGCCTAGAGTTCGCCCGGCTTCATCGCCTCCGCGTCGATGGCGCGGATGATGCGCAGGGTCGCGGTGTCCGGCTCCGGCTCACCCGCCGCCTCCCGCTCCTCCCGTCGCCGACGGGGCGCGTACACGACGAGCGAGTGGAAGAGGAAGCGGGCGAAGAACGCCACGACGAGCGAGAGCGCCGTGGCGAGCACGCTGGAGATGTGCCACGTCTCGACCATGAGCGCCATCACCGGGATGCGCAGGGCCGCCTCGACGTTGTTGAACGTGAACGAGGCCGCGAAGCGTGCCGCGGCGCTGCGGGCGTCGGTGCGCATGTCCGCGAAGACGAACCGCTCCTGCAGCAGGAAGTTGCCCACGATCGTGACCTCGGCGCCGATGATCGCCGCCCACACGTAGGGCACGCCCGCGGCGGTCAGCGCCCACATGATCGCGAGGTTCGCGATGGCGCCGAGGACGCCGATCGCGGCGAACAGGGACATCTTTCCGAAGCGCAGCCGTGCCAGGTGGGCGATGAACGTGGCCCCCTGCCGGAGGCTCGCCTTCGAGGTGCCGTGGCGGCGTTCGCCGAACTCCATCGGGACCTCCGCGATCCGCAGATCGGTGCGGGCGAGGATCTCCAGGAGGATCTTGAAGCCCTGCGGCCGCAGGGCAGCGAGATCGAGTCGCCGCCGGTCGACGAGGAAGAACCCGGTCATCGGATCGGTGCTCCGGGCGAGCCGCCGCGGGAACATCGCGCGGGTCAGCCAGGTGGCGGCGCGGGAGACGCCGAAGCGCACGGCCGTCCCGAGGCCGCTGGTGTCTCCGCCGCCGATGTAGCGGGAGGCGGCGACGACGTCCGCGTCGCCGTCCGCGTACCGGTCCAGCAGGGTCGGCAGGAGCTCCGGCGGATGCTGGAGGTCGCCGTCCATCACGATGCAGACGTCGCCGTTCGCGGCCCCCAGGCCGACGACGACCGCCCCGCCGAGGCCCCCGACGTTGTCCGCGCGATGGAGCACCCGGACCGCGATCGGGGCGTCGGCCGCGAGGCGCTCCACCTCGGCCGCGGTGTCATCGGTGCTGTCGTCGATGAAGAGGATCTCGGCGTCCCGTCCCGCCAATGCCGCCGCCGTCCGCTCCACGAGTTCGGCGACGTTGTCGCGCTCGTTGTACGTCGGCACGATGACCGTGACCCCTGCCCCCAACGTGGTCCCCTTCGTTCCGCAGCCCCATCGGCTCCGGCATCCATCGTTCCATGGGTTCCTATGGGCCGCAGGACATGTTCCTGCTAAAGTGTCGTCTGCGGCTGTGGGAGTCGCGACGAACGGGTGGGGATCCGTTCGACTGGGGAATGATCGATCTGGGGAGATCATGGGGACGCGTATCGGCTATGCCGTCGGAGCTTTCGACCTGTTTCACGTCGGGCACCTCAATCTGCTGCGGCACGCCAAACAGCACTGCGACATCCTGATCGCCGGGGTGGTGAGCGACGAGATGCTGCGTCAGGTCAAGGGGATCGAGCCGGTCATCCCGACCGCCGAGCGTGCCGAGATCGTGCGGCACATCTCCTTCGTCGACGACGTCTACGTCGAGACGACGCCGTCGAAGATGGACTCCTGGCGCGACGTGCGCTTCACGCACTTCTTCAAGGGCGACGACTGGCGCGGCACCGAGAAGGGCCTGCGGCTGGAGAGCGAGTTCGCGGAGGTGGGCGTCGAGGTCGTCTACTTCCCGTACACCGCGCACACGTCGAGCTCGGCGCTCCGCCGCGCGCTCGACGCGATCACCGCGAACGCCACGGCGTCGGTGGTCGGCGCGACCCGCTGAAGCCGGCGTCGGTCAGTTCGCGACGCCGAGGAGGCTGCGCGCCATCCGCGCCACGTGCGGCGGGGTGTGCGGGCCGAGCCACACCGTCCAGTGCTCCGGGGGCTCACTGCACGTCCACTCCAGGCACCACGCGTAGACGGCGTTCGCGAGACGCTCGCCGCGGGCATGGGCGCGCGGCCCCTCGGCGCGCAGGAGCCAGCGGACCGAGACCCCCTGGGGGACGTCGATGTGCCGGAACTGGATACGGGCCGCCGCCTCGATGAGGATGACGCCGTGCGCATCCCACGGGAGCCGGGACGCGACGCGGGCGATGGCTCCGACATCGGCGGCGTCCCCGGCGATGAGGACGGCTCCCTCCATCGCTTCCCAGTCCGGATCCTCGAGGTGCTCGCACGCGATGCTCATGCCTCCACTATAGGTAAGGCTACCCTTACCATCAAGAGCCGTTAGTCCTCCGCGACGGCGCTCGTCAACACCTTTACCCGGACGGCGCCACGCGTCATCCTGAGTCCGTGAGCAGTGAGAGGATTCGACGCACGCCCGCCGGACGCCGCATGGTCGGCGCCCTGGTCGGCCTGATCGTGGCCGCAGCCCTGAGCGGGTGCGGAGCGACGGTCCCCGCAGACCCGGACGGCACCCTGGACCGAGTCACGGGCGGAGAGCTGCGGGTCGGCACCTCGCCCGACCCCGGCCTGGTCGAGACAGACGGCGGCCGGCCCCACGGGCCGGTCGTCGCCCTCGTCGACGGCTTCGCCGCGAGCCTGGACGCCCACGTCACCTGGACGGTCGCGACCGAGGAGAGCCTGGTGGGCATGCTGGAGACCGGCGACCTCGATCTCGTCGCCGGCGGCCTGACCCCGGACACCCCGTGGATCGACAAGGCGGGCGTGACCCGCGGCTATCCCGGGATCGAGGGCGCGGGCGGTCGGGAGCTCGTGATGCTCGTCCCCCTGGGCGAGAACGCATTCCTCTCGGCCCTCGAGACGTACCTCGACGGTGAGGTCGACCGATGACCGAGACGAAGCGGTTCGGGCGTACCGAGCTCCCCGACGAACAGCAGCAGGCGACCCGGAAAGCCGTGCGCTGGGAGATCCTCACGATCGTCTACACCTCGATCACGATCACCGTGATCGCGCTCGTCGTGGGCGAGTCCCAGGCGATGCGCACCGCGTGGATCGAGGACATGCTGTCCCTGATCCCGCAGTTCGCGTTCCTTCTCGCCCTGGTGTTCGTGCGGCGCCGCCCCACCCGGAAGCACCCCTACGGCCTGCACCGCGTGATGGGCGTCGGGCACCTCGTCGCCGGTGTCGCGCTCCTCGCGGTCGGCCTCAACCTCGCCGTCGAGGCCGTCGCCGGACTCCTCCGGGGGGAGCACCCGACCATCGGCACGGTGCAGCTGTTCGGGCAGACGATCTGGCTCGGTTGGCTCATGGTCGCCGTCATGGCCGTCGTGATCGTCGGACCGGTGTTCTTCTACGGTCCGGCCAAGGCCAAGCTCGCTCCCGTCCTGCACAACAAGCTGCTCTACGCCGACGCCGACATGGCGAAGGCGGACTGGCAGACGACGGTCGCCTCGATCGTCGGCGTGCTCGGTGTGGGCGCGGGAATCTGGTGGCTCGACGGCGCCGCGGCGCTCTTCATCTCGCTCGGCATCATCTGGGACGGCTTCCGCAACACGAAGACGGCGATCGTCGATCTCATGGATCAGCGGGCCCGCACGTTCGACAGCGCGGAGCCGCATCCGCTGGCCCGCGATGTCGTCTCCTACCTGCGCAGCCGCCCCTGGGTGGATCAGGCTGCCGTGCGCATGCGGGATCAGGGCCAGGTGTTCCACATCGAGGCGTTCGTGGTGCCGCATCACCGGGCCGTCCGCACGGCCGACCTGACCGCCGCGTCCGAGGGCATCGCCGACCTGGACTGGAAGGTGCAGGACGTCGTGATCATCCCGGTCGAGGAGCTGCCGGCCGAAGCGGACCCCGGGCGATGAGCGCCGCCGACGAGGCGCTGTTCCCCGGCTTCACGACCACTCGGATCCCGACCTCCGAGGCGGACATCCTCGTCCGTCACGGTGGCTCGGGACCGCCCGTGGTGCTCCTGCACGGTCACCCCCGTACCTCGGCGACGTGGCATCGGGTGGCTCCCCTGCTCGTCGAGCGCGGCTTCACCGTGATCTGCCCCGACCTGCGCGGCTATGGACGCTCCCGCGGCCCGGCGCCCACCTCCGATCACTCGGCCCATTCCAAGCGTGCCGTCGCCCGAGACATCCGCGCCGTCGCCGAGAGACTCGGTCACGAGCGCTTCCGCCTTGTCGGGCACGACCGAGGCAGCTACGTCGCGCTCCGGCTCGCCCTCGATCACCCGGAGACCGTGGAACAGGTCGCGCTGCTGGACTGCCTGCCGATCTCGGAGCACCTTCGCCGCTGCGACGCGACCTTCGCCGTGCATTGGTGGCACTGGTTCTTCTTCGCCCAGCCGGACATCCCGGAGCGCGTCATCGGCGCGGACCCGGAGGCCTGGTACGCCCCCAAGGCCGACCCGGCGACGATGGGCGCGGCGAACCATGCCGAGTTCCTGCACGCGGTGCGGCAGCCGTCGGTCATCCGGGCGATGCTCGAGGACTACCGCGCCGGTCTCACGATCGACCGCGCACACGAGGAGGCGGATCGCGCCGCCGGGCGCCGACTCGCGATGCCCGCGCTCGTGCTCTGGTCGGAACGCGACGATCTCGAAGAGCTCTACGGCGACCCTCTCCGCATCTGGCGGGACTGGGCCGACGATGTCCGCGGCCACGGCATCGACAGCGGGCACCACATGGCGGAGGAGGCGCCAGAACCTCTCGCCGCCGCACTGGCGGGCTTCTTCGGAGCCGCCCCTCCCCCACGGACGTAGGCTGGAGGCATGACCAACCCCGCCTCCGACACCATCACGATGTTCGGCGCCGACTGGTGCCGCGACTGCATCCGCACGAAGAAGCAGCTCGACGAGCTCGGCGTCGCGTACACCTACGTCGACCTGGTCGCCGACCCCGACGCCGCCGACATCGCGAAGGACATCTCCGGCCGCACGAACATCCCCGTCGTCGTCTACCCCGACGCCTCGCACCACGTCGAGCCGTCGAACGCCGACGTGGAGTCGAAGCTGCGCGAGCTCTCGCTCATCTGATCGTCTCGCCACTCGGCGGATCTCCGCGCGGACGCCTAAGCTGAAAGCCCGTTCGAAGGAGACGCCGATGACTTCTGCGCCCACGACAGCGCCTGCCGTTCCCGCTCTCGGGGAAGGCGAGGCGGAGCGGCTCGACGCCGCCGTCGCCGACCTGCAGACCGGGACGTCGGTGTGGACCGCGCTCACCGTGGCGCAGCGCGCGACGCTGCTCCGGCAGGTCCGCACGAGCGTCGCCGCGACGGCCGACGACTGGGCGACGACCGCCGCCGCCTCCAAGGGCCTGGACGCGCGGCATCCGCTCCGCGGCGAGGAGTGGCTGAGCGGTCCGTACAGCGTCCTCGGGGCGCTCGACGCCTCGATCGCCACGCTGACCCGGATCGCGAACGGGGCCAATCCACTGGACGGCATCCGGGTCGACCGGGCGCCCGGTGGCCGGGCACGCGTGCATGCCTTCCCTCTCACCGGCATCGACCGGTTCCTGCTGTCCGGATTCACCGGCGAGGTCTGGCTCGAGCCGGGGACCACGCCGAACGCCGCCAGGGCGGGTGCGGGTCTGGCCCAGCGCACGCCGACGGTGTCCGGCGGCGTGGGCCTCGTGCTCGGCGCCGGGAACGTGACCTCCATCCCCGTGCTGGACGTGCTGTACGAACTGCTCGCCCACAACCGCACCGCCCTGCTGAAGGTGAACCCCACGCAGGACGCCCTGGTCCCCGTCTACAAGCGCGCGCTCGCCCCGCTCATCGAGCCCGGACTGCTGCGGATCGTGCGCGGGGGCCCGGCGGCCGGCGCGTATCTCACCCAGCACCCGGGCCTCGCGCACGTGCACATCACCGGCTCGGCGGCAACGTTCGACACCATCGTCTGGGGGCCGTCCTCCGGTGAGGGCGCGGGGGGGGGCCCGCGCCCCCCCCCCCCCCCCCCCCCGCCGGGGGAAAAAACCCC
>NZ_JAMBDU010000011.1:0-108389 GCF_025143875.1 Microbacterium meiriae | reverse complement strand
GAGGAGCGGGGGGCGGCGGGGTGGTCGGTGCGGGCGTGCGCGGCGCAGGGGCCGGTGCGGACGCTTCGGCGACTCCGGCTCCGAAGCCGCGACCGACGGCCTGCCCCTGGATGATTCCGGCCAGGTCGAGGCCTGTCGCGGAGTGCACGCTGTCGAACACCGAGCGCATGGCCTTCGCGCTGTCGGCGCCCACGACGTTCGACGCGCCGTCCTCGGCGGACCCGCCGACGATCGAGACGCTGCCGATGGCGGCGTAGCCCTTCGCGAACTCCGACATGATCGACGGCAGCACTTCCAGCACGCGCTGCGAGAGGAAGGCATCCTGGTTGGAGGCGATGGCCTTGGCCTCGGCCTCGACAGCGGCTGCACGGGCCTCACCCTCGGCGCGGATCGCCTCGGCCTCGGCGTTGGCGCGGAGGCGACGGGCCTCGGCTTCGGCCTCCGCCTGGGCGCGCAGAGCATCCGCGTCACCGGTCGCCTTCGCGATCGCGGCGGCAGCCTCACCGTCGGCGCGCGCCTTGTCGGCCTGCGCCTGCTGCTCGGCGATGCGGGTGCGCGCCTCGGCCTGCTTGACCTGCTCGATCGCCGCCGCCTCGGCCGCCCGCTCACGCGTGTAGAGCTCGGCCTGCGCGCGGGTCTCCGCCTCGTACCGCTGGGCGTCCGCGACGCGCTTGACGTCGGCGTCGAGCTGCGCCTGCTTGTTCTCGGCCTGCTGCTGCAGCACGGCCTGCTCGGCCTGGGCGCGGGCGAGCTGCTCGGCCTGCTCCGCCTCGGCGCGGGCCCGGCCGATGCCGGCGTTGGCGTTGGCGGTGTTGGTGTCGAGAGCGGTCTGCTCGACGAGGTTCGCCTCCTGGTTGGCGATGTTCTTCTGGTTGATCGCGCGGTCGGCGTTGGTCTGCGAGATCTCCGCGGCCTGGCGCTTGGCCTGGATCTCCGGCGCACCGAGGGACTGGATGTAGCCGACCTTGTCGGTGATGCCCTTGATCTGGAAGGAGTCGAGGATGAGGCCCTGTTCGGCGAGCTCCTGGGAGACGTCGGCGGCGATCTGGTCGGAGAACTTCTTGCGCTCCCGCATGAGCTCCACGACGGAGAGCGTCGCGACGATGCCGCGCAGGGCGCCCTCGAGCTGCTCGGTGGTGAACTGCTCGATGGCCTTGTCCTGGGAGGCGAAGCGCTCGGCGGCCCGGCGCACCAGCAGCGGGTCGGAGCCGATCTTGACGATGGCGACGCCGTCGACGTTGAGCGTCACGTTGTCGAGCGACTGGGCCTCGGCGTTGAGCGACACCTGCCGTGAGCGGAGGGAGATGATCTCGTGGCGCTGGGTGATCGGGTTGACGAGCGACTTCCCGTTCACAATGACCGTGACGGGCGATTCCGTCATCTCCGAGCTGCTGGTGCCGTCGGCGCCGATGACGGCACGCTGCACCTTCTGCTTGCGTCCGGAGATGACGAGCGCTTCGTCGGCGCGAGCCACCTTGATCCAGCTGCGGGCGAACAGCAGCAGGATCAGCAGGACGACGATCGCGGCGACGACCGCGATCCCGATGACGATGAGGATGCCGACGATTCCGGCGATCTCCATGGATGACCTCCCTGGTTCCCCCCGAGGGGGCGGTCCGATATGCCCACGGTCGATGTGGGCGTGCGCAACCCACCCTGCCAGAAAAGAGACGCCCGCCACCGCGTCGGGTGCCATCATGCCGGTATCGGTGGACGTTCCTCCCGCCGCCCTGCCTGCGGAGGAGGGGAGCGGTCAGCGGGTGCGGAGTTTCTCCGCGAGGTCGCGCAGCAGGCGCAGCTCCTCGTCGTCGAGGCGTGACATCCGGTCGGCGATCGACCGGCCGTGCACGGTCGCGAGCGCTCGGAAGGCCCGGGCGCCCTCGTCCGTCGCGCGGATCAGGGCGCCGCGGCCGTCGTCCGGGTCGGCGCACTTCGCGACCAGTCCCCGCGTCACCATCCGGTCGACGAGGCGGGAGACGCTCGGCTGGCTGATGAGCATGTTGGCGGTGATGTCGCGCAGGCGGGCGGTCATCTCCGGCGAGCGTGTGACGGTGAGCAGCACGTCGTACTCGGCCTGCGTGATGTCGCCGGTGTCGAAGTCGGCTGCCATCTCGGTGAACAGTTCGTGCTGCGCGCGGAACAGGCTTTCCCAGGCCTCCAGCGCGAGCTTCCGATCGGTCATCCTCACAGAGTACCGGGCGCAGTAAAGGGCCGGTCGGAGAGGCTCCCGACCGGCCCTTGTCCCTTGCACCAAGAGTGTCCTGCAATCACATGCGGTGGATGCCACAGCAAACATTCACCGTGCGATCACTGTATAACGGCGAGGTAACGAATGCAACGGTTTGATCACAAATGGCAGGCCCCCCGCGACGATGGTCCTGTCCGATCTCACGAAAAGTGTCGGAGTCTCACGAAGGCTGTCGGAGAGTCTCACGAAAGTGTCGGAGTCTCACTAGACGTGTCGGAAGAGCGGCGTGTCGACCAGCCTCGTTGGGTGCCGGACATAGTCTGCCCGTGAGCAGATCCCCAGTCGGGGCATCTTTGTCAGGGCTCAGGACATAGGCCAGTACCGCTCCCCAGGAGAGAGGCTGACTGCCGAATAGGAAGTATCCGTCGATGTCGATTGGATCCCTATGGACCTGACTCAGCAGTGGCCTGTTCCTCCCACCACTAAAGCCAACCGGACGCGAGCTCGCGTTGAGTACCGTCTCGATGGCGTGCAACTAGAGCTCGACGCCGTCGACTGCGACAGCGTGCCCTTCGAACGAGGCGATCCCGTTCGGAACTTTCCCAGTTGGCGGCTCAAGCGTCATTACGACGGCTACCACTGGATGGGTGCGCTTGGCGCGTCTGTCGGATTCGAGTCGCTGACGGAGCGGGGCTGCCTCATCGAATTGGACCGCACCCCGGGCGTGGTTGCGATCGCCAGCCAGCCCATGTGGATCCGATGGACCACACCCGACGGCCCGCGCGAGCACTGCCCGGACTACTTCGTGCGTCTGGACGACGGGCACGCCGTGCTGATGGACGTCAAGCCGGCGACTCAGATCAAGGACGACGTCAGAAGACAGTTCGACATGACAGCGGTGTTCGCCGCTGAGCGCGGCTGGCGGTATGTCGTCTATGACGCGGAATCGGTAGTCCGCGAGGCCAACCTCCGATTCCTGGGCCCGTTTCGAGACTGGGCGAGCAGCGAAGAACTGCCAATGCTCCCAGAAGATGGGCTGCCCCTGGCTGAGGTAGCTGCGCTGCTCGGCGTCGGATCCGAGGGCTTCGCACACTGCTACGCGCACCTCTGGTCAGGGGCGCTCGAGGCAGATCTCGATCAAGCCCTCAACATCAGAACGATCGTGTGGCAAAGGAGCGTGTAATGCGGGTTGTAGTTGGCGGGTCGCTCACGTGGCGTCAACGCAAGTTCTCGGTCTTGTTCATCGAGAAGGATTCGGCGATGCTCCGAGATGAGGACGGAAGTGAGGTCGAAGTCGCTCTCGACGAGCTTCGACATGATGCAACACCGGTGCCTAGCGACACTTCAGGTCTGCTGAACCTTCCTCTGCAGGTGCAGGACATCACGCCGGACATGGATGCGTGGCTGCAATCCTGCATACGTATCGAGGCGACCCGAGAAGAGATCGGGGTCGGGAAGGCTGTTGAAGCAGAGCGCGAGTGGCTGGAGGTGCGCCTAAGTAGAACTGTCTCCACGCGCGCCGTGGAGCGTCGGCTTAAAGCGTTCCGAGAGCAGGGGACGACCACTGCAGGCAAAGGCTCCCCACGCAAGAGCACATGGGATCCACGCCTCGTCGAGGCCATCAACCACGTACTCGGAGGAAAGAGCCGCGCCTCGACTGTGAGTCGAACTACAGCGATCGAACAAATCATGAGGCGCGTCGAACGTCTCCACGGCGATGCGGTGAAGCTGCCGAGCCGAGCGACGTTCTTCCGACTTCTCGAAGCAGACGAGCACGGGCAATTCACCTTCGGTTCGGCCAAGACTCGCGAGTCGCTTGCGCTTCAACCCGACGGCACATTCGGCACTCGCACCGCACTGCGTCCCGGCGAACTGGTCGAGATGGACTCCACGCGGATTGATGTCATGTTGCGGATCGATGACGAAACCGTCGGCCGGCCCGAACTGACGATTCTCCTTGACGTCGCAACGCGCTCGATTCTTGCCGCGATGCTCCGCCCCGAAGGGACGAAGAGCGTCGACCTGGTGGCTGTCCTTGCACGGGCCCTGGTGCCCTATGGCCGGCGTATGGAAGGGGTTCGCGAGACCCGACAGCTGATTTCGACGGCATGGGCTGACGATCAACTGATCGATCAGGAGCGATTTGAGCGATTGCGTATCGCGCAGCCGTATGTGTTTCCGGACACGATCACCACCGACCGCGGACGAAACTATTTGTCGCGGCATTTCCGCGCTGCGTGTGAAACCTTGAATATCTCGCTGATCACCTCGGCGCCGCACACACCAACGGACAAACCGCACGTAGAGCGAGCGTTCGGGGCAATCAACTCAATGCTGCTGCAGCATGTGAAGGGATATGTCGGCCGCAGCGTCGAACATCGCGGGCGCGACACAGACACGGAATCCGACGAACTACTGACGATCGCACAGGCCCAGGAGCTCCTAGAGGACTGGATCGCGGTCGAGTGGCAGAATCGTCCGCATGACGGACTGCGGGACCCGTTGCATCCGCGCATCAAGTTGTCGCCGAACGAGATGTGTCGCGCGTTCCGCGCTTACGTGCCCGAACTCCACGTACCGCTGACGCGAGACGACTACATCGCGCTGCTACCTGTGGACTACCGAGTTCTGAACCGCTACGGCGTGCGCATCGATAACCGCGTCTACAACTCCGAGCGGCTCAAAGGCCTGTGGAGGCGCAAGTCTCCTGACAAAGCGCGGAACGGCCGATGGCCGATCCGCGTAGACCCCTACAATCTGCACGTCGTCTGGCTCGAGCGGGACGGCGAGTTCATCCCTCTGAGATGGTCCAATCAGGTCCATGAACTCCCGATGCTGGGTGATGTCTGGCGGTACGCTCGCACGTCGCGCTCCGGTGGTGTCGCGGATCTCGATGCTGAACGTCGCGAGCTTGCGATGGCGATCAAGGCGTTCGCCGGTCAAGGGAATCCGGCCCCTCGAAGCAACGGTCAGAAGCGAAGCGGGCGAGAGCGCGCTCGATTGGCAGCGATCGCTGAAGATCCGATGAACTTCACCAGTGTGAAGGGCATCGAGGACGAGAAACGACCTGCTGACGATGACAATTCGTCCATCGAGACCACCTCTACTGAGGAATGGCCTAACACCGGTGGCTTCCCTCTCATCGGAGACAGGCTCGACGAGGTGCGGCGGAGGATCGACGAATGATCGAGATCGCGACCAAGGAAGGCTGGCGCGAGCACGTCGACACCGCGTATGAGCGCCCGGCGCCGGTCACATCCGAGGAGCTTCGGGCCATGAGCTTCGGGGACCGCGCGTTATACAACCAGGGACGAGCTCAATACTCGCAGGCAGGCGCCTTCGTGCGGACACCGCAGTTCGAAGCCTTCCAGCGAGCCGTGCGGGATCGCGTCATGCTCAACGCCTACCGACGAGTCGGGAAGCTAGGCCTGATCCTCTCGGGGGAGCCAGGCCAGGGCAAGACTACTTCGCTAGTCGAGATCGGTAGAGCACACGAACGCAGGCGGCGAGACACCGGCCACCCGGCTGCGGGGCCGGGCATGCTCCCAGTCGTGTATGTCGCGGTACCCGCCCAGTGCTCAGCCAAAGCTCTGATGCATGAGTTCGCCCGATTCCTTGGTCTCCCGGTTCTCAGCAGGATGACCTACGGGGACCTGCTGGAAGCGGTCTCGAACGCCCTGCGCAGATGCTCCACCGAACTTGTCTTGGTCGATGACGTGCATCACCTCGATCTGAAGTACCGGCAGAACGTCGAGGCATCAGACATGCTCAAGCAGCTTTCCGAGCGATGTGGAGGCACGTTCGTCTACGCCGGAATCGCAGTTGAGGGGACCGGACTTCTCGACGGCTCACGTGGTGGGCAGATCGGGAAGCGATTCGAAGTGCACGTGGCCTTACCATTTCCTTTGATCTCGACCGCGGAGAAGGCTCGCTGGGGTGATCTGCTTCTCGCCATGGAGAGCTCACTGTGTCTAGCAGAGCAACGGCCAGGATCGATTCTGTCCGCGGCGCCGACACTGCACGCGCTGACGGGCGGGGAGATCGGACTGCTCAAGGACCTCTTGCAGTTCGCTGCCCTGAGCGCGATGGACGACGGAACCGAGAAGCTCGATTCGGCCGCATTTGAACGCGATCTTGCCCGCCGTCAGACGGCCGCAACGCTCCACACAAGCAAGCCGCGACGATCGCGAACGCCTGTGAGTGCGGCATGACCTCGCGTCCCGGGCTTCCGACTTCCGTTCGCCTGTATCCGGGAGAAACGGCGGCGAGCTACTGGGCGCGGCTTTGCGCCGCAAATGCAATCGGCGAAAAGGACCTCTGGTTGGCGTTGCGACGCGAGGATCGAACCCTCCCAATTCGGGTGACACCGAGAAGCGCCCTCCGGAAGATCGAGGCGTTGGGTGGGCTTCCGGATGGTGCATTGCTCCGCGAAGCCGGCGGTCGCGCCTGTGGACATGGTGGCGCCACGCGTCAAGTCGAATGCCCGAGTTGTCGCATGATTCCGGCAGCTGTGGCTCTCTGCAGACGGTGCGCCCGAGGCGATCAGGTCACAGTCGCGCGTATGCACGGTCCGGTCTGCGTGCGACACCGGAGGTGGCACGGAAGCGGCCGAGATATTCCCCTGCCGGGGAGGCACAAGCACCTGCTCGCGCAACGCCTGCTGAATGGAACTCTCACTCTTCGAGGTGTGCCGTATCGGTCACCCGAAGTTGATGCGGCCGCGGAGTTGCTGCGACTGCGAAATCTCGAAGGTGGGTGCGCAGCTGAACTTCTGGATGACGAGATTCTTCAATTTCCGCGGCGAATCGCGCTCACTGCGCGGCTCACTGACGCTCGTCTCGCGAACGTTCTGATGTCGCAGGGTCTCGGTGGGTACGCACTGGCAATGCTGTTCGATCGCGTAGTCGCCGCGCACTCTCTAGGGCATCGCGCCGTGGACGGCATCTTCGACAGCCTGAGAATTCAGGGACGGGAACTCTGGATCGGCAGGTCCGCGGTCGCGACGCAAGGCGGCTGCGTGCTTACGCCCGCTGCCAGGCGCATGCTTCCGAGGGTCAAGGCGATCAGGGCGCATGTGCTGAACCATCGTGTGGAACTGAGGTCGAGGTAGGCATGCGAACTCTTCCCTGTCGTGTGATTCCGCTGCCCGGGGAGACGCCTGCCGGTTTCCTGGCTAGGTTGGCCGTCGCCAACTCGCTCGATCTCAGCGCGCTCACCCACTATTTGGAGCGGACGGTTGGTGCCAACAGGTCGAGCTCGACCAACGCTCGATTCACATCTGCGACTGAGGCAATCGGTGCGCTGCCTCCCGGGTACTTCGCCAAGGAGCGCGCACGCTTCCGTCTGTATCGGCGCTGCCACCACGTTCGGTGGATGCTTCGACGCTGCGCCACGTGCGAAGTTGTTGATCGCGCTCGCTCCGCGTGCTTGGTATGCAGCGACGGAAACCCGACTGAGGTGTTCAGTAGGGGAGGTGGGTTTTGCATTCGCCACCGTCGATGGCACTTCCTCGGTGAAGATGAACTCCTGTCCACCCCGTCGGCGTGCCATCGCGCCGAACAGTCGATTTCAGGAGTCCTTTGGAGACGTGGAGTGACGATGCACACGGGCGAATACGACCTTGCCCTGCGCTTGATCATCGACAGCTGGCAAGAGCGACCTGACGCGCGCTGGCTCCGAGCCTCGTGCTCGTATGCGCCGGCAGTTGACCTGCTCGTGACGCTAACGCACCCTGACGTCACGCTCAGCTTGTTTGCACTCGCCGAGAGCGACTCCCAGCAGGTCGAAGGGCTTATCGGGCTCGTCGTAGGCATTGGAGGTGGAAGCCGGACGGCGGAACTGGAATCGACCGCAGCCACGGTCGTAGCGGTTCACCGCGCCGCGATGTACACCGCGATCCGAATGCCGAAGTCGAGCGGGGCGACGGTATCGAAAACGCCATTTGAGAAGGGGGTCGCGGAAGCGTCCTACCGTGAGAAAGCGGTTCTCCTGCGCCACATCACGCGCTCCGGCAGAAGAGCGGACATCCTGGAGCGTTCTGTGCGTGCGGCACCTGCATCTCGGGTCGTATCCCGGCGCATCGTTCCCGGCTGGGCCGACGATGCACCGTGGGTCACGCAGGGGCCTGAACAGCGCTCAGCGACTTCGAAGATCGGGAGCGTTCCCCGGGACCAGATCGGTCAAGGTGATGCCGAGCACCTGGGTGAGAGCCAGGAGAGTTCGCAACGTCGGGTTAGCCGGGTGGCCGGGGCGTGATTCGCCCTTCTCGTACTTCTGATACGTGTACCGGGTCAGCCCGGCGCGGTAGGCCACGTCTTCCTGGCTCAGATTGGCTTTGTGGCGAGCAGTGCGAAGGGAAGTGGCGAAGCGCTGCGCGAACGCATCCCAATCTGCTTCCAAGTCGTCGTTCCGCTGGCGCACCTTCCAAGCGTCTAGATCCGGGCTCTCATGCTTGGCCTAATCGGTATGGCATAATTTGGGAGGCCATACGAAACAATCATCATCTTCGTCGGATTGCTCCGCTACTCCCTGCACGTGTGCTGCCCATCCCGGTGACTGGCGGTCGCGCCGCGGGATCGGCCCGTGCATGCGACCGCGAAATGTGATGGTGTGCGTCATGTGTGAGGCGTTCCCGATCTGGTGGCAGGACATCACGAGTCCGCCGCCTACAGAATGGGTGTACATGTTCGAAGAGTTCACCGGCGATGACACCGCGGAGGAATGGGCGCTGGCTGCCGCCATCTTCATCGCGCAGACTCGACGCCGCACGGGCCTCGGTCCGACGTTCGCCGAACTCTTCACCCACCTGCTGCCCGACACCGGTGGATTGCCGGGTCCTTTCCCAGAACTCGAGTTCATGGAGCGCCGACGGGCGGTCACGGGATTTCGAGGTCACGCCGCTATCGAGTGGCGTCGTCGAGGAATGATTAGCTTCGACAGGGCCGTGATGCGCAGTCTGCGCGTAGGGCGCGCGTTCCGTGAGCATTCTCGACGGCGGCAACAGTCCCGAGCGTCCCTAGTTGCCCGTAACGGTTCGAAGCATTCCACACTGGTCCTGCTTGCGGAACCGCTGGAGGTGGCTGACGAAACGAACGAAGGTACGTAGGCTCCCATCGAGCCGATGTACCCGTGAGCCACCACTAGCCCGTTCGAGTCGTCTAGAGCGGAGAACGTCGATCAGGAGGGGACGATATGACTGAGAACGCTCCGCCGGGGCTTCGGCGGATCATTGCTCGCATCGAACCTGGCTGGCCTGAGCTCATCGATGTGAGCTCCGGCTGGTACCCGCTTCTCGACCGGCTTGACAGAAAGCTCGCGGCGATCGCTCCGGGCTACGTCGTTCAGCAGATCAAATCAAAGTTTGGCTCTCTCAGCTTTTACGCTCGTGCATCCGACGACGTCTACGACTACAACGAAGTGTTCAGCGACGCCATCCTTGCTGCTGAGTGGGAGAGCACGAGGACCTGCGAAGAATGCGGGGCACCGGCGAGGACCTACACGATCCGAATGTGGGTGTGGGCACTCTGCGCGTCTCACGCTCGTGCCAAGGCCGGGGAAGCATCCGAATGAGGGCCGCCCTGCCTGGCGGACGTTCAGACTACGAGCTGCTCGTCTAGGAACTGATCAATTTGCCCAACATCGGCAAGGGTGAGGCCCACGAACTTGTCGGGGCGGACGACCAGCGATGGGACCTCCGTCATCGCGGTTAGCCGTTGCTCAGCGTCCTCGGGAGCTCGATCGTCTGCCCACACGACCGCATCTGGGCCCGTCTGCCGGATGTGCGAGATGAGGCTCATCGTCCGCCATCCACTCTTTGGCCAGTTTTGCCAGGGCACGTAAGGGCCATTGAGCTTGCCGCGTAACGGCTCGCGGATCAACCAGCCGACCTGATCGCGCGGCCAAGTCGTCAACCACGCGAACTGCACGTCGGCTCGCAGTGCGAGATCGTCAAGCGCGTCCACGAGGTCATCGTCGACCGTCATCCAGGAGCGCCAGCCTTGTGCGTTCTGGTGCAGCGTGCGCTCTTCCTCGCGGTGGATCCTGGAGATCGTGCCATCGACGTCGAGCACAAGCAGTGCGGAGCGCTGATGCGAGCGTCTATCCATGATCAGGCATCTCCCCGTAAGTGCTCGGGGGTTTGGACGTGCAGCCGCCTTGACGTGTCCGACGAAGGCTCCGAGATCGTCATAGCGCGAGCTTACGACCCCCTTGAGTTTGAGGTGGAAGTGGCTAAGCGTGAGTGGTCAGCGACGCCGGGTGCCGAGTGATGCGCCGGAGTGTCTCCTTCGGGTGGGAGAAGCCGCGTGCGTTGAGAGCCTCGTGCGCTTGGTCGGTGGGGTACATGCCGGATGTAGGGGTGGCTCGTCAATTTATGAAGTGCTCGAGCGTAGCTCGGCTGCCGAGGTACGTGCTGAAGATTGGACGGAACTCGGCTAGTTCGTGACGTACTGCAACCACGCGCGGTACTTTGAGCGTACAGCGATCCATCCCAGCGCTCTGGCACGAGCCACAGGTTGGACACGACGAGGCTTGCAAGGGGGCGGCGATGAGAACAGTCGATGATCAGATCCGTAGCGCCGATCGTGCCATCTGTGACAGCATCGCTGCGCTGAAAGGCGATCGTGCACTTATGTCGCTCGTGGTTTTGTCACACCTTCGAAATCTCGTAGAGGGAGCAGCGGTTCGCCTTCACACGGGCCGTGCTGATGCTGACTACGACTACGACGCGATTCAGGCGGCGCTGGTCGCCATCGGGTCAGCGCCGAAGCGCGTTCAGTTCCTGCACCGTTTCCACAAATTGCTACAGGAGAGCGTGTCGCACTACACGATGGATGGTGACACCTCCGAGCGGCTGATGCTCAAGTACTACGAGTACCTCATCAGGCTACGCCTGCTGCTGCGGGCAGCTTGCAAGATTGAGACGCTCAATAATCTGGAGGATTTTCCGGTCAACCTCGATCCTTCACTTCGCGAGTACCACCGCAAGATCGCCGCCCGGATCGATGCCGTCCGCGCCAATCCGACACCAGGAGGTGTTCGGAACCGGTACTACGTCCATCGAATCCGGCCGATCTTCACGAAGGGGCGGATTCTCTACGAGGTAGTCTTCCGCGCGACGACTGATCACTTGCAGAAGGTCGACCGAATCATTGCCTTCACGGACATCGAGATGACGGACAAGTACGCGGCGAACCTTACCGTGGTTTCCGAAGCCATCGACGTGCTCGGCCAGACGATGCCGATCACCATCATCACGGACTGGGAGGTCTCGATTCGTCCGTGCGAGTTCGACAACTTCGCTCGGTTGTTCGGAGTGGCGTCGAAGGTATCGTCAGGGTCCAGTGAGTACCGCGTGCTTATGGAGTATTTGACTCGAACGGAGACTGGACTCCTCGATGTCGTCGCGCTTCCTGACACTAGGTTTGCGGGGCTACGAGAGGATGCCACGCGGCGCGTCCAGAAGGCGGCGATCTTTCCCGTGCTTGAGAGGGCCCGCGATCTGATTTCCCGCCATCGCCCCGGGCACAACATGATCCGCTACCTCATGCTCAGGATGAATAACCTGATCCTCAAGCAGCAGTACAGCTCTCAAACCTCTAGCCTGCTTTCGAATCTCAACCTGGATCGCGGATGCAAGCCATTCGATTCAATGCCCTTCTGCACCTCGCCGAAAAAGCACAACGTCACGTTCTCCGACCTGGTCGAAAGTCTGGACACTCGTGACCGCGTCCACGAGCTGCTTGCTCGTCGTGTAAAGAACAACGTCGAGCAGCACGGCATGCTCTACACACCCGATGAGGAGCTTGAGCGCTTCGGCGACATTGACGCTTTGATCGCGACCTTCAACAGCAAGCTCTGGCACGGGCACCGCCCGGCGCGGGACCTCGTCCACGACAAGAAGCACGTCTTCGTCCAGGAGTACGAAGACGACTCGGTCGAGACCATCGAAGAACTTCAGGCCCACGCCAAATCTGGGATCGGCGGATATACCGAGGCGGTCGAGCGATGGCTTGAGGAGACGCCGACGGTGAACGTGGATGATCCGGTGAAAGAGGCAGCGCTCAAAGCACTGTTCGCGAGTTCCCAGGTCGCCTTGATCTACGGTGCAGCCGGCACGGGAAAGTCGACGATGATCGACCACATCGCTCACTTTTTCAACGACAAGAGGAAGTTGTTCCTGGCGCACACCAATCCGGCGAAGAACAACCTTGAGCGGCGCGTCAGTGCCCAGAACTCCACGTTTCGAACGATCGCGAGCCACCTCTGGAACGACACCGGCACCGAATTTGACGTGCTGTTCATTGACGAGTGCAGCATCGTCAGCAACGACGATCTCCTCCAGGTGCTACGGCGGACGTCGTTCGAACTACTTGTTCTTGTCGGGGACAGTTACCAGATCGAATCAATAAAATTCGGCAACTGGTTCACGTTGGCTCCGGCGTTCCTGCCGGACTCCTCGGTGTTCGAGCTCACCAGCCCCTACCGCACGAAGAGCGCCCAGCTACTGAAGTTCTGGGATGCCGTGCGCGGCATCGAGCCGAACATCGAAGAGTTGCTGGCTCACTACGGCTACTCAGCCGTGCTCGACGAGACCCTCTTCGCACCGCGCAATGACCAAGAGATCATCCTGTGCCTCAACTACGACGGCCTATACGGCATCAACAACATCAACCGGTTCCTCCAGAGCGGCAATCCTGGCGAAGCGACCGTTTGGGGCGTCTCAACGTACAAGATCGGCGACCCCGTCTTATTCGGGGACACCTCGCGATTCAGAGGAGTCATCTACAACAACCTCAAAGGAACGATTGTTGGAATCGAAACCTTCCCCGGTCAGATCCAGTTTGACATCGAGTTAGATCGGATACTCACGGCATTTGATGTCGCGCGAGTCTCCGGATTGCAGTGGCTCGGCGGCTCGACGGTCCGTTTCTCCGTTTCGGAGCAGGGGAGTACCGACGAGGAGGACGAGTCCAATAGCAAGACGGTTCCGTTCCAAGTCGCCTACGCGGTTTCCATCCACAAGGCGCAAGGTCTCGAGTACGATTCCGTGAAGGTTGTGATCACCGACGCCAACGAGGACCGCTTCTCACACAGCATCTTCTACACGGCGGTTACCCGAGCTCGAGAGCGCCTCACGATCTTTTGGACGCCAGAGACCCAACACGCTGTGTTGAGCCGGCTCGAACGACCGCACCAAGGACGGGACCTCGGTCTACTCCGTGGACGCCGCGGGCTCAAGTCGATTGGGTCGAAGAAGCGTCCCTAGTCTCCGGTCGGTGTCGCCACCGGCTGCTGAGCGGGGTCTGGTCAGGCCCAGCGGCAAGATCGGCACCACGACCCGCGTCGCCGAAGTGGGGAACAGCCCGAAATGGCCGACTTCATCTCCACTCGTCTCCGTGCATGTGTGCGGCGCGCGCGGCGGTTGGGGTTCGCGTGCAGTTTCGTGACGGTCAGTCGAGTTGGTCGGAGACGGGGCGGCGGCCGGCGCCGCGTTCGTAGATGACAGACACCCCGTGCGGGACGCGCCAGCTCTCGAGGGGGAGAGAGGCGATGAGGACTTCGAGGAGTGCGGCGGTGTGTGGGTCGTCGATCAGTTGCGCGGTCGAATTGTCGGTGACGGTGTCGTTGTGCACGAGGGTCACGCCGACCTCGCCGCTGCCGAACGGTGGTGCGTGGTAGAAGTTCAAAGCATCGAGGAGGGGTCTGAGGGCCACGACCGCGTCGCCGGGTTCTGGCAGCGACGAGATGTGGTCTTCGAGGACGGTGCCGAGGCAGTCGAAGGTCTCGGAGGTTCTCGACAAGATCGGTTCTGTGGCGTCCCGGAGCGCTGCCTGACTGATCCCTGCGTCGAGCTTGGTCATCGCGAGGAGGAACCGGGCGGTGTGACTTGCTCGTGGAGTCCCGGATAGGGCCTGGATGAGTGTGTTGCGAATGAGGCTTCGTGTGGTGGAATCGGCGCTGGCTGCTGCGGTGAGGCCGTCCGCGAACGCCTGCATGTTGCGTGGTGCCGGGCCGGTCAATGCTCGGAGGGCGACTTGGACGAGTCGGCGCAGCCATTTAGGTGTCTGGGTGGCGAGGCCATCGTCGAGGAGGGCAGCGGCGAGTTCGGGGCCGATCGGGCTCAACCAGCCGGGCCACGTCTCGCCGATGTCGACGTTCTCCACGATGTGGACGATCATTTCTCGTTGTTCGTCGGTGCCGTTGGAGAATACGTATCCGGCCATGAACACCCAGGTTGCGCGCCAGTGCGGGCTGGGGGCGAGGGCGATGAGCCGCGTGCGAAGGTTGGCGTCGTTGGTTTTCACGAGTGACCGAGCAGCCATGAGTTCTTGAAGGCTGCGGACTTCGAAGGCGAACCCGTCGTCTTCGGCGGGCACGAGGAGGACGAGCCGTTCGGTTGCGGCTTGCATGATCCGGTCCCCGATCTGGGTTCGGAGGCGGTCTGTGTCGTGTTCGAGTTCGGTGAGTCGGGCGTCGAGAAGCTCGCGCATCTGCCCGCGGGGCATCACCGATTTTTCGCCTCCGGAAGTTTCCGCCTTGATGTGGAGGACCCGGCCGACCGTTTCGTGCAGATAGATGATGGCGTGATTCTGTGACGCGAGGAGGGGTGCCAGGGTGGTGGGTTTTCCTGCTTCGCGCGTGTACATCGTGTCGAAGTACTGGGAGTAGAGCTGGTAGCGGTCCGAGGGCAGTGTTCCGACTCGCTCCAGGATGATCGTCATGATCAGTACCTGGAGCGGAGTCTTCATGAGGCGTTGCATCGTGCTCAGTGAGAACTGACGTTCCAGGGACGCGAGGAGTGGGTCTCGGCGGTCCGGATCGTCGGCGAGGCGCCGTTGAGTGACCATGCGCCCGTAGCGTTCTGCTGTTTCCCGATCGAGGGAGGTGAGGTTAAGTTGACGGAATCGTTCGGGCATGAATCGTTCCGCGTCGCTGGAGGGGCGGGTGGTGACGATGCAGAGGAGGTCGGCGTTGCTGTTCTCGAGGTCTTCCACAAAGTAGGTGATCGCGTCGAGCACTCGTGGGCGGACCTCGAGCGCGGTCACTTCATCGAGCCCGTCGAGGATGATGATCGACGGCCAGGAGGTGAGCCACCGTTTGAGGACGTTCGGTTTGATGTCGATGTCGGCCCGGCGCGAGATCGTGTCGGCGAGGAATCGGAGCAGCATGAGGTCGCCGCTCGGCCCGATGGCCGCAGCGAAATCCGTGAGCCTGATGAGCACGGGCCATCGCCGCCCGGTAGGACCATCCGTCCCGAGGCCGCGGAATGCTGCCTCGGTTGCTTCGCGGACGTGCCGAGCGGTGGGTGGCAGAGACTCTTCTGCCGCAAATTGTGAGCGAAATGCCTGCGTGACGAATTTCGTGATGGTGCTCTTGCCGCTTCCTGCTCGTCCGGTTATGACGACGTGGGGGCGCTCCACCCGATCGGCCATCATGGGTTTCAGCACAGCGCTTGACCGGGTGAAGATCTCGGAGAGGACCGTAGACTCCGTTGCGTCTTCGTCGGTAGTTTTCAGGTCGATGACGATCTGCTCGACGGACTCGCGGTCGCTGCCGCCAGCTTCTTGAAAATGGACCCAGCGTTCGGCGGACAGCGCCGCTCCCGCGTGGGTGTGTAAGAAGGGATGCAGCTCGTCGGGCCTCAAGGTGTCGGAAATCTGAGTGAGGCGTTCGAGCAGGTCACCCACGGTGAGGAGAGCCCTGAACCCGTTGCGCACGGATCCGTGCGCGGTGAGAAGAGAGTTGACTTTGTCTCGGTGCCACACCCGGATCTGTCGAAGGCCGCGCTTTCGCAGGGTGACTCTCGGGTCGCCGGACGCGGGGTTGTCCAACCATTTGGCAAGGTGCGCGGTGAGGCGGTCGATGCCGGCGCCCGGCGCACTCGAGATGCGGGCGTTCGTGACGAAAAGGAGGTGGTCCGGGACTGAAGCCCGGGTGCTGGACATGTCCAGCCATTTCTCGAGTTCCGCGTCGATCTGCTTGAGAAGCCAAGAGAGGTTGTTAGCGGGATCGACGGAGTGATGCTCGCGCTGTTTCGCTTGGATCACCGTGTACCCATCCCACACGTTCGGATCGTCAGGCTCGGTGCCCCACCGAATGAGCCCACGGAAGGTGGCCTCGCGCCCCCCGTCCGGCCCCGCCCCGAAGGCTTCAAGCCCTGGACCGAACACCTCCTCACACACGGCGATCGTCATTTGTTCGAAAGCGCGCGGACTGAGTTCCTCGAGCGGGTAGTCCTGGGCCATGGGGGCTCCATTCGTGGTCTTTCGAGGCGAGACGATTCAATACGTGACAGATCCAGTCGGTCGCATCAATGTACCGAACAGGGCCACTGTTTCACGGCAGGGTGCTCGCCGAGGCTGCTCGAGCAGGAGCGTTGAAGATTGTGCGAAGCGCCCTCCCTTACGAGTGACCCGTGCCGAACATGTCCGGAGAAGCGCAGAGCGTCGGCCTCGGTAAGATCACGTGACCGCCAGGAGGCCACGTGATCTATCTAGCCGCCCTCGCCTGCGTCGCGCCGGCCCCTAATCCTCTTGCCGACCTGGTGCAGGTGGGGATCCTGGTCGTCGCGGCTGTGGCACTCTTCTGGGCTGTCCGGGAGTGGGTATGGGGCGGCAGCATCCTGAAGGTGCAACTCGAGCTCGGCCGAACCGATGGCCTCCGGATGGTACGTGCCTCTCCGGCAGATATGGAGAACCCCGATGCCATCGACTGGCGGATGCCATACAGACTGGACGGTCCCGCACTCGATGTCGCTGTCATCACAGTGATCAACAAGGGCCGAACCCCGGTGACGGTACTCAGCCCGGCGCTGCTCTTCAGCTCGAAGGGTGCGGAGGACTTGCGAGTGTCGGGTCAGCTGGTAGGCGGCAGCTGGGGAGAGGACGAAAGCCGGATCCGGCTCGAGGTCCATGACTCCTGCGTCTTTACCCTGATGCTGCAGCCGATGGCCGTCATCGCGCGCAGCGACATGACCTTCCAGAAGCCTCAAGGAGCGGGGGGAAATATCTGGGCTCGCGCAGCCGTGACGTCGGGGAAAGGTGGCGTCAAACTATCGCCGAGCTCCGTCCGGTCGAGAGCGAAGTGGTACTCGCTGAACCGCCTGGATGCTCGATGGAAGGTGAGCACTCCGTTGCGCGGGAAACCCCTCACTCCCACCGAAGAGCTGATGGCGCAGTTCCTAGCCCCCGGCGGAGATGTCTACGATCAATCGGTGCTGCTCGGCAGCGTGCTCGGTGCCGCGGAAGCAGGAGAATCCGTGAACGAGCTCGCCGCGCGGGTCGAAGACCGATACGGGATCATGAATGCCGGCAAGATCGCGATGCGCGCGATGGTCCTCGCTGGGAAGCTCTAGGGGCTTCGCGGCCTTCGAGAGTGCAGGCTGACCGCTACGCCAATGGCTGCGCACGGGCACCTCGCCCCGGACGCTTCTGATTGGGGAGGGTAGTGCGGGGTGCAGCTGTGTACGTGAGCGTGAGGATCTCGCCAGCTGCAGGGGTCTTCACGGCGAGTGGTCGATAGGTGCGTTCCCACTCGGCGGGCACCGCGAACTCCGCAGGCGGCTCCAGGTGAGACAGGCGCGTTTCGCGTCGATCGCCATCTGCAGCCCGCCACTATGGCGTAGTTGGTGAAGCCCGCGTGCAGGAAAGTTCTGGTGAGGATCGCGCCTGCCTTGCTGGCCGAGACGGAACTGATGGGCTGCCGGTGCTCTGTCCGTGCTCGGCGCGTCGACTGCGTTGTGCCGAACTCGTCGGTGCTACGGGAACGACTTTTCATCGATTCCGGTGAGATCCCACGGCGACGCGAGCACTGGCTCGGTTTCAGAGCGGACTAACCGTGTGGGGGCCCACGCTACAAGGTGCTCGCCTTGCGGCGGACTCATGATGTAGTCGCGCGGGTGCCCGGGGCTGTCGGTCGCCGTGGTGGGATGCACCTCGAGCTGCTGATGCCAGAGGTGCGTCGCGGGCGTTGGGATCTGTTGCCCGGCGAACGCGATCGATCCCTCCTTGATGGTGATGACCTGCGGTGGATTTCCCGATGGTGAGGTGACGGTCGCGCTCTTTAGGCGGGCATGGACGACTTTGCCTTCCCAGATCAGACGTGTCTGCCGCAGTCTGACGCGTTCCAGGTTAGTGAAGCGTCCGTTGCAGACTCCGATCTCATTTCCCGTGATCCTCTCGATCTCGATCACATCACTGAGCGCCTCCTCGATAACGCGCATCTGGAGTTCCTCTTCGGCGCTGAGGTCCTCCATCGAGATGGTGATGTTTCCGCCGGGGACGTCGAACACCGCGCGATCTGCTGAGTGCAGGCGCCGTGCGAGCTGTGTGGAGCGAAGCTTTTGCGCGTTTGTGAGTTCGAGGTACTTTTCCTCAGCGAGGGTGCATGCGACTGCCCGATCGTTCTCGAATGTGAACGCGAAGGTGAGGATGAGGCACCCATCGACGAAAATGTCCCATTCGACGCCGCCTTCTTCAGGGCGACGGTGCATGACTGCGGCTTCGAGGTTCGTATGCTCGTCGCCAGTCTGAAGGGTGAGGGACACCTGATTGGCGGGGTCCTGCAGGAACAGGTCAGAGACGGTGAAGCGCGACCATTCGGTCGGCAGGTCGCTGCCTTCCGCTAGATCAGGGACCGCGGTGCCGGTGTCGGCGTAAAACACGCGCACATCGATCGGTGACTCCGACTCGTGAACGCTTACCGCGGACGTCCATGCATCATCAGGCAACATGATCAGCGATCGTTCTTGCAGGTCGCGAACAAGGTCCAATGTGTCGAGTGTGAGCATTGCGATGCGCGAGAACACGCGAACCGCCGCGGTGTAGCGCTCCTTGAGATCATGCTCGAGCGCCGCCACCTTCGCTCCGCGGGGGTCCGCGTGGACGAGATCTGCGTAGAGCCAGCCTGCCGCAAGTTGCGTATCCGAGACGATGCTGGTCGGTGCATGATCGGGTCCGACCGCCTGAACGGTGTATCCCTGGACTTGTGTTCCCTGGATTTCCGTAGACCCCCAGGCTGCTCGTAGGGCCGTGATTCGCTGCCTATCGGAAGCTGATGCCGCCCCGGCAGTCAATGCGGTGATCGCGTCGAGGACCCGGTTGTAAAAGATCGGCTCCGACTCGACCGTGAGCGGGCGCAGGCGAGCGACGAGAGACTCGAAGGTCTCCTCATCGGGCAGGTCCTCTACGACGGTAAAGCGGCCCGCGAGATCGATGTTGCCGCGGATCATGGTGTTGGCGAACGCCTGGAGGCGGTCCCTCGACTGCGAGAGTGAGTGCGCGGCAACCCGTCGCGCACGCAGAACAAAGCGTTCCACGATCTTTGCGGGCTCGATCGTCGGTGCCACCTTCTTCTGGCCGCGACGATCGTTCTGAGCCGCCATCAGTCCACACGCCTTGTGAATCCCGTGATCGGGTCGAACGGCCAATCGACGGCGAAGACGCGATTGAAGCTGATCACCATTGCCGATTCCGTTAGTTCATCCGAGGCTGCCATCAAGATGATCTCGCCAGGGCTCGGTTCGTGTGCGGAACGCGCGACCTTGATGGACCTCGCTACGTCGCCGAGCTCAGCCTTCTGGTCACGGGGCACGTCTCGGGCAACGAGGAGCTCAGCTCTCAACGCATCAGCGCGGGGCGTCCGCGGGATCGCGTGCAGCGCAACGCATCCGGCCAAATATGCAGTCTTGACCGCTGCGATGTGCGAACGGGTTGCGTCGACAATCTCGTAGCTCATCTCGAACTCCTGTTCTCCCAAGATCTGAGAGACCGCCGGGTCGTGTTTGCCGTGTTGGAAGAGAACAAACCCGCCGGATGCGTTCTCGCGTAGTAGGTACTCGCCAACGCTGCGGCGGCCGGGAACGGTCTTGCCCGAGAGTCGTACCTTCCCGATCGCGTTCTCATACCAATTGCGCAGGTGCGGCTCGTACTTGCTGCCGAACTCGTTGTTGCAATTTTCACAGGTCATCGTGATCACGCTCCCGCCAACTGAGTGGGGCGGCACATGCTCTCGGCTTCGCGGCTCCGGCGCGAAGCAGATCGGGCAAACACCAAAGTCGACAAAATCGAACGCGACAGGGAGCGCCTGAAAATACCGCTCTGTTCCCAATGGCCGCGGCATACGCACCTCGAGCGTCGACCCATCCTCCAGACGAAGAACGGCCTGGCTGAGCTCAGGGATGCCGCGACCATTCGCACGCCCATTGACGCTTTCAATCACACCGCGTACACGAGGCTGGCCAGACGAATCGCTCACGGGTCAGACTGTACTCGTCGTCCTCGACGTTGCGGGAATGTCCGCTAGCTCTCTAAATCGAGGAAGTAGCGCGACTGCGTCGCCTCTATCGGTGAATTCGCTCAGGCTTCATGACGGATCGCGCTTGTGAGCCGGATGTAAATTCCGGGGCATGCAGAGTCGTTTCTCTCTGGGGTGAACGGAAAGAGTCGTAGCCTGCGCGGGACTTCGTCCCCAACGTTCCGGCCGAGCTACGCCCATTGGTTCGCCTTCGAAACGGGCCGTGTCGGTGTCCGCCGCTAGCATGCACTTGCGGCGGACTGTCGCCGTGGGCTGGGGGAAAGATGCATCGACGAGAGACAGAACCGTCAGAGGCGGGTCGTGACTTGCTTCTCAACCAGGTGAGAGAGCTATATGGGCGCATCGCGTACACGCAGAAGACCCATGAGAAGCAAGCTGACATCTGCGCGATGTCCTCGCGGAGGCAAAGAGTCTGGAAGTTCGTTCTCACGGCGGTCGGATCGGGGACGTTCCTAGCGTCACTCTTCGGGCTGCTGCTGGACCCGCAGTGGGCATCGCTAGCTACCTCCTTCATCGCCGTGCTAGTCACGGCGGCAAGCCTGGGTGACCGGACATTCCGATACGGCGAGGAGATGCAGCAGCACCGCGACACCGCGGCTTTGCTATGGAACTTGCGGGAGTCGTATCTGTCGCTGATTGTGGACCTGAAGTCCGAGTCTCTGCCGCTCGACCAGGCGCGGCAGAAACGAGACGAGCTGCAGAAGGCGGCTCAGGCCGTGCTGAAGGACGCCCCGCGAACGACACCGCAGGCGTATGCCATGGCTCAATCCGGCCTGAAGGACAAGGAAGATCTCACTCTCAGCACGCAGGAGATCGATTTGATGCTGCCGGAGGCGCTTCGAGAGGATTGGGAGCACTGATGTCGCAAACCGGTGACATCTTCGATGGTCTCCTCACCAATCTCAGGGTCAACACTGCTGAGAGCATCGCCGACCGGCGGGACGAAGTAACGAAAGCTCTGAACAGCGAGTTCCGCAGCTTGACCGGCTCCACGGCGAACAAGCTGATGGTCGGTTCCTACGGTCGTTGGACAGCGATCAAAGGTATATCGGACCTTGACCTCCTGTACATATTGCCGTCCAGTCTGCGCGCCTCATACGAGGAGGAAGGCGGGCCGCTCAAAGCGCTGCGGCGCGCCCGCGCTGCGATCCAGAAGCGGTATCCGACGACGACTGTCGGGGTCGACAGGCTGGTCGTCGTAGTGGAGTTCTCGAACTTCACTTTCGAGGTGCAGCCCGTGTTCGAAAACGAGGACGGGTCCTTCGACTACCCGGACACTTACAGCGACTCGTGGAAGATGACGAAGCCTCGCGATGAGATCTCCGCAATCAGCGAGGAAGACTCAGCTACTAGTGGCAATCTGCGACGCTTGTGCAAGCTCGCTCGAGCATGGCGCAACAAGCAAGGAGTCGTGATGGGCGGGCTGCTCGTAGACACCCTTGCGTACAATTTCCTAACGTCTACGACGGAACATCGCTCTGGCACGTCCGAATCCTACGGCGAGATGATGCGCGACTTCCTTCTGTACCTCGCGGACCAGGTGGACCACGATTTCTATCTGGCGCTTGGAAGCCGTCAGCGCGTTCGAGTCAAGAAGCGCTTCCAGAAGAAGGCTGCGTCCGGCGCTGAGCTTTGCACCGAGGCGGTCGACGCTGCTGGTCAGAAGAACGAGTACAAGAAGTGGAGAGCAGTATTCGGAAAGTCCGTCCCAGCAGTAGTGGCTGGAGGGGAGAATGCGCTTGCAGCCAGATCGTTCAACGACACGGAGGAGTTCATCGAGGACACCCATCCCGTGGACATCCGTTTTTCGGTCGAGATCAGCTGTACCGTGACCCAGGACGGATTCCGTCCTACCTCGCTGAACTCATTTCTCAACCTGTTCTCGCTACTGCCCGCAAAGAAACAACTTACGTTCGCGATCGACAACATCGACGTGCCGGGATCATATGAGGTGCGTTGGAAGGTACTGAACCGAGGAGCCGAAGCTGAGCGGCGGGATCACGTACGCGGTGAGATCATCCGTCCGACCCACGGCACCGAGCGCCGCGAAGTGACCTCCTTCCGAGGGAATCATTACGTGGAGTGCTACGTCATCCAGCGCAACGTCGTCGTGGCTCGCGGGCATATCGACATCCCGATCGCAGCAGAGTCTTCCTAGACCGCGCCCCTGGTGCAGTGGGTGCCCATGCCCGCGGCCCTGCGGCGATCCACCCTGCCACAGGTGACTGGCTCCAACGCCTCTCGAGCAAGTCAGCTTGGTCGATCATTCTCGTCGTCGGAATTTTGATAAGCGTCATGAGGCAAGTCGCTCCATGTGCCGGCTACAGCTGTCCCGGAAACTCGCGGGATCGCGATCCGATCTCACGACAACTCTCGTGAGATCGGACATCAAGCAGATTTCGACAGGCCTGTCGTTTCTCACGAAAGTCGTCACTTTCTCACGAATGTTGTCGCAGTTCTCATGGAAGGTGGCGGATTCTCATGAAACCTGTCGCAGCACCGATCGGCGGCGAAGCTACCGACCCCGCCGAGAATGATCGTGTACGGCGGGATGACTCGTACAGCCGCTGAATGGGGTCCAGAAACGTGAGCCGTCAGAGGGTTTTGGCAGGCGTATTCGCTGACCTCTGGCGCTCCGCTCCAGTCAGCTCAACGGTTGAGAAGTGAGCTCTGGATCTTCTCGGATACGGCTTGGCGCAGCGGGCGCACTGCTTCGGCGTCCCAGGACTCCGGGTTGGGGAACGACCATTCCAGCACTTCGCCGCGGGGGGTGGAAGGCAGGGTGAGTCCGGGCTTCATCAGGACCACGATGTCGGCAGTATCCAGGTCGTCGATGGTGACGGCGCGAGGTGCCCGGGCGGTGATGTCCATTCCGAGTTCTGCGACTGTGGTGGCCACGGCGGGGTTCACTTGGTCGGCAGGGGCGAGGCCTGCGGAGGTGGCGCGGAATCGGTCGCCGGCCAGGTGCTCTAGGAGAGCTGCGCCGAGCTGTGAGCGGCCGGCGTTGTGCTGGCAGATGAATAGGACGGTGGGGGTGGTGTCGGTCACGGGTTTTCTTCCGGGTTGGGTTTCAGCTGGCGGCGAGACGGGGCGCGAGTTCCGCGATGCGGCGCTCCAGCTCGTCGTAAGTGGTGTCGAAGGCGTCATCGGTGCCGATCCGCACGGGGTCGGGGATCGACCAGTGCAGGTGCCCGGAGACGCCGAGTTCTTCGTGAGCGTTATCGCACACCGTCACCACGAAATCCGAATCGGTCAGGACCGAAGTCAGGGCGCGCGGTGATTCCGTAGGCAGCGCGAGGGCGTGGCGCTCGGCTGTAGCAACCGCGCCCGGATCTATCCGCTCGGCCGGGTGCGTTCCTCCCGATGACGCCGGGATGCTGCTGCGGGTAGACCACAATGCCGCAGCAAGCTGCGACCGGGCGGAGTTCGCCGTACAGACGAACACGACGCGATCCGCGCGCTCCACTCGGCCCGGAGTGAGCCCGCGAAGTGCAGTTTCGGCCAGGTGAACGTAGCTGCGCCGTTTGTCGGCCTCCGAGCGAGAACGCGAGACCATCCCCACGGACTCCAGCACATTCAGATGGTGCGTGACGAGGTTGGAAGGAAGGCCCAACGCCACCCCGATTTCGGTGGGGGAGAGGTCGCCCAGCGTGAGACGGTCGACGATCCGCAGGCGAGATGGGTCACCCAGCGCGGCGTGCTTCGCCGCGCGCGCCTCCACCTGATCAGTTCGTTCAGTGTTCATTGTTTCAATCTTGACTGAACTACACCTCTCGGGTCAAGATAAGCCGACATGAACATTGCTACCCGCTCCCAGTCCGAGCCCGCGCGACCTCACCTGCTGCGCCGAGCTGCTGCCGAGTTCCTTGGAACTGGCCTGCTCGTCACGATCGTTGTGGGTTCCGGCATCGCGGCGCAGCGACTCTCGCCGGATGACGTCGGCCTCCAACTGCTGGAGAACAGCCTGACCACCGCGCTCGGTCTGACGGTCCTGATCCTCATGCTGGGCCCCGTGTCCGGTGCGCACTTCAACCCCGTGGTGTCGATCGCGGATTGGCTGCTCGGAGGCCGCGCCCGGACGGGACTCCCGCTGCGCGACCTCGCCCCGTACGTGCTCGCGCAAGTTCTCGGCGGTATCACCGGAACGTTCTTGGCGGGAGTGATGTTCGACGCGGCCCCCGCGCTCTCATCGAATGATCGCGCGACCGGTGGACACCTGGTCGGGGAGGTGGTCGCCACGGCGGGACTGGTGCTGTTGATCTTCGCGCTCGCGCGCACGGGCAAGGGATCTGCCACGGCGGCCGCGGTCGGTGCGTACATCGGCGCCGCGTACTGGTTCACAAGCTCTACGTCGTTCGCGAATCCCGCGGTGACGATCGCCCGCATGTTCACCGACACCTTTGCCGGCATTGCGCCCGCCTCTGTCGCGCCGTTCATCGCTGCACAGCTCGTCGGGGCTGCGATCGGCCTCGCTGTGCTGCTCGCCCTCTACCCGACCGCCTCCCGCACGGCCGGCGACGTCGTGGTCCCTCAGCAACTCGAAAACCAGCCCTGAAAGGCACCCTCATGCATCTTGTAGCGATCGGCGGAAGCGACGCTGGAATCTCCACCGCCCTCCGGGCCCGCGAACTCGACCCGTCCGTCGACGTCACCGTCGTGGTAGCCGATGCGTATCCGAACTTCTCGATCTGCGGCATCCCGTACTACTTCTCCCGCGAGGTGCAGCCCTGGCAGTCGCTCGCCCACCGCACCCACGCGGATCTCGAAGCCACCGGCATGAACCTCCGCCTGGACACCCTCGCCACGGGTATCGACGTCGACAGCCGACGACTCACGGTCCGCGACGCGCACGGCAGCGAATCGACCATCGCGTACGACGAACTCATGGTCGGCACCGGAGCATCCCCGTCAATCGCCGGCATCGCAGGCCTCGACCAGCTCGGCCCCGACGACGGCGTGCACCTGCTGCACTCGATGGGCGACACCTTCGCGCTCGAGAAGTACCTCGACGAACATCAGCCCGAGACGGCAATCATCGTCGGAGCTGGCTACGTCGGCCTCGAAATGGCCGAAGCGCTCACCGTGCGGGGCCTCCAGGTCACCCAGCTGCAGCGCGGCCCCGAAGTCCTCTCCACCCTCGATCCCGAACTCGGCTCCCTCGTCCACGACGAACTCACCCGACACGGCGTCGACGTCCTCACCGGCACGCGCGTCGAAGCCGTCGCCCGTGAAGCCGGACGGATCGCCGTCACCGGCACCCGTGACGGCGAAGCATTCTCCCGCAACGCTGACGTGGTCCTCGTCGTCGTCGGCGTGCGACCCAACACCAGCCTCCTCACCGCAGCCGGCGCAACCACGGGAGCGGGCGGCGCTGTCGTCGTCGACGAACAGATGCGCACCGGCCTGCCGAACGTGTGGGCGGCCGGCGACGGGGTGGTCACCCATCACCGCCTGCTCGGCGTCACATACCTTCCTCTCGGCACCACGGCGCATAAGCAAGGGCGCGTCGCAGGGGAGAACGCGATCGGCGGCGACACCCGATTTGCAGGGAGCCTCGGCACGCAGGTCGTGAAGGTCTTCGACGTCGTGGCCGCACGCACGGGGCTCCGCGACCACGAAGCCACAGCCGCCAGCTTCGCCCCGCACAGTCACACCGCGATCGCGGACGACCACAAACGGTACTACCCGGGCGCCACGCCCATCAGCATCCGCATCACCGGAGACACCAACGACGGCCGTCTGCTCGGCGCGCAGCTCGTCGGCACCCGCGGTGCCGAAATCTCCAAGCGCGTCGACACCTACGCCACGGCTCTGCACCACGGCATGACTGTCGCGGCGATGAGTGACCTCGACCTGTCGTACACGCCCCCGCTCGGCTCACCGTGGGACGCCGTGCAGGTCGCAACCCAGGCGTGGGAGCGGGAAACGCGCCGGTCGGCATCTGCGCTGCGACAGCCTGCTGCTTAGGATCGCTCTGACGTGGGGATACTCCGGGCCCACCAACGACGCTGGAAGCCTTACTCGAGTCCTCTTTCGACGATCGCGATTGGTCACCGATGGCTGTATAGTTCAGTACGTGCTGACTATTGCTTCCCGTATCGATGTAATGAACCGGCTTGGCCGGGCGATGGCCGATCCGACGCGCTCCCGGATCCTGATGACCCTGCTCCAGGGGCCCAGCTATCCGGCCGTCCTCTCGCGCGATCTGGTACTCACTCGTTCGAACGTGTCGAACCACCTGACGTGCCTGCGCGATTGCGGAATCGTCGTCGCGGAACCAGAAGGCCGCCAGACTCGCTATGAGATCGCCGATCCGCACCTCGCTGCTGCCCTCATTGCGCTGGTGGATGTGACGCTGGCTGTGGATGAGCACGCGCCGTGCGTGGACTCAGCGTGTACGGTGGCCGGTTGCTGTGCGACGGGGGTGGACGCGTGAGCGCGGCGTGTGGCTGCGAGCACGAGCCTGCCAGCGCGGTGGACGAGGAAATCGAAGAGGCCGAGCGCCCCTGGTGGAAAGACCGCGGAGTTCTGGTGCCGGTTTTCTCCGGGGTCGCGTTCCTGGCCGGCCTGATCTTGGAGTGGTCTGGCCAGGAGATCCCCGCGCTGGTGCTGTTCTGGGTCGGTCTGCTGCTGGGTGCCTCGACGTTTACGCCGGGAGCGGTTCGAAAGCTGTTCAAGGGCAAGCTGGGCATCGGTCTGCTGATGACGATCAGCGCCATCGGTGCAGTCATCCTCGGCTACGTGGAGGAGGCCGCAGCTCTCGCGTTCCTGTACTCGATCGCTGAGGCGCTCGAGGACAAGGCGATGGACCGTGCCCGCGGCGGCCTGCGCGCACTGCTCAAGCTCGTACCGGAAACAGCCACGATCCTGCAGGGCGACACTACTGTGCAGGTGCAGGCGAGAGAGCTGACGGTCGGCCAGGTCATGGTGGTCCGGCCGGGCGAGCGGATCGCGACCGATGGGGTCGTGCGTTCTGGTCGCTCGAGCCTGGATACCTCGGCGATCACCGGCGAATCGATCCCGGTAGAGGTGGAGCCCGGCGATGCGGTGTCGGCGGGTGCGATCAACAGTGCCGGTGCGCTGGAGGTCGAGACGACGGCTGCTGGCACCGACAACTCGCTCACTACGATCGTGGAGCTGGTAGAGAAAGCGCAGACAGAGAAGGGCGAGCGTGCTCGTCTCGCGGACAGGATCGCCCGCCCGCTGGTGCCCGGTGTTCTGATCCTCGCGGCGCTCGTCGCGATCATCGGGTCGCTGCTGGGCGATCCAGAGGTGTGGATCACCCGCGCGCTTGTCGTGCTGGTCGCGGCTTCTCCGTGTGCACTCGCAATCTCGGTGCCACTCACGGTCGTCGCCGCGATCGGCGCCGCAAGCAAGTTCGGCGTGATCATCAAGTCCGGTGCCGTCTTCGAGCGCTTCGGCACCGTCCGGCACGTTGCCCTCGACAAGACCGGCACCCTCACCCGCAACGAGCCCATCGTTACCGCTGTCCTCACCGCAGATGGCGTGTCGGAGGCTCAGGCGCTGGCGTGGGCGGCAGCGCTGGAGCAGCACAGCACGCATCCTCTCGCTGCCGCGATCACGGCGGCCGCTCCGGGTGTCACAGCCGCTGCGGACGTGACCGAGCGGGCTGGTCACGGCATTGACGGCACGGTCGACGACTCGAGAATCACTGTGGGAAGCCCCCGCTGGCTGGACGCCGGCGCGCTCGGGGATCGGGTCGCGGAGCTCGAAGAGCAGGGCATGACCGTCGTGATCGTGCATCGTGACGGGACGCCGGTCGCCGCGATCGGCGTCCGTGACGAGCTGCGCCCAGAAGTCCCCGAGGTGGTCCGAACGCTCACCGGCCAGGGCGTCGGCGTGACGATGCTCACCGGCGACAACGCCCGGACTGCCCGTGCGCTTGGTGCGCAGGCCGGGATCAGTGACGTGCGAGCCGAGTTGCGTCCGGAGGACAAGGCGACCGCGATCGCGGAGTTGTCGAAGGTAGGGCCGGTCGCGATGATCGGTGACGGAATCAATGATGCCCCGGCTCTCGCCGGCGCAGACATCGGCATCGCGATGGGCGCGACCGGCTCCGACGCAGCGATCGAATCCGCCGACGTCGCGTTCACCGGTCACGATCTGCGTCTGATCCCGCGCGCGTTTGACCACGCCCGACGGGGACGACGGATCATCAACCAGAACATCATCCTGTCGCTGCTGATCATCACCGCACTGCTCCCGCTCGCGCTCTTCGGTGTCCTCGGGCTCGCGGCGGTCGTCCTGGTCCACGAGGTCGCCGAGGTCATCGTTATTCTCAACGGCCTGCGCGCCGCCCGCACTCCGCGAGTGAAGAGCTGATGCTCGCGACCATCGGATCAGCGATCGGCCTGTTCGCTGCGACCAACATCGATGACATTGTCGTGCTCACCGTGCTGTTCCTCGCTTCCAGCCGAGGAAAGCCGCGACCGTGGCAGATCGTCGCAGGCCAGTACTTCGGGTTCATCACCCTCGTCGTGATCAGCGTGATCGCCGCGCTCGGCCTCACGATCGTCCCGGACGAGTGGGTGGGCTTCCTCGGGCTGATCCCGCTCGGCATCGGCATCTGGACGCTCGTACGTGGCTTGCGTCGAAACGGTGATGACGATGATGATGACGCCAAGATCACAGCGGTCGGGTTGTGGGGCGTCGCCGGGATCACGATCGCCAACGGGGCCGACAACATCTCCCTTTACACGCCGATCTTCCGCACCAGCGCGCCCGGCGACGTCGTCGTCATGATCGTCGTGTTCCTCATCCTCGTCGCCGTCTGGTGCGCTGCCGGACGGCTGATCGGCACCAACAAGGCCGTCACCGAGGGGCTGGAACGAGTCGAGCACTGGCTCGTACCGGCCGTATTCATCGGTCTCGGGCTGTTCATACTGATCGAATCCGGCGTCATCGTTCGCCTGATTGAGGTCCTCGGATGATGTCGTCCGAGGCCGAAGCTCGCCCGTCTATTGCGCGAAAAGTGCCGTCGGCGCCGCGCTGGCAACTCACGGTTGGAGCGCTCCTGATCGCCGTGTTCGTCGTCCTGATCGATCAGGGAACGAAAGTGTGGGCGGTAGCGACTCTCACGGAGCGCGAGCGCATCCCGCTGGCGGGCGACCTGCTGGGCCTGCAGCTTGCGTACAACCCTGGTGCCGCCTTCTCCTTCGGCGAAGACTTCACCTGGGTGTTCGCGCTGCTCGCTGTCGCCGCCACCGTTACAGCGATCGTGTTCGCGTTTCGAGTTCAACGCCTGGGATGGGCGATCATCATCGGCGCGCTCGGAGGAGCCGCAGCATCACACGCAGGCGACCGTCTCTTCCGAGATCCCGGGTTCGCCCGCGGACACGTCGTGGACTTCCTCGCCTACGGGAACTGGTTCATCGGAAATGTCGCGGACATTGTGATCTTCGCTGCTGCGATCGCCGGAGCGTTCCTTATGATCCGCGGCGGCGATGAGACCCAAGAATGAGACGTCTAGGGCAGCCGCTAATGCGCGGATGCGGTAGGAGGGCTGATTGCGGCGGCAGGACGCGAGAGGGTTCGAACACTCGAGGTCAACGGTTGGTCGCCTCGTCGAGTGCGTTAGTCAGGTCGCTGAGCTGAGTGAGTTCAAGCTTCTCGCCATCCAGGAAAAATGATGGCGTGCCGCTGACCCCAAGATACTGTCCATCGTTGAAGTCAGCTTCGACTCTCTCCCTAGTCGCCGGGGCGGCTACAGCCGCGTCATAGGCACCCAAATCCAACCCGAGGTCCTCCGCGAAGGTACGGAACAGGTCCGCTCGCGAGGTCTGCTGTTCGCCCCACTGAGTCTGCGTTTCGAACAGGCGCTGATACATCTCCTCGAACTTCCCCTGCTCGGACGCGGCTTCCGCAGCCAGGGCGGCGTTCATCGAATTGAAGTGTCCGGGGAGGGGGTAGTAGCGAACGACGTAGTTGATTCCACCCTCGTACTGTTCGCGGATCTGCTCGACGACCGGATAGAACGCACCGCACGCTTCGCACTCGAAGTCGAGGAACTCAACCAGCGTCGGAGCGTCTGGCCCGGCCGCGTCGAGCACATGCGAATCCGCACGGGTACCAGGCAGTGCACCTTCTGTGCGGGATTCCGGAGCTGCGGGGCGGGTCATCAGGACGACCACGAGCGCCATAATGGCGAGCACGGTGAGGGTGGAGCCGGTGACGAGGGCGACCTTGACGGGGGGTTTCAAGACGGATGCTCCAGATCGGTGGCGGGCGTCGCCAAGGTAGGGAGGTTTAGAAGAGGGCGAGTAGGGGCGTCTCGTTCATTGCATCGAGACGAAAGCAAAAGTCAGCACACGCTGACTGTACAGGGACTGCTGACTAACTCTCCTGGTGATCCGGTGGATGGTCGCGTCGCAGACGAAGCGCAACCCACCAGCCGCACCGGCGACAGATGAACACCCCGCGCTTCCCAAGGGCATGCAATTTCCTTCGGGGCAACGATCGCCCGCAACACGTACATGTCTCGTCTGACTCAGCGGCCACGAGTGATGATCGCCTCCCGGATCTGATCAACCGTCGGCGTACCTGCCACGCCCGCGGGTGTCGCGTAGACGCGACACGCTAAGGCGACGCTGTGATCCGCGCCGGGGAACAGATCCTTCCCGTTCAGTGTGATCGTGGGAGACCCGGCAAAGGGAACCGCAGCGGCATCCTCCTCCGTGCGGATGAGTCGATAGCGCAACGGCGTGGCCCCATGGCCTGTCTCCCGAAGCGCCTCGGCAACATTGTGGCCCGCGGCGATCCAGCTGGGACAGCCCGCGATATGCAATAACTCAATCTCCATGATCACAAGGATCCTCCCATCTGCTGCTGACCGCGCAGCATCGCCGGAGGCCTACGCTTCAATCTTTTGTAACGATCGGCTATGGCAAGGCAGCGGTCGTCGTCAACCAGGTGCGCGACCAGCCGAAAACGATCGTTTCCGGCGCGGGCATGACCGGAGGGCGCGGGTCCTGCCGTAAGCAGTAGCCGAAACTGGGTCTTCGGGTGGGTCCGGGTCACTAGGGTGGTTCTCATGGCCAGTCTTGTGTACGGGGATGGCGGGGATCCGATTCATATTGAGGATCGGGCGCTCGCGCATCTGAAGATCGTTATTGCGACGAAGTTGCGTCGTAATGAGAGCTTCACGTTGTCGTGGAAGCATCCCGAGGGTGATCCGGGGGGGGCGTTCGACGATCTGGATTCATCCGTCGATTCCGCTACGGTTCACTTTCGATGAAGTTGAGCCGCCGCCGATCAGTCTCAGGTGGGTCGAGCAGCTCATGCACACCGCGAATTCGTCGGGCGGGATCACGCTCGTCGACGAAGTGCTGGATGCCCCTGAGATCGAAGCTGCTGCAGACTAGAGCAGATCCCAGCTTCCGGACAGGCCGAGTGTCAACACTGCCTGGTCGGAATCCAGTGTCACTTCTTCCTCGGTGATGATCACGTGACTGGAGGGCGTGACCAGGGAACGGACGAGTCGATCTCCTGCATCTTTGAAGCGCACGATTCTTCCTGTGCTGGCGGCGGCCACTTCTAGGTCGTCGCAGAGCTGTTCCGCGTCCTGCGTCGGGGAGAGGATGAAACTTGCCTCGTCGATGGTGACAAGCGTCTGAAGTGTGGTGCGCTCGCTCATCCGACCAGGGTAGGAGCCGGGTGGGTGGGATCCTAAGGGGCTTGCGCGCTGGGGTCAGGCTGGTGCACTATCCAGATCGCGTTCGAGGCGAGTGCCCTCGGCGCGTTCGGGAGTGAGGTACAGGCCCGTGGGAGAGCTGGCGGCGAAGGCGAGAGCAGCGACCCACGCCCGATTGATTGCCGGTTGCCGGCCGCCGAAATACTTGAATACCAGCGCACTTCCGGAGTGCACCCACACCGTTGTGCGGCCACCGCCCGTACCGGCATCGTCTTTCCATGTGAACGCGAAGGGCTCACCACGGCGGAGCTTCGCCGAGATGACGAGCTGTAGATGGCTGAGTGCCCGATCTTCGATGTCGACCTTCAGTCCGCCTTCGTAGAACTTTCCCATGACGTGCACTCCTCGGTCGTATCGCCACGGACACCTCTGCAAGCAGGCGAGACGAAGGAAATCGTCGTGTCGTGAATCTTCATCTCTCACCGATCCTTGACGGCTAGTGTTCGCGTCCGACCAAGACGCTCACCGGCCGCGTTGGCGTGTTTTGACTCTCCGGCGCCCTGGCCCCCGTTGTCTCCGCGGTGCGGGAGACCCGCACGCGAAATAGTGAGACGCAAGCACCGAGTGCCGAGCAGAGAAGTATCCGGTGCCCGCGGGGGCGTGGGCACCGGATACGAGGGAGCGGGATTTGTTAGTTGTCGGACAGTGCGTCCTTGACGTTCTCGCCAGCCTTCTTCGCGCTGGCCTTGGCCTGGTCGGCGTGGCCGTCGGCTGTGGTCGACTTGTCGTTGGTTGCTTTGCCGACAGATTCCTTGGCTTTGCCTTTCAGATCTTCGGCAGTGTTCTTGATGTCATCTCCGATACCCATCGGATTCTCCTTTCAGTGGGGCTGACGACGGGGAGTTGTCAGCGGTCGGTGTGGGTGTCGCCCTCGAGCTCGATCTCTTCCTTGCGGACCTCTGCGCTGACCTGCTCAGTGTCGGTCTTGGTTTCTGTGCCGATGCGGACACGCTCGACCGGCACCGTCTCCTTCTCGACCACGGGGCGCTCCTCCGTGAGGACGACCTCGTGCTCTTCCTCGCTGATGTCCGGACCATCCAGGGCGTCTTCGACGTTCGCCTCCGTGATGGGTTCACGCTCGAGACGAACCTCTTCGTGGCTGACGGGGACCGTGACGGTCTCCTGCTCGGTGACGACGTACTTGCGGAGGCGGGCTCGGCCGGTCTCGACGCGCTCCGTGCCGACGTGCAGCTGCTCCTCGGACCGAGTCATCGCGTCGTCGGTCGTCGGTCCGGAGGTGTCGTAGCCGTCGGTCGATGCCACATCCCGGTCCGCGGGTGCGTTGGCGACGGGAGCGGCGCCGGTTCCGTAGTAGGTGTACAGCTCGTCCTGTTCGTTGTCGGTGAGGTCGGTGCCAACATCGATGCGAGGTGCGTCCTTGACGAAGTCTTTCGCGTACGGGACTCGGAGATCTCCGTCGACGGCGTCGGCCTGGTCGAGCGGGACGAACGATTCCGAGGTTCCGAACAAGCCCGTCGCTACGGTTGCCCAGTTCGGCCGACCGCTGGTGGGGTCGACATAGATCTGGCCGACCTTTCCGATCTTGTTGCCGTCAGTGTCCGTGACGGTGGCCCCGATGAGGCTGGCGATGTTCTGTTCGCTGATCATTGGTGTTGCCTTTCGTTCGGTCGTGCGGGTGGTGGGTGGTTGAGGAAGTCGGTGTGTCAGGGGCGACGACGGCAGGGGTTACCGGCCAAGTCCCACGCGGTCGACCCTGCGGTGGTACCGCATCCCCGCAAGGCCGCCGAGGATCGCGCCGATGAGGGCGACCACAGCGGCACCGAGGGCGGTGAGGATGCCGGTGAGAGTGGCTGTCTCGGGGGCGACGGGGATGCGCGGGAAGCTCTGCAAGTTGGCGAGGATGTCCCACTGGGAACCGGCTATCGCGGTGACGATGGCGAGGATGATCGCGATCACGATCGCCCACAGCCACACCGCGACACCCTGCTTGACTCCACTGAAGCGGGCCATCCGTCCGGCGACGTAGCCCCCGGCGTAGTAGGCGATGAGCAGGACGATTCCGATCGCGATGGCGCTAATGATGCCGGTCGCGTCGACGTTCTCTGTCGCGGCGTCGGCGGCCTCCTCTGGGGTGGTGCCGTTGCCGAGCCCGACAGCGGCCCCGATCGCGGCGACCAGGGCGGTCAGGAGCACGGTGGTGCCCATGGCGGTCAGCCATCCGAAGAACGCGGATCCGAATTTGAACCCGCCGAATTCTGCTTTCTCACGCTCGTGGACATCGGCGCGGAGAGTGTGATTCGCATCGACGGGGACGGCTGCGTGAGAGGAGTCCTTGTCGTAGACGGGTGCGCCGGGTTCCCGGGGCTCGTGGGAATCGTTGCTGTTCATACGGCGAAAGTAGGCGCTTTCGGAACGAGCGCAGGAGGTGGTTGCCTCTGGGGATCGAGGCGCGTACTGTATGCAGGCTTACAAAGTAAGGCTCTTCTGTGCCCGGCCTGAATACACCGTAAGTCTGCTCGGAACAAGGGTCCTGACCGAGGCGGGAGAGACGGTTTAGAACGGGTTCCACCGACTGTTCGGTCGGTCCGCGAGAGGAGCACTAATGTCGGACAACTATGAGACGTCCAGCCCGAGCGGCTCGGGCGTGAACGCCCCCGGTTCTTCGGGCAAGGTGGATGCTGTCAAGCAGGAAGCCACCGACCTGAAAGACACGGCGGCGACCCAGGCGAAGGACGTTCTTGGCACCGCCAAGGATGAGGCTGCGACCGTCGTGGGGGAGGCGAAGACGCAGGCGAAGGATCTGTACGCGCAGACTCAGCGGGAGCTGTCGGAGCAGGCGAACACCCAGCAGCAGCGTCTCGCCGGTGGTCTCCGCTCTGTCAGCGACGAGCTCGGCTCCATGGCCAGCAATTCGGAAGGCAGTGGCGTCGCGAGCGATCTGGTTCAGCAGGTGTCGGGGCGTTTGTCTGATGCCGCGAGCTGGCTCAGCGACCGCGATCCTGGTGCTGTGCTCACGGAGGTCAAGCGGTACGCACGTCGCAAGCCCGGCACGTTCATCCTCGCCGCCGCGATCGGCGGCATCGTTGTGGGACGCCTCACCCGCGCCCTCGCCGCGAACGCCTCCGACGATAAAGACGCCGCACCCGTGTCCGCTCCCGCGCCGGCACCTCCGCAGGTGCACCCTGACCCGTCCGTGCCCGTCCCCGTGGTGAACGACACGGGCGCTGGCACGCCCATGTACTCGCAGGCGGCCGCCAGCCGTCCGGACATTCTGAGGGAGGACGGCTATGACCGACCCGACACCGTCTGAAGCCAAAGCCGCATCGACCTCGATCGGAGATCTGCTCGGGGAAGTGTCCCGTGACATTTCGACGCTGATGCGCCAGGAGGTCGCCCTCGCTAAAGCAGAGTTGAAGGACTCGGCCACGAAGTCCGCCAAGGGTGCGGGCCTGATGGGTGCGGCTGGCTACGGCGCGCTGATGGCGGTGTTCTTCCTGTCCGTCGCGCTGTGGTGGGCTCTGGGAACGCTGATGGGCGGCGGCTGGTCCGGCGTTGTCGTCGCGGTCCTGTGGGCAGTCATTGCCCTGATCCTGTTCCTGGTCGGGCGCAGCCAGATCAAGCAAGTGAAGGGCGTCCCGCAGACCGTGGACACCCTGAAAGAGATCCCCGAAACGCTGAAGAGAAATGAGGAGAACCGATGAGCGATTCACCCGACGAGATCCGCGCCGACATCGAGCGGACCCGCCACGACCTCGGCATGGACGTGGACGCCCTGGCCGATAAGGTCTCCCCGTCGAAGATCGTGGACCGACAGCTCGGCAAGGTGCGCGGTGCGTTCACCTCCGTGCGCGAGCGTGTGATGGGCGCCGCGGATGACGCCGGCTCGTCGCTGTCGGATGCGGGCTCTCACGCGGGAGAGCTGAAGGACCGGGCGGTCGCGAAAGCGGAAGGGAACCCGCTGGCGGTCGGACTGATCGCGTTCGGTGCCGGCCTGCTCGCGGCGTCGCTGATCCCCGCGTCATCGAAGGAGAAGGACCTCGCTGCAACCGTGAAGGAGCAGGCGCAGCCGCTGGTTGACGAGGTCACCGATGCTGCGAAAGAAGTCGGCGAGCATCTGAAGGAGCCTCTGCAGGCGTCGGTCGAATCCGTGAAGTCGTCGGCACAGGACTCCGTCGCCACCGTTAAGGACGAAGTCCAGGGCGCGGCCAGCGACGTGAAAGACCAGGCTCAGCACGCTCGCGAGAACATCTCCGACAGCTGACCCCGCACGAATCGGGCGGGCCCGTCAGACGACGGGCCCGCCCCTTTACGAAGGAACCTGCGATGACCAGCACAGCCCCCGCCGCCCCGCGCAACGCCCCGGGCCCCGAAGCATCAGGCAAGCCGGATTCCCCGGACGATCTGCACAAGAGGTCCTGGAAGTACGTACTGCGGAAGACTATTCGCGAGTTTTCCTCGGACCAGTGCACGGACATCGCTGCGTCGCTGACGTATTACGCTGTGCTGTCGCTCTTCCCGGGCCTGATTGCGATCTTCTCGCTGCTGGGTGTCTTTGGGCAGGGGAAAGCCGCCAGCGATGCGGTGCTGGGAATCATCGAGCAGGTCGCTCCCGGCGACACGGTTGACACGATCCGCGGGCCGATCGAGCAGATCGCGGAATCCCCCGGTGCCGGATTTGCCCTCGTCACCGGCATCCTGCTGGCGATCTGGTCAGCATCCGGGTACGTGGGAGCGTTCAGCCGTGCGATGAACCGGATCTACGAGATCGAGGAGGGGCGCCCGTTCTGGAAGCTGAAGCCCGCCCAGCTGCTGGTCACCGTGATCACGATCGTGCTGCTCGTGATCGCCGCGATCATTCTTGTCGTCTCCGGCTCGGTCACCAAGGCGATCGGCGACGCACTCGGCATCGGCGACGTGCCCCAGACGGTCTGGTCCATCGCCAAGTGGCCGTTGCTCATATTCATCGTGGTGTTGGTCGTCGCCATCCTCTACTACGCCACCCCAAACGCGAAGCAGCCGAAATTCCGGTGGATCAGCATGGGCGCCCTGCTGGCAATCATCGTGCTCGCACTCGCCACCGCAGCCTTCGGGTTCTACGTCGGCAACTTCTCCAACTACGACCGCACCTACGGCTCGCTCGCGGGCGTCATCATCTTCCTGCTCTGGCTGTGGATCGCCAACCTCGCGCTGCTGTTCGGGGCAGAGTTCGACGCTGAGCTCGAGCGCGGCCGCCAACTGCAGGCCGGCATCGCAGCGGAGGAGGACATCCAGCTCCCGCCACGCGACACGCGCAAGAGCGACAAGGCCGCCGCAAAGGAGCAGGAGGATGTCGAGAAGGGCCGAGAGATCCGACAGAACGTGGACCCGGACGATGACACAGCCGAGGACACCACCACTCGAGGAACGCCTCGGAAACGCTGACGTCTGCCCGGCCTTGGGCGCTCACGTCATGTCTATTGGGTCAGCTCTCGGGCGAGACGGTCGAGGAGTACTTCTAGCGATACCTCGAACTCTTCGTCAGAATGGTCCTCGCTCAGAAGAGCCCGTAGCCGACGGACCTCCGGAGCGTCATCCAAGCCGATGCTCCCGTCACGCTCGGGAATATCCGCGCCTCCTTCGTCCAGCGGTTCTTCCACCGGGCCCGTCTCAGCCCCCCGAACCGCGGACTCCAGCAAGAGTTGACCCAGTAGGAAACTACTGAAGGCACGGTACGCATCCACCGCTTGAGCGTCGGTGAACCCATGCCCCAGCAGGGTGCTGAGGAACGTGTTCACCACCTCGACGCTACGAAGCGGCGGGCGCAGCCAAGGGGCCGCGGGATGCCGGGTCGCCACTAACGGAAATGCCTGAGGATGATCGATCGCGATCTGACGCACCTTATGGGCGACATCCTGCAGAAAGCCTTGCCAATGCTCGGCCAACTCCTCATCCAGGTCCGATGTCAACTGTCCGAGGAGCAGAGCGATCACACCCTCAAGCAGATCCTCACGCCCGTGCACGTACCGGTAAAGAGACATCGCCTCCACACCCAACTCCTGAGCGAGCGAACGCATCGAGAGCCCCTGCGCACCAGAGCGATCAATCTGGCCAAGAGCAGTCTCGATAATGAGTTCGCGGCTCAGGCGGCCGGCCGCTGACCCTCTGGACTCCCGGCTAGATTCTCTCGACATGACGCGTCATCCCTCCCACCGGTCAAAGCACGCACCCTATCCGCGAGTGCAGCAGGACCGACCGATGTATGCCCACGGTAGACCCGCTTACGTTGTAAGCAGGGCTACCGACCCCCGCGCTGTCCGAGACTCGCCGCGCGACTCCGACCACTAGACGGGTTGAGCTCGATTGGCGGACCAGAGAGAGTGCTTCGGTCGTAGGCGATAGTCGGGAGCGTCAGTTGTCCCCGTCGGCGGCTTCGTCTTCTTCTGGGTTAAAGTGCGAAGGTGAGTCGGAGAGGCCTGCGGCTACCCCGTCGGGGTTCGTGGGGATGGTGTTGTCTTCCCCCAGGCCCCCGGGCTTGACTGTCCCATCGGAATCGTTGGTCGGAACATCGGTGTCGGAGTATTCACGGCTCGAAGCATTGCTATCGTTCGTCATCGGCTTCTGCTTTCACTATGTCCTGTACTGCAAGAGACGGCAAGAATACCTCCTGCGACACGTTAGTTAGCACCCCACTGCCTATGAACCCAGGTCACGGTCGACCGAGGTTGGGAATTTCGCCACGCCTCAGCGTCAAGACGGTCTCACGACGCCGCGACTCAAGTCGGACGCTAGCGTCGACTGCTGCGCATGACCAGGTATCGGGACTAGGCCCGCGATGCTCCGGCCCGTCGGGATAGTTGCCGACCGAAAACGATCGTTTCCGGCGAGCTCGCGTCGCACGTCATCGTACGCCCGCCGTTAACGTTCGCCGGTATCTGCTTTCGGTAGACGTTTCCGGCGTTCAGGTAGCTGATCTTGCTCGTCGTCCGTCGATGCGAGTTGGCGTGGTTGGTTTCGTTCCGCGCGGAGTTGTTGCTCGATCTTGGCGTGTGCTTTTCGTTCGTTGCGGTCGGCTCTGATGATGGACCGCAGGACGAACCAGAATGCTGCGACGACGGCGATCGTGGGGATGACGGACCAAAAGGCGTTGGTCCAGTAGTCATTGAGATTCATCCGCGCCTCCCGGGGGCTCACGCAGCACGAGCGCCAGTCCGACGATTGCGAGGATGAACGCTGTTTCGTAGCTTCCGAGCGTGTATGCCCAGAGTGACCATTGGTCTGGAACGGTTGTGTCGATGAGGAGATGAGCCGCGATCAGTGCGACGGCGGCCAGGAGAAGGAAGGCCCCGACACGTACGAGGCGATCGTGACGCCGCTGTGGGGACACGTGGCTGGTGCGCGTGGGAACGTGTGCTGGTGGACGGTGCCGAGCTGGGTGCAGGTGGCGGGTCATCTGAATATGGCTCCGATGAGGTAGAAGCTCGCAAGGGCGAGAAGCAAGGCGAGGACTGTGGCGCACGCGATGAAGATGGATATGCGGCGGAAGGGATTGCGGCGGGGGACCATGGGTGGCCGTTCTGGTGGTGGCGTTCTCTACCGGGCGGGGGCGAGGATGGTTGTGTCGTCGGCTGTGATCTGGACGATGCCTCGGTCGTCGACAACGATGAAGCGTTCGTCATCGATCGCGGTGAAGGCCTGAGCGGCCCCTTGAAGCGCGTCGAGGCGTTGCCATGTTCCTTCGGTGTTCTGTGACCAGAGGGCACCGTCGGTTCCGACTCCTGCGAGCGAGCCATTGGGTTTGGCGTCGAGTGTGTAGAGCAGTGGGGCGTCGGCGATGGGGGTGAAGGTGGCGCCGTTGTCGGTGCTGAGGAGCAGCCCTTCTTCTGCGGCCGCGTAGAGACCGTCGCCGGTGGCCGCGAGGTCTGCCGCGGAAAGTGTTGCGCCGCGGGTCCATTCGAGACCGTCGTCCGTGCTGACGAGGAGATCGACGCCATCGGACGCGATCCCGTAAAGAGTGCCGTCTGGTCCGGCGGTGAGGACATGGAAGTCCGTGCTGCCAGTGAGCGCGATCGGTGACCACGATTCGCCGAAGTCGTCACTACGAATGACACCTAGGTTCGGGGAGCCGAGCTGTGCGGGTGTCTGTGTGCCCGGGTGTCCGGATGCGAAGAGGGCGTCGTCGAGGACGGTAAAGCCCATCGCATCGAAGTCGTGGCCTCCGATGGGACCGGCGATCGCACCTTCGGGCGTGAGGGTGAAGAGTCCTCCGTGGGTGGCTACGAAGAGGTCCTCACCGCGGGGGTCAGCGGCAACACCGTGAATGTGTTGGATAACGGGGGGCACCGCGTTGGCGCCGGGGGCCTGCGGCGCGGCGCAGCCGGTGAGGGCGACGGCTACGAGAGCGATCGCGAAAGCGGGTAAGGGCGAGTGGCGGTTCATGAGACTCCGACGTGAAGAAGTGCATGCGGGTGCGCGGCCGGTACGCGAATGAGAGTCGCGACATGGCGCCAGCGCGGTGGCGTGGGTTACTGCGAGAAGGCCAGTTCGGGGGTGCGGGCGAGCGCCGCACCCCCGAAGGTGGATCAGAGCGTGTCGAGGAGGTCTTCCATCGTGGCGATCTCCGTGGTCTGCGCCTCGATGATCGTCTCGGCCAGAGCGACCGCGTCGCTGTTCTGGCCGTTGTCGACCTCTTCTTGGGCCATCTCGACGGCACCCTCGTGGTGCTGGATCATCTGCTCGAGGAACAGGCGGCTGGCGTCCGCGCCGGTGGCATCCTCGAGAGCCTGCATGTCATCTTCGGACATCATGCCGCCCCCGTGATCCATGCCCTCCATGTCGGAAGTGTCAGCGCCCCACTCTTCGAGCCACTGGTCCATCTTCTGGATCTCGGGCTCCTGCGCGGCCTTGATCTCTTCCGCAAGGGCGACGACGCGTTCGTCGACGCCCTCCTTGCTGAGAAGCATGTCGGACATGTCGATGGCCTGGGCGTGGTGCTCCTTCATCATGCTGGCGAACATGATGTCGGCGTCATTGGCGTCCGCGGAGGCCGGGGTGGAGCTGCTGCTTTCATGGTTCATGCCGGGCATGTCGCCGCCGGCGGTGTTACTGGCGCAGCCGGCGAGTCCAAGCACTGCGGCGAGGGTGAGTGCGGCAGTCGCCGCAAAACGGGTCTTCATGATGGGGTTCTCCAAGAGTCGATGGTAGTGCCCAGCGAGAGAGGCTGGGCGAGGGCGTTACCCGCAGAAGGCGGGCACGCCTGCCATCACGTGCGACTGATGCAGAGAACGGTGAGAGACGGAGGCCGCAGCGGATGCAGCGCATCCCGGAGGTGTAGGCGGGACACGGGCGTTCCCGGGGAGTGCGCGACGGCTCGCCACCAGGCGGACGGCCGGGTGAGCAGCACGACGGCAATGAGGAGCGCGAGAACGCAGGCCATCCACGCCATGCCGTGATCGTCAGAACACGTGGCGCACCCCGCCTCGTCCATCGCTGCGGCGTCGCCTGAGGCGTGTGCGGGGTGAGCGTCGGCATGCGCGGGTGCGACGGCGATGGTCTCACTGTGCCCGGAGGGCATGGTGTGCGTGTTCATCGAGTGCATAGCCAGAAGCCCGAAGATCACGGAAAAGGCGACGGCGACGACGGCCAGGAGGGTGCGGGTGAGGGTGCGCTGGTTATGCACGCGGCGTGCGATCGTCATCAACACTGTCCCACCTCCCTTTCTTCCAGGGTACGTCGCTGCCGCCCATGCGCCTACTTGTCGACGACGTCGCCCGGGCTGAGGTTCAGCCGTCGCAGCAACTGCGCATTCAGCGCGACAACGATCGTGGACAGTGACATCAACACCGCCCCGACCGACATCGGCAACACGAACCCGACGGGGGCGAGCACACCGGCAGCCAACGGCACCGAGAGAAGGTTGTACCCGGCGGCCCACCAGAGGTTCTGTTTCATCTTCCGGTAACTGGCCCGTGACAGCTCAATCACGGAGATCACCGATCTGGGGTCGTCGCTGGCGAGGATGACACCCGCGGAGGCGATCGCGACGTCCGTTCCTGCGCCGATCGCAATCCCCACGTCCGCCTGGGCGAGGGCGGGGGCGTCGTTCACGCCGTCACCGACCATCGCGACCTTGCGGCCTTCGTTTTGCAGTTCTTTCACCTTGGAGGCTTTGTCCTCCGGACGGACCCCGGCGAAGTACCGGTCGATACCCAGCTCGTCGGCGACGGACGCGGCTACCGCGTCAGCGTCACCGGTGATCATGACGACCTGCACGCCGCGCTCGTGAAGCGCATCGACTGCGTGACGCGACTCGGAGCGGATCTCATCCGCGAGGCGCAACGCACCCGTCACCTGACCGTCGACGAGCACGTGGAGGATGATCGCACCCTCACCGCGCCACTCGTCGGCAACCGGCAGCTCGGCGGCGTGTTCTTGCTCGAGCATGTACGGGCCACCGACCTGCACGACACGACCATCGACACGGGCGCGCACCCCGACCGCAGGCGAGGACTCGAAGTCGGACGAGCCCGGAACGGTGAGGTTCTTCTCCTTCGCCGCGTTGACGATCGCGCGGGCGAGGGGATGCTCGGAGTCCGCTTCCGCGGCCGCAGCCCACGCCAGCAATTGATCCGCGTCGATCCCCGTGATGGGATCGATTGCGGTCACGGCAGGGGTGCCCTTGGTGAGCGTGCCGGTCTTGTCGAACAGCACCGTATCGACGGTGCGCATGCTCTCCAGAGCAAGACGATCCTTGATCAGAACGCCACCACGAGCGGCCCGCTCGGTCGCGATCGAGACGACAAGCGGGATCGCCAGGCCAAGAGCGTGCGGGCAGGCGATCACCAGCACCGTGATCGTACGGATCACGGCAGCGTCCGGGAAGCCGACGATGGTCCAGACGATGGCGGTGATCGCGGCGGCGCCGAGCGCGAACCAGAACAGCCATCCCGCCGCCTTATCCGCGAGACGCTGGGCCCGCGACGACGAGCTCTGCGCTTCGGTGACGAGCTTCTGGATGCCCGCGAGAGCGGTGTCCTCACCGATGGCGGTGATCTCCACTCGCACACCGGAGTCAGTGGCGACGGTGCCGGCGATGACCGGGTCACCGTCGCTGCGGCGTACCGGCCTGGATTCTCCGGTGATCATCGACTCGTCCATGCTGGCCGAGCCCTGCACGATCCGCCCGTCCGCAGGAATCCGCCCGCCGGGGCGCACGACCACGACATCGCCCACCTGCAAGTCGGAAGGTGCGACCGTGACGGTCGTGTCACCGTCGATCTTTTCGGCCTCGTCGGGCAGCAACGCGGCCAGGGAGTCCAACGCCGATGTCGTCTGTGCGAGGGAGCGCATCTCGATCCAGTGCCCGAGCAGCATGATCACGATGAGTAGGGCCAGCTCCCACCAGAAGTCCAGCTCGTGGTGCAGCAGGCCGAGGCTCGCACCCCACGAAGCGAGGAATGCCACGGTGATCGCGAGGGCGATCAGAAGCATCATCCCGGGCTTGCGGGCACGGAGCTCACTCACCGCGCCGGTGAGGAACGGGGTCCCGCCCCACACGTACATTACGGTTCCGAGGACCGGGGAGATCCACGCAACCCACGCGGCATCGGGCAACGGATAGCCGAGGATCGTCGAGAACATCGTCGAGAACCCGACCACGGGCACCGCGAGGAGCAGCATGATCCAGAACAGGCGCCGGAACTGGCCTACGTGATCTCCGTGGCCCCCGTGGCCGCCGTGACCCTCGTGCCCGCCGTGACCTGTGTGTTCTGGTGATGCGCCGTGGTCGTGGCCCATCGCCGCGTGGTCGTGCTCTGTTGTGGGCGCCCCGCCGTGTTTGGCGTGTGCGGTGTGATCGGTGTGGTCGTCGTGCTGGCTCATCGGAACTCCTTGCTCGAATCCGCCCGGGTCGGGCCGGACGCTCTCAGGTGCGACTCAGGCGTGGTTGGTCGCGAGGGCGTAGCCGGCCTCTTCAACCGCAGCCTGCACGGCAGCGGGGTCGACAGGGCTGGTGCTGTGAATGGTCACCCGGGAGGGGCCGCCAGCGTTCAGATTTACGGTGACGGACTCGACGCCGTCGACAGCGCTCAGTTCCTCACTGACGCTCGACACACAGTGCGAGCACGTCATTCCCTCGACCAGCACGTCCTGCGTAACCGCAGACGCCACGGGTGCGGATGTCTCCGCGTTCAAGGGGGTCGCGCAGCATGCGCAGCCCGCGTTCGCGTCCTTCAGTCCGAGTTCGATGCGATCAGTCATGCGTGTGTTCTCCTTCAACTAGACAGACGTGGGGGTCATGAACGGACCAGGCGGGCGATTGCTTCGTTGGCCTCGCGGACCTTTTCTGCAGCGACCGCCCCGCCTGTGGCGCTCGCTTCGGTGACGCAGTGACTCAGGTGATCGCTGAGCAGTGACAAGGCGACCGTCTCCAGGGCCTTCGTCGCCGCAGAAACCTGGGTGAGGATGTCGATGCAGTACTTGTCCTCATCGACCATCCGGGCAATCCCTCGCACCTGACCCTCGACACGGTTCAACCGCTTGCGCAGATCGTCCTTGTTTCCGTCATACCCGTTCATGATTCGAAGATACCCCCTGGGGGTATGCAACTCAAGTGGTTCCGGTTCCATTCCCGACGTGAGTACTTTGTGTCCACCTCGCTCACGCTGCGACCCGTGATTCGTCGGCGGTGCTGTCGCGAGTATCCGGAGTTGCGGCGGAGACTCGCGCGAACGCGGCCCACCACAGCTAACACACCCCGGCGGGGTACTCAAGGGCCTCAATGAGTGGAGGGCGCGAGCGTACCTTCGTGGCTCACGAAGCTCGTGGCTCACGAAAGGACCCCCTCATGTCTACTACCGAGGAAATGCTCCGCACCTACCCGAAAGACCTAGGCGGAATCGATCAGGAGAAGCTTGCTGAGTGCATCGACGCGTGTCTGGAATGTGCGCAAGCATGCACCGCGTGTGCCGACGCCTGCCTCAGCGAGGACATGGTCGCTGACCTGACCAAATGCATCCGCACGAACCTGGACTGCGCAGACCTTTGCGCCACCACAGCCCGCATCCTCTCCCGCCACACCGGGTACGACGCCAACCTCACCCGCGCCGCGCTTGAAGCCTGTCGAACGGCCTGCACGAGCTGCGCCAACGAGTGCGAACAGCACACCATGCACGAGCACTGCACGATCTGCGCCGAGGCATGCCGGCGCTGCGAACAAGCCTGCACTGCGCTGTTGGAGACGCTATGACACAGCACCACGCCGACAACGGGGCACGCCCGCCCGTACCGGAATCTCACGAACAAGACCACGGCGGAATGTCGAGCTACCTCAAACTCGCCATCTCCCTGACGCTCAGCTTCGTCGTGATGTACTTCCTCACGTTCGCGATGATCAACGTCCTCGATGACCTCTTCCTCAACATCAGCAACCTCTACATGGCTCTGATGATGGTGTTCCCCATGGGCATCATCATGGTCATCGTGATGTGGAAGATGTTCCCGAACAAGGCGGTGAACGTCGGGCTGCTCGTAGGCTTCGCCGCACTATTTCTGGTCGCGTTCTTCATGGGCCGCGCAGAAGCCTTCGTCGGTGACGACCAGTTCCTCCGCTCCATGATCCCGCACCACTCGCGAGCGATCCTGGTATGTGAGCAATCAGATATCAGCGACCCGGAAATCCAAGACCTCTGCAAGCAGATCATCTCTTCACAACAAGAAGAGATCGACCAGATGAACGACATCCTCGACCGGCTCAACGAATAGTCAACCGACCTTTGGCGACGAGTGAGCCCGAAGAAGGACTCCGGACCCACCGCCGATCAGCGGGGTCTAGGCCGACTCGGCACACACTACGCGTGGGGACCTCCGTGAACCACCGAAAACGATCGTTTACGGCAGACGCACGGAGGTCGCCGGCCGATCGCACGACACGCCGATCGCGCACCCGCCGAAACCCCCTGCCGAAACCAGATGCGCCGAAACTGGCCGTTCGACGTTTTAGGCAGCGTGAGAGTGGAAGGTGATTTACGACATCTTTCGTGAGACAGCCGGCAGCCTCGACCGTGCATCACTCACCCGTCTTCCCGGGAATGTTCTGTCTCACCGACCGACAGCTTTCGTGAGATCGGACAGGTCCGCGCATCGCCTCAGCCGATCACATCGCGGCGTCGCAGCGCCCAGGCGCTTCCGGCGACGAATGCGACGTTCACCGCCCAGAGCGCCACGGTGCCGCGGGGATCGAACCCCTCCGCGAGCGGAGCCTGGTGGAACGCCCAGGAGTACGGTGAGATCGCCCGGAGCCACTCGGCGTTCTCCACCTGGTTCGCGATCGCGTTGAAGGCGTACCCGGCGACGGCGATTCCCGCGCCCCCTGCGACAGCCCAGGAAGTGCGACCGAAGAGAGCGCCCAGCAGGAGCGCGGCGCTCCCCGAGAGCATCGTGAGGCCGACGAAGACGACGGTGGTGTCGATGATGCGGATCGGATCGATGTCGAGCTGTGCCGAGTCGTTGAGCAGGGCGACGACAGCGCCCGCGAACACGCCCAGCCACGCGAGCCGGGCGAGGATGGCGAAGGCGGACGCGATCGCGTATCCGACCCGTCCCACACCGTGAGCCAGGTCGAGTTCGAGGCGCCCTGACGCCTCCGCGCCGGCGATGGCGCCCGCTCCCCAGGACGTGCCTGCGATGGTCAGGAGGAGGAAGCCGATGAGGCCGTAGAAGGTTCCCTGGGCGTAGCCCGCCCCGGTGCCGATCTGGTCGTAGCCGAGTGCTCCCACGAGCTCCGGGGGCAGGCTGTCGATGATCTGCTGCATCTGCCCGTTGCCGCCGATGCTCGGGAACAGGGGCAGGTACAGGAACAGCACTGCCGCGACGCCGATGGTCCAGCCCACCGTTCCGCGCCAGGTTTCGCGGAGAGCGCGCCGGAAGATGGGAAGCGCGTCACGCATCGCCCTCACCCGCCTCGAGACGCGAGGAGTCACCGTAGAGCCGCAGGACCGATTCCTCCAGGTCTGGTTCCTCGATCGCGAGGTCGAGGACGTGGTGCTGCGCCAGCACCTTCACCAGCGGGTCGATGGCACCTTCGACGGTGGCATTCACCTGCACGATGTCCGTCTCGCCGCGGACGTCGAGCTCGGAGATCTGCGGCAGTGCACCGAGTTGCTCCCGGATCAGGGTCGCTGCCGTCGTATCGAGACCGACGCGTACGCGCCGGATCGCGCCGAGTCTGAGTGAGGCCACATCACCCTCCGCCACGACCCTCCCTCGACTGAGGACGGCGACGATGTCGGCCGTCTGCTGGATCTCACTCAGCACATGGGAGCTCAGCAGCACGGTCTGGCCGCGATCTCTGGCTTCGGTGACGAGGTGGAGGAACTCTCTCTGGACGAGCGGGTCGAGCCCGCTGGTCGGCTCGTCCAGCACGAGCAACGGCGGTTCGTGCATGAAGGCTTGGACGATCCCGAGCTTCTGCTTGTTGCCCTTCGAGAGCGCGCGCACCGGTCGACTCAGATCGAGGTCGAGTCGGTCCGCGAGGCGGTCGATCGTGCCGGGGTTCACCGGGCCGGACACCTCGGCGTAGAAGTCGAGCATGCGGCGTCCCGTCGTGCGGTCGTCGAGTCGGAGCTCGCCGGGGATGAAGCCGATGCGTCGTCGGAGGGCCGGGCCGCCGCGGCGCGGGTCTTCGCCCAGGACGCGGATAGCGCCCGATGTGGGGCGGATGATGTCGAGGATCATGCGCAGCGTGGTGGTCTTTCCTGCGCCGTTAGGGCCGATGAGCCCGAACACGGTGCCGGGATCGACGCGGAGATCGATGGAGTCGACCGCTGTGTGCCGACCGTACTGTTTGCGAAGGTGAGTGAGCTCGATGGCAGGGGTCATGGCCCTGCTCCTTTCGGAGGGTGAAGGGGACCAGGTTCGGAGATCTCGTCAGCGGGGAGGATCCGGGTCCTGATTCGGGTCGTTCTCGCCCTTGTCCGAGGAGGGCCCGCTGCTTCTGGCGAGCGCTTCCTTCGCGGCGACGAGCAGATGGTCGTCGGCGTAGAGCCCGTGCGTGTAGAGCTCCAGCACGGGAATGGTCGACCGTTCCAGCAGCGATGTCGTCAGCGTGCTCTCTCCGAAGGCGCGCGCGAGGTGCCGCCGCAGGATGACGGGACCGAGACCGTAGAGGGTCATATACACGGCAGTGGCTTCCAGGTCGGACTGCTCGCGCATCGTGCCCGCGGCGATCTGTTCGCGCAGCATGTCTCTGGTGCTGGCGAGGAACATGTCGAAGAGATGGTCGGACGCGGCGGAGTCGTCGAGAAGCATCCGGGCGAGGTAGTCCAGTGCGACATTGCGACCCTCTAACGAGTCCAATGCCTCCCGCATCAGGCGCGCGGCGTCGGCACCCGTCATGCCGTCTCGCTCGGCGAGGAAAGTGCTCACGACGTGCGCGTCGCACACGTCGCGCAGTCCTTCCTTGCTTCCGAAGTGGTGCAGGATCAGCGCCGGGCTCACGCCCGCATCCTGCGCGATCTGCCGCAGACTCGTGCCGTCGAATCCGCGCTCGCTGAACCGGACGATCGCGGCGTCGCGAATGCGCGCCCTGGTGGTGAGGTCGTCGGCTCCTGAACGCATAGTCAGCATGCTAAACGAGCGTTCAGTCCGGGACAAGGGTCAGGGTCATCTCCGTTCCGTCGGTCTCGCAGACTGAGCGTCTGAGGCGGCGATGGATGTGGTCATCGCCGACGCGACGCGGGGAGATCGATCGGTCCCGTGACCGACAACTCGTCCTCCCAGACCTCGATCCCGCTGACCTCCGGAAGACGTGCCCTCGTGAAGACCGGGTCCAGCCCTTCTCGTCGTTGCTGGGTGTAGTCCTTCAGCAGCTTGAAGGCGATTCCGGACAGCAGCGCGATCGCGACGAGGTTGACGAGGGCCATGAATCCCATCGCGCCGTCGGCGAAGTTCCACACGACATCGGCGGAGACGAGGGCCCCAGCGAACACTGCGGCGATCGCGAAGAGACGATAGCCGAGCAGGACTCCGGTGCGGGAGGTGATGAACTCCACGTTGGTCTGCCCGTAGTAGTAGTTGCCGAGGATCGAGCTGAACGCGAGCAGGAAGATGATGACGATCAGGAGGATGTTCGACCAGGTGCCCAGCGCGCTGACGACCGCGCCCTGCGTCAGCCCGATGCCGCGTTCGGCGCCGGCCAGGTCTGGAACCGAGACCAGGATGATGAACGCGGTGATCGAGCAGACGAGGAAGGTGTCGAAGTACACGCCCAGCGTCTGCACGAGACCTTGTTTGACCGGGTGTGTCACCGCCGCGCTCGCTCCTGCGTTGGGGGCCGACCCCAGTCCGGCTTCGTTGGAGAACATCCCCCTCTTGACGCCGGTGAGGATGATGTAGCCGAGCGCTGCGCCGACGACCTCGTTCGGGCCGAAGGCTTCGAGGAAGATCGTGGCGAAGACTCCGGGAAGGCGCTCGATGTGCATCGCGACGATCACCACGCCGAGAAGCAGATACAGCAGTGCCATGATCGGGACCAGCGTCTGGGTGACGGAGGCGATGCGGCGCACGCCCCCGAAGATGACGAGCCCCATGAGCAGTGCGAGTGCGCCGCCGGTGACCCACGGCAGCCAGGCAGCAGACTCTCCGCCGAGGCTGCCCGCGATCGTCGCCTGGATGGTGTTCGCCTGCAACGAGCTGAAAGCGATGGGGAAGCAGATGATGAGGATGACGGCGAAAAGCACGCCCATCCATCGCGCTCCGAGTCCGCGTTGCATGTAGTAGGCGGGGCCGCCGATGAACCCGTCCCTATCGCGCCTCTTGTACAGCTGTGCCAGCGAGGACTCGATGAACGCGGACGCTCCACCGATGAATGCCATCAGCCACATCCAGAAGACCGCGCCGGGACCGCCGATCGCGATCGCGGTTCCCACTCCCGCGATGTTGCCGACGCCCACTCGTGAAGCGGCGGAGATGGTGAATGCCTGAAAGGAGGAGACCGATTGAGGCTCGCCGGTCTCCGTGCGGGGCGTTCGATCCTTCAGAGTGCGGAACATCTCCGGAATCAAACGGAACTGCACGACGCCCGAGCGAATCGTGAAGTAGAGCCCGAGGAGGACGACGATCGGAAGGACGATCCATGTCCACAGGTTGTCGCCCCAGGTCAGCAGCCACTCGTTAACAGCATCCATCCGCACAGTATGGCGACGTCGACGCCGGCTCACCAGGCTGAGAAAAATCCAGGAGCTGAGAAGCTGCCGGGGCCGCCGGTGTCTGCCCGCCCTGCGGAAGACGAGGAAGGCCCCGATCGGGCGGATACTGGAAGGGACGGTATCGAGAGCCCCCGCCTCCGCACCGCGCGGCAGACCTCTCGACGCCAGGAAGAAGATGCTCATGAAAGCTCTCCGCTACGTCGAGATCGGCAAGCCCCCGGTGGTGGTCGACATCCCGATTCCGAAGCCCGGCCCCGGCCAGGTCCTGCTCAAGATCACCGCGGGTGGTGTCTGCCACTCCGACGACTACGTCATGGGGCTCCCCGAGAAGGACTACCACGAGCAGGGTTACCCGCTGCCGCTGACGCTCGGGCACGAAGGCGCTGGCATCGTGCACGAGATCGGCGAGGGCGTCGACTCGACGCTCAAGGTCGGGGATGCCGTGGCCGTCTACGGTCCGTGGGGCTGTGGTCGCTGCCACAACTGCTCGATGGGCAAGGAGAACTACTGCACGAACGCCGCCGCCGAGGGCATCCGTCCTCCGGGGCTGGGCAGCCAGGGCTCGATGGCCGAGTACATGATCGTCGACGACGCGCGCCACCTCGTGCCGCTCGGTGACCTCGACCCCGTGCAGAACGTCTCGCTGACCGACGCGGGTCTCACCCCGTACCACGCGATCAAGAACTCGCTTCCGAAGCTCGGCGCCGGCACGTTCGCCGTCGTGATCGGCACCGGCGGTCTCGGCCACGTCGGCATCCAGATCCTCAAGGCCATCTCGGGGGCCACGGTCATCGCCCTCGACGTGAACGACGAGAAGCTGAAGCTCGCCACCGAGGTGGGCGCCGATCACGTGCTGATCAGCGATGCATCGGCCGCCGAGAAGATCCGCGAGCTCACCGGCGGTCTCGGCGCGAACGCGGTGTTCGACTTCGTGGGCGCGAACCCGACGATCGCCCTGGCCCAGAGCGTGGCCGCGCTCGAAGCCGACATCACCATCGTGGGCATCGGCGGGGGCAGCATGACGCTCGGGTTCGGCTCGATCGCCTACGACGCCGCCGTGCGCATTCCCTACTGGGGCTCACGCGCCGAACTGATCGAGGTGCTGGACCTCGCCCGCGCCGGGAAGATCCACGTCCAGACCGAGAGCTACACGCTCGACGACGGCCCGAAGGCGTACGAGGACCTCGCGTCGAACAGTATCCGCGGACGCGCCGTCATCGTCCCTTGACGCCGGCAGGGGAGCGCCCGGGAGGACTCACCTCCCGGGCGTTCTTCTTCTGGTTGCGCCTCCGCAGACCATTCCCCGCACGTCCTTCGATGCTCGGCGCGTCGCGTGGTAGATACTCAATTGACTTGAATATCATGTCGACATGACTACGAGAGAGATGCGTGAGCCGACGTTCCTGATTCTGACCGCACTCGCCGGAGGGCGAAAGCACGGTTACGCGCTCATCGCCGAAGCAGACGAGCTCTCGGCGCACCGCGTTCAGCTCAAGGTGGGCACTCTCTACGCAGCGTTGGATCGTCTGGGAGCTGAAGGGCTGGTGAGGGCGGCGGGGGACGAGGTGATCGATGGTCGTGTCCGTCGCTACTACGAGCTGACGGACGAGGGGGCGGCGGCGTTGGCTGCCGCCGCAGAGCGATCCGCCCGGATTGCGGCCGAGGCTCAAACGAGGTTGAAACGAGCCCGTCCGGCGTTCGGCATGACCGTGAGCGTCGCATGACCGCGCTCGATCCCCAGCGATTCCGACGCGCTTTCCTGCTGCATCCGCGAGCGTGGCGCGAACAGAATGAAGCGGCGGCGGTAGGCGTGCTCATGGATGCCGCGGAGTCCTCGGGTGAGGCGCGGCTGCCGTTCGCAGAGCGACTGAGTATTTACTTCCACGCGGGGTCTGCGTGGCTTGAGTATGCCCTTGGCCCCGCGCGCAACGCGACCGCCTCGCTCGGACTGGGCACCGGCATCGCCGTAGCTGCTGTCTACCTGGCGGCCTTCGTGGTGGCCCCCGTAGCGGCGCAGGAGTTCGTCCCCGCGAGCATGGCGCTCGTCGGCGTGGCACTCGTCGTCCCGTGGGTCGCTGCGGGGTTCCTGGCGATGTCCGGATATGGGCGCGCAAGTCGGTGGGCTGTTGTGGCCGCAGCGCTCGCATGTCTCGCGGTCGGCACGGCGCGTCTCTGGCTGCCGCATTTGCCTCTTCCGTCAACGATGACCCTGTTGTTCTTCGCCCTGTCGGCTGTCGTCGCTCTGCTGGGCCGTCCCCGAGCGTCGGTTACCTGGGGAGCACTGATCGGGGTCGGGCTCTTCGTCGCGGCGATCGCGCTGGCGTCCGGGTTGTTCGGGAGTTTCACCGATTGGCGCCTGTGGGTGCAGTCGTCCTACTTCTTGATCTTCGTCCTGAGCGCCTGGTTCGTCGGTCTTCTCACGGCTGCCGCTTGTGGGCACGAGTCTGTCGCGCTGGCGGGCATGGTTTACGCCGCTCCCTGGGCGATCCTGATGGTCGCTGGGGCAGGGAGGGGTGGCGCCCCCGCGTGGGCCCTGTTTCTGATCGTTCTCATCTGGCTGTGTGCATCCGTCGCAGTAGCCGTTACCGTGCGTGTTCGGGGTTCGCGTCTGCGACGTCGCACGTACGTCCGTTGATCTGAGCTGCGGCACGTCGGAAGTCAGACCGCAGCCATCCTGGTGAGGCCAGGGAGGAGTCGCGGCGGCTGGCCCTCAGGCGCGGCGTCGCCGGTCGGCGAGGAGGGCGAGCGCCGCGTCGATCGCACTCGCCGCGGCGTCGGGGGCCACGCGGACGAGGGCGAATGCGGAGACCACCAGACCCGTAGAGGCGTCCGCCAGGGTCGCGACTTCCGTTCCCGCGAGCTCGGGGAGGGCGGCCCGGACGCCGCGGGCGAACGCCGCACGGAGCTCCGCGCGATAGGAGGCGACGACCCGGGCGACCGCGTCGTCGGTGCCGATGGGGGCGGCGGCGGTGTTGACCAGCAGGCAGCCGCTCGTCGCCGGGAGGCTGCCTGCTGTCAGCAGTGCCGTACGCAGTCCGCCGAGGTAGGTCTCCAGAGCCTCCGGCGCCACGCTCTCACCCGTCAACGGGGCGAGGCGCGGGCGGATCACCTCGTCCAGATAGCTCTCGACGGCGGCGTCGAAGAGTCCGCGCTTGGAACCGAAGGCGTGATAGATGCTGGAACGACTGAGGCCGGTCGCGCGCTCGAGCTCCGGCAAGGGAGCGCTCTCGAAGCCGCGCTCCCAGAACACGCCGCGTGCCGCGCGGACCGCTTCCGCGGTGTCGAAGGTCTGTGTGCGCCCCATTCGCCGTGCTCCTGCCCCTTTTGTGAATCGCTCGATCCAGTATATATTGGAACGACCGATACAGAATGCGCGGCCTCGCCGCGTCGAAGGGGGACTGTCATGGTCATCGCCGGACTCGTGCTCGCAGGCATCGCAGCACTCGTGCACGTCTACATCTTCTGGCTCGAGTCGTTCGCCTGGACGAGCGCGCGCGCTCGCCGCACGTTCGGCACGGGCACGGCGGAGGAGGCCGCGCGACAAAAGGAGCTCGCGTTCAACCAGGGCTTCTACAACCTGTTCCTCGCGGTCGCCGTCCTCCTCGGCATCGTCCTCTTCGCCACGGGAGCGACGGCCGTCGGCGCGACTCTCGTCTTCACCGGCGCCGGATCGATGGTCGCCGCGAGCCTCGTGCTGCTGCTGTCGAGCCCCGACAAGGCGTCCGCCGCCCTGAAGCAGGGCGTCATCCCGGCGCTCGGCGTCATCGCGCTCGCCATCGGCCTCCTCGTCTGAGTCCGGCCGCAGCACCCCTAGATCCTCACGAAGGAGAGAAATGTCCCACGCCATCAGCACGCAGATCCAGCTCGCCCGCCGCCCCGAGGGGTGGCCGACCCACGACGACTTCCGCACCGTCGAGGTGGAGCTGAGCGATCCGGCGCCGGGGGAGGTGCGCGTGGCGAACGAGTTCGTCTCCGTCGACCCCTATATGCGCGGGCGGATGAACGACGTCCGCAGCTACGTCGCCCCCTACGCCCTCGACGAAGTCATCGCCGGTGGCGCCATCGGCCGGGTCGTCGCCTCTGCGGCGGACGACCTCCCCGTCGGCACCGTTGTGCTGCACCAGCACGGCTGGAGCGATGTCGTGCAGGCGGACGCGTCGACCTTCCGGGCCGTGCCCGAGGTGCCCGGCATGCCGCTGTCGCTGCGCCTGCACATCCTCGGCATGACCGGCCTCACCGCGTACGTCGGGCTCACCGCGATCGCCGGACTCGCCCCGGGCGACACCGTCTTCGTCTCCGGCGCCGCCGGTGCCGTCGGCACGGCTGTCGGTCAGATCGCCAAGCTCCTCGGCGCGGGCCGCGTGATCGGCTCGGCGGGCTCGCCCGAGAAGGTCGCCCTGCTGACCGAGAAGTACGGCTACGACGCGGCGTTCAACTACAAGGACGGCCCGGTGCGCGAGCAGCTCGCCGCCCTCGCGCCCGAGGGCGTGGACGTGTTCTTCGACAACGTCGGCGGCGACCACCTCGAAGCCGCGCTCGACGTGATGAACGACGGCGGTCGGATCGCGCTGTGCGGCGCCATCACGAGCTACAACACCACCGAGCCGGTGCCCGGCCCCGACAACATGGCGAACATCATCACGCGCGGTCTCCGTCTCCAGGGATTCACCCTCGCGAACTACCTGCACCTGTCGCCGGAGTTCAGCGAGAAGATGACCCGCTGGTTCGCAGAAGGGCGGATCGCGTACGACGAGACCATCGTCGACGGCATCGAGAACACGGTCGACGCGTTCCTCGACATGATGCGCGGAGCCAACACGGGGAAGATGCTCGTGCGGGTCGCACCCTCCGCCTGACGTCGGAGCGGGCCGCCCGCGCATTTGAGATATATTGCTTGAGACGTAGAACTTCACTCTCCATGACCCCCACTGGAGGCAGTGTGACACTCTCTGGCGGCCCCCTCGAACGCCGGTCGATGAGCGACGAGGCTTTCGTGCGCCTGCAGGATGCCATCATCAGCGGCGAACTCCAGCCCGGCGAGCGCCTGCGCGATTACGAACTCGCCGAACGCCTCGGCACCTCGAAGACGCCGATCCGTCATGCCCTCGACCGCCTGGCCGACAACGGCCTCGTCGAGATGCAGCGGAACCGGTACACCCGCGTGGCCCCGATCGATCTGGAGCGCGTGCGGAACGCGGTCGACCTGTTCGGCGACATCTGGATCGGCTCGGTCCGTCACGTCATGCCGGTCATCCAGGACGACGATGTGGCCTACCTCGTCGAGCTGGCCGACGACATGGCGGCGTCGGTGCAGGAGCGGGACATCATCGCGTTCGGGGCGGCGCTCCGCAGCGCGGCGACGGGCTTCGCCCGGATCGAGGGCAACGCCACGCGCGCCAACTCCATCGAGCGCCTCGGGCCGCAGATCCGTCGCTTCACCCAGCATGCGAAGGACGCCGTGGACTGGTCCGCCGTCGAGGAGTTCGTCGGCGCGATCCGCGAGGCGACGTCCGAACGGGACGCAGTCAAGACCCGGGCCGTCCTGGTGAGCTTCTTCGACGAGACGCTCCCCGCGATCATCGATCGGGCCGAGCAATCGGGGCTGGCCGAGATCACGGAGTGATCCGCCGCTGACGAACGAGGGCGACCGCACACCGCGGTCGCCCTCGTCGCGTCCCGGGGCTACGGCGTGAGGCGATGGACGTCGCGCGGGAACAGCGTCACCTCACGCACGTTGGTCGCCTCGACCAGTCGGCCGACCCAGCGCTCCAGTCCGATCGCGAAGCCGCCGTGCGGAGGCATCCCGTGCGCGAACGCCTCGAGGTAGCCGGCGTACGCCGAGGGCAACTCGCCCCGAGCTTCGATCGCCGCGATGACCTCGCTGTGCCGATGCAGCCGCTGTCCGCCGGTCACGAGCTCCAGACCGCGGAACAGGAGGTCGAAGCTGTTGCTCCCCTCCGTGTCGTCGGGCTGCGGATGCGTGTAGAACGGGCGCTTGCGCATCGGGTATCCCTCGACGGCCAGCACGTCGCTGCCGAACTCTTCCTTCGCCCACGCCCCGAGCGTCCGCTCGTGTGCGGGGGACAGGTCGGGCTCGTCGGCCGGAGCACCGACCCGGCGCAGCGCATCCCGGAAGTGCACGACGGGGATGTCCTCGGGGATGACGGGGAGCGTCACGTCGAGCAGCGCGAGTTCCTCCGCGGCGTCGGTACGGATGCCGTCGAGCATGCCGCGCAGCACGTGGCCGAGGAGGCGCAGGATGTCGCGGTGGTCGTGGATGAACCCGAACTCGACGTCCAGCGACACGTATTCCGAGAGGTGCCGCACGGTGTCGTGCGGCTCGGCGCGGAAGACGGGACCCACCTCATAGACGCGCTCGAACACCCCCACCAGCTGCTGCTTGTAGAACTGCGGACTCTGCGCGAGATATCCGGTCCTGCCGAAGTAGTCGACCGGGAACACGTTCGCTCCCGACTCCGTCACGGTGTCGACGATCTTCGGGGTCTGCACCTCGGTGAAGTCCGCGGCGTCGAGCACCCGGCGGAACGCGCGCACGCTCGCCGCGGCGATCTGCCAGGTCGCGCGGCGTGCCGGATGGCGCCAGGTCACCGCGGCGTGATCGAGCAGCGTCGGCAGGCTCGTTTCGAGTGTCGGACGCCACAGTTCCACGACCGGCGGTGCGGCCGGCTCCGACAGGCTCTCGATCTGCGGGTCGACGATCTCGACGCCGCCGGGGGCCTGCGGGTTCGCGGCGACGGTCCCCGTCACGCGGACGACCGTCTCCTCCGGAGGGAGCCCGCCGGCCGGAGCCTGCGCGGGGCGGACGACGACCTGTGCGAGTCCGGAACGGTCGCGGATGATCAGGAACGCGACGGTGGCGAGCTCCCTCCGGCGGTGGACATGGCCGAGCAGCGTGACGCGGTGGTCGGGGGCGGCCTCGGCGAGCTCCGCGGCGAGCGTGCGGGCGGGGTCGGGTGATCTCATTTCTCCTCCAGGTTGTGGGAGCCCTGGAGGTGTGGGCGGGGGCCAGATCGCGGTGCCACCACACCTTCGCCGGTGAGAAGCCGGCCTCTCGTCGGTACGCCGGACGCGCGGGGACCGCCTGCCCGGAGGCCGGAGGTCGTCACGCTCCGGCGGTCGCCGCGTCCAGTCTAGGGGCGCTCTCGGCAGATCCACAGAATCCCGCGGCCACCGTCTCGTACCCTGGATTATCCAAGGGGAGTACTCCGACACGGTCGGGTCGTCATTACGGATGCGTCTGCATCCCGGCCCACCGGTCCCGCTCGGCGGGATGGGGAAGACTTTGGCGCTGTTCCGTCACGCCCGAGTCTGGAGTACCCGTTGGAAATCACCCCCTTGATCTGGGTCATCACGATCGCGGTCACCATCGCGTTCTTCGTGTACGAGTTCTTCGCGCACGTCCGCAAGCCGCACGAGCCGAGCATCGGCGAGTCCGCACGCTGGTCGATCTTCTACATCAGCCTCGCGCTGCTCTTCGGCGTGGGCATCGGCATGGTGTCCGGCTGGACGTACGGCGGCGAGTACTTCGCCGGCTACCTCACCGAGAAGGCGCTGTCGATCGACAACCTCTTCGTGTTCCTCATCGTGATGACGGGCTTCGCGGTGCCGAAGATCTATCAGCAGAAGGTGCTGATGATCGGCATCGTGATCGCGCTGATCCTCCGCGGCATCTTCATCGCGGTCGGCGCGACCCTCATCGAGAACTTCTCCTGGATCTTCTACGTCTTCGGCGCGCTGCTGCTCTTCCTCGCGTACCGCCAGGCCTTCAGCAGCCACGAGAGCAACCCTGCGAACGGTCGCTTCATGACCTTCGTCCGCCGCCACCTTCCCGTCAGCGAGGAGTACAACGGCGACAAGCTCACGGTCGTCCAGAAGGGCAAGCGCTACGTCACGCCGATGCTGCTGACGATCATCGCGATCGGTTTCATCGACCTCGTCTTCGCCGTCGACTCGATCCCCGCCATCTACGGCCTCACGGACGAGGCGTACATCGTGTTCACCGCGAACGCGTTCGCTCTGATGGGTCTGCGTCAGCTGTACTTCCTCATCGGCGGCCTGCTCGAGCGCCTGGTCTACCTGGCTCAGGGCCTCGCCGTCATCCTCGCGTTCATCGGTGTGAAGCTCGTGCTGCATGCCCTGCACGTCAACGAGGTGCCGTTTATCAACGGCGGCGAGCCGATGCTGTGGGCGCCCGAGATCCCGATCTGGTTCTCGCTGCTGTTCATCGCCGCGACCATCGCGGTCGCCACCGTCGCGAGCCTGATGAAGACGCGCCGGCACCACAACACCCTCTCTTCCCCGACCGATTCCACCCCCACCATCGACAAGGAGCACTCTTGAGCGCGCAGCGCTGTTCTGACTCTTCGGACTCTGACAGTACGAGCACCCGGTTCATCCCGGGTGCTTACCCCGCCACCGAGGAGGTCGCCCGCTGATGGGCGATCTGCTCTGGAACATCGCCCTCGTCCTGCTCTTCGTGCTGATCGGTGGTGTCTTCGCTGCGACGGAGATGGCGCTGGTCACGCTCCGTGAGAGCCAGCTCAACGCGATCGCCGCTCGTGGCCGTCGCGGGGCGAAGGTCGCCGCGTTGGCCCGCAACCCCAACACCTTCCTCTCGGCGGTGCAGATCGGCGTGACCGTGGCGGGCTTCGCGTCCGCCGCCTATGGGGCGACCTCGATCGCGCCGTCCGTCGCGCCGCTGCTGCAGGGCTGGGGCGTCGCACCTCCGCTCGCGATGACCCTCGCGACCATCGTGCTGACGCTCATCATCGCGTACCTGTCGCTCGTGCTCGGCGAGCTCGTGCCGAAGCGGCTCGCGATCCAGCGCAACGCGCAGTTCGCGTATGCCGTGGCGCCGGCGCTGAACGGCTTCGCGACCGTCATGCGTCCGGTGATCTGGCTGCTGTCGGTCTCGACGAACGCCCTCGTCCGCGTGCTCGGCGGCGACCCGCACAAGACGAGCGACGAGCTCACCGATGAGGAGGTGCGCGATATCGTGGCGACCCACCAGGGCCTCCCCGACGACGAGCGCCGCATCCTCGACGACGTGCTCTCGCTGCGTGGGCGCCAGGTGAGCGAGGTCATGCGCCCGCGACCGGAGGTCGTGGCGCTGGACGAGGCTGCCACGGTCGGGGCGGCGGTGGAGCAGGTGCGCGAGCTGCCCTACTCCCGGTACCCGGTGTCGCAGACGTCGATCGACGACATCACCGGCTTCGTGCACGTACGTGACCTCTTCGAGGCGGCGGCGGACGACCCGGAGCGCCCGCTGCAGGGGCTCGTCCGCGACATCCCCTACATCCCGTCCACGGCAGGCGTGCTGCCGACTCTGACCCGCATGCGGGCGGAGGGACACCACATCGCGGTCGTCGTGGACGAGTACGGTGGCACCGACGGTCTGGTCACGCTGGAGGACCTCGTGGAGGAGGTCGTCGGTGAGATCTTCGACGAGTACGACGCCGAGGTGTTCCTCTCCGCCGACGACGGGCTGGACGGGCGCCTCAACCTGCAGGACTTCGAGGAGGCGACGGGGCTCGCGATGCCGCGCGGTTCCTCCGACACCATCGCCGGATTCGTCACGGAGCAGCTCGGACGGCTTGCCGTGGTCGGCGACACCGTCGAGGTCCCGGGTGCGACGATCCAGGTGGTCGAGATCGATCGCCGCCGCATCGCACGGGTGCGGGTCTCGATGCAGACCGATCCGGCAGCGGGACGAGGCGCCGAGGACTGATGCACGACCGGGTGGCGGGGTGCGTCAGTCGCGCGCCCCGCTGCCCAGCTCGCGCAGTCCGTCGTGGAGGACCTCGGTGAGGAGCCGCGCGTAGCGGCCATCCGGATCGAGGTCGGGATCGAAAACGGTGATGCTGGCTCCGATCGCCCGCGGGGCGAGGGCGCGCAGGAGAGCGGTGAGCTCCGCCGCGTCGAGACCGCCGGGGTCAGGGCTGTCGACGGCGGGCATCACCGACGGGTCCAGCACATCGACGTCGAGTTGCAGCCAGTAGCGACCGCCCGCGGACGCCGCCGTCTCGGCGGCGACCGCATCCGCTCCTCGCGCCCGCACATCGGCCGCAGGTGTGACACGTGCGAGGAGGCTGCGGACCTCCGCCTGCTCCTCGTCATCATCACGGTGCCCGATGTGGGCCGTGCCAGCGGTAGAGAAGTACGGCGCGAGCCCCTCGATGTCGGCGATGGCCGGCCAGTGCGCGCCGACGGCGGCCGCCAGCGCTTCGCCCGCCACGCTCGCGCACTCGTCGCTGTTGCCCGGGTGGCGGAAGTCGGTGTGTCCGTCGATGTGCACCAGGCCGGCCCCGCCGCGGCGCTTCACCGCGATCCCGGCGGCGACGAGGATGCCGCAGTCGCCGCCGATCACGAGCGGCGCCCGACCATTATCGAGGGCCTCGCCGATACGTGACGCCAGCCGGCGGGAGTGGTCGACGAAAGCGGCCTCGTTGCGCACCCGGTCGGCGGGCCGGGTCGCGTCGTCGTCCACGTAGCGCCCGGCCAGCACGATGCCGCCGTCAGTCGCTCCCCGATCGGTGAAGCGCCGGAACAGCCCCGCTTCGCGGAACGCCTCGGGGGCCTTCGCGGAGCCGGGCACGCTGCCGGGCTCCGGTGGGCGCAGGCCGAGGTTGCTGGGGGCGGACAGCAGCGTGATCATGCGCTCATCCTGCCCCGGGCGTCCGACATCGCCGTCGATCAGCGGATGGCGTAGACGGCGCTGCCGACGATCACCGCGATGACGGTCGTCCAGCCGATGATCGCGACGGCCTGCCAGACGAGGATGCGTCCCTTGCCGATGCCGGACGCGGCCAGCATGGTGGCGGTGAAATGGGTCGGCAGCAGCAGCGGTCCCAGCAGGCTCACCCCGGGGACGCCGTAGCGCTCGAACGCGCGCTGGAACTTCTCCCGGCGGGCGGACCCGCGTCCGGTCTCCGCCGGGACGCCGTCGGCCTCCAGGCTCATCCCGCCGCCCACCGTCACCGGCTGCTTCGCCCGCGAGCGGTCCACGATGGCCCGACGGGCGCCCGCGCTGGCGAGCACCAGGATCGCGACGCAGAGGAAGTTGCCGACCATCGCCGCGACGGCCGCGACCACGGGCGGGATGCCGCCGAGGATGCCGATGCTCGCGGCGCCCTCGCCCTCGACGAACGGCACCGCACCGGCGAGGGCGACGATGAGCGGCTGGACGAGGTCGGGGACCTGGGCGACGAGGTTCTGGAAGGTCTCGATGAGGTTCATGGGGGAAGCTCCGGGTGTCGGTGCGGACGGTCTCTCCGTCGCGATGACCCCAGTCCAGTCGAAGCGGCCCCGGCGCGGCAGTGTCGCCGCGTCACCGCTCTCCATGCGGTTCGCACCGGATCCCGTGACATGTGTCACGCCTCTATCGTGGGGAGCGTGAGCAGTCCTTCCCCCGCCCTCTCCGATCCCGGCCCCGGTGCCCGCCAGCTCGCGCGGGGCATCACCGCCACCTGGTGGTACACGGTCGGCGGGGTGATCTTCATCGAGCTCATGCTGGTGGCCGCCTGGCTGGGCATCGCCGTGGCACTGGATCGCTCGGGCGTCGCGCTGCTCGTCGTGGGAGTCGGGGGCGTGCTCTGGGCGGCGTCGACCGTCCTGCTGCTGGCCGACTACCGCCATCGCGTCGAATCCGGCCCCGGGGTGGGCTGGGCTCGCCTGGCCGTGCCGACCCTCGTCGCCCTGATCTACGGCGGCGCGGCGGGGGCTCTCGTCGGCAGTTGGCAGCTCGCCGCGATGCCGGTGGTGCAGGTCTTCGTGCTGGTGAGCTGGCCCCGCGGGATCCGGGTGCGGGTGGCCGTGGCGGCGACGGTCGTGCTCGTCGCTCTCGCGCTGCTCGACTCGACCACGACCTTCGGCTCCGGCGTCCCGGTGTGGGTGCCGGTGCTCTACGGAGTCATGCTCCCCGGGATGACCGTGAGCTCGCTGTGGTGGTGGGACGTGCTCATGGCCCTCGATCGGGCGCGCGCGTCCGAGGCGCGACTGGCGGCGACGCAGGAGCGCCTGCGCGTGGCGACCGACGTGCATGACCTCCAGGGGCATCACCTCCAGGTGATCGCCCTGCAGCTCGAACTGGCCGAGCGCCTCCTCCCGACCGATCCGCAGGCGGGGATGGATCAGCTCCGTGCGGCCCGGGCGAGCGTGGACGACGCGCGGCAGGGCACCAGAGACCTCGCCACGCGGTTCCGCTCGGTGCCCCTCGGCGACGAGCTGGCGAACGCCCGAGACCTGCTCGTGGCGGCAGGGCTGACGGTGGATGCGCGGATCCACCCGGATGCGGACGCGGCGCCCGCGGCCGACCTCGGCCCCGTGATCCGGGAGACGACCACGAACGTCCTGCGGCACGGACGCGGTGGTCACGCGCGCCTGATCCTCGACCGGACGAGGGATGCCTGGCGGTACGAGGTCGCCAACGACGCGGACCCCGCGTCCGAGGACGGGGCGGGCGGCTCCGGGCTCGACGGCGTCCGCCGGCGGATCGGCGAGGCGGGCGGCACGTACGAGCAGCGGAGGGACGCCGACGAGTTCGTCGTGACGGTCACCGTGCCAGCGCAGGCGGAGATCGTCCGATGATCCGGGTGCTGCTCGCCGACGACGAGGGGATGATCCGCTCCGCGCTCGCCGCTCTGCTGCGCCTCGAGGATGACATCGACGTCGTCGCGGAGTGCGCGGACGGCGAGGAGGCCGTCGCCGCCGCCACCCGGCTCGAACCTGACGTGTGCCTGCTCGATCTGGAGATGCCGGGGCTCGACGGCGTGCAGGTCGCCGAGAGACTCAACCGCACGATCCCCACCCGCTGCATCGTCGTCACCCGGCACGCGCGTCCAGGGTGCTCCGGCGGGCGCTCGCCTCCGGCGTCTCGGGTTTCGTGCCCAAGTCGCGGGGCGCGGACGAGCTCGCCGCGATCATCCGCCGCGTCGCGGCCGGCGCCCGGTACGTCGATCCGGAGATCGCCGCGGATGCGCTGAGCGACGAGCGCTCGCCGCTCACGGACCGCGAACTGGACGTGCTCCGCGCCGGGCGCCGAGGGGAGACCACGGGACAGATCGCGCGGGCGCTGGCGCTGGCGCCGGGGACGGTGCGCAACCACATCTCCGTCATCCTCGGGAAGCTCTCGGTGAGCACCCGTCAGCAGGCCGTGCTCGTCGCCGAGGAGCGCGGCTGGATCTGACCGTCGTCACGCGTCCGTTTCGGTGGCCACGGCCTGCGAGAATGGAGGCGCCGAGTCCCGAGCCGAGGAGCACACGTGCCGTTCATCTCCACCCGCGGCGGCATGCAGCCGCAGTCGTTCAGCGAGACGCTGCTGGAGGGCCTGGCGCCCGACGGCGGTCTGGCCGTTCCCGATGTCATGCCGGAGGTCGACGGCGAGACGCTCGAGCGCTGGCGGGCGCTGACCTATCCGCAGCTCGCGACCGAGGTCCTCGGCCTCTTCGCGACCGACATCCCGCGAGAGGACCTCGCGCGGATGACGGCGGCGGCGTACGCGGACTTCCCGGACGGCGTGGTCCCGCTTCGTCGCGTGGACGACGACCTCACGCTGGTCGGCCTCTCCGAAGGCCCGACGCTGGCGTTCAAGGACATGGCCATGCAGTTCCTCGGGCAGGTGCTGGAGTACACGCTCGAGCGCCAGGGCGCAGTCCTCAACATCCTCGGCGCGACCTCGGGCGACACCGGCTCGGCTGCGGAGCACGCGCTGCGCGGCAAGGAGCGCGTCGCGGTGTTCATGCTCTCGCCGCAGGGCCGGATGAGCGCGTTCCAGCGGGCGCAGATGTTCTCGCTCGACGACGCGAACGTGCACAACATCGCGGTGGAGGGCGTCTTCGACGACTGCCAGAACCTCGTGAAGAAGCTCGCCGGCGACCTCGACTTCAAGCGCGCCCAGCACCTGGGGGCCGTGAACTCGATCAACCTCGCCCGCATCACCGCGCAGACCGTCTACTACTTCTGGGCATGGCTGCGCGCGACCGACGCCGGCGGCTGGACCGAGGTGTCGTTCACCGTCCCCTCGGGGAACTTCGGCAACATCCTCTCCGGGTTCTTCGCGAAGCAGATGGGACTGCCGATCCGGCGGCTCGTCCTGGCCGCGAACGAGAACAACGTGCTCGACGAGTTCTTCCGCACGGGGGTGTACCGCCCGCGTAGCGCCGCGCAGACACTGGCGACCTCGAGCCCGTCGATGGACATCTCGAAGGCGTCGAACCTCGAGCGGTTCATCTTCGAGCTCGTGGACCGCGACCCCGCGCGCGTCGTCGGCGCCTGGGACGACCTGGAGGCGCAGGGCTTCTTCGACTTCTCGGCCGAGCAGGCGCGCTTCACCGAGGAGTTCGGCATCGTGAGCGGCACCTCGACGCACGAGGACCGGCTCGCGACGATCCGGGACGTCTACGAGACCTCCGGCGAGGTGATCGACCCGCACACCGCCGACGGGGTGAAGGTCGCGCGGGAGTATGTGGAGCCCGGAGTGCCGATGCTCGTGCTGGAGACGGCCAAGCCGGAGAAGTTCGCCGAGACCATCCACGAGGCCATCGGGGTCGAGCTGGCGTACGCCCCCGAGCTCCGCGCCATGCTCGACGCCGCTCAGCACGTGACCGAGATGCCCGACGACGAGGACTCTCTCCGCGCCTTCATCGAGGCGAACGCTCTGCACTGATCCGCAAGACCCCGCTTTCGCGCCGAAACCCCCTGTCCCCGACGCCGGAGACAGGGGGTTTCGACGTGAAGCCGGGGTCTCGGCGAAAAGAGGAGGGGGTGGGCAGTATGCACAGGAGGAAGGCAGATCAGGGCGGAGTGCACATGTCGGGAAAGGTGGCGGCGTGAGTACCGTGGCGGACAACCCGTTCCCTCCTCCCGAAGGACTCCCATGGCACGCACGGCGCACGCAGACGACTTCGCGCTCTCCCGAGTGACTCCCGAGGCCCGCAAACCCTGGTTCGGAATCGCCGTTCAGCGATTCGGGCAGGTCTCGGCCCTCTCGCAGTTCCTCCTCGGCGCGACCCTCGGTTACAGCATGACCTTCGGCGAGGCCGTCCTCGCCTTCCTCTTCGGCTCGCTCATCCTCGAAGTGATCATGTGCGTCGTCGGCTTCATCGGCCAGCGCGAGGGTTTGAACACGGCGCTCCTCGCCCGCTGGACCGGCTTCGGCGAGATCGGCGCCTCGCTCGTCGGCCTCGCGATCGGCATCAGCCTCATCGGCTGGTTCGGCATCCAGTCCGCGATCTCCGCGCAGTCGCTCGACGCGCTGATGCCCGGCGCGCTGCCCGTCTGGGCCTGGAGCCTCATCTTCGGCCTCGCCGTCACCGCGATCGTCGCCTTCGGCTTCGTCGGCATGCAGTGGCTCGCCAACATCACGGTGCCGCTGTTCCTGATCCTCGTGGGCTGGTCCGTCATCTCCGAGCTCACCCGCCACGACATCGGCGAACTGCTCACCGGCCCGGCGCCCGGCCCGACCATGAGCGTCTGGGCGGGAACCGGCATCGTCGCCGGGGGCCTCATCGTCGGCGCCATCATCACCGGCGACATGACCCGGTTCAACCGCTCGCGGGCCGACGTCGTCAAGCAGACGGTGCTCGGCGTCTCCCTGGGCGAATTCGTGATCGGACTCGCGGGCGTCCTCCTCGCCCACGCGGCGGCGACCGGCGACATCGTCGCGATCGTGACCTCGTCCGTCGGCTTCATCGGTCTGTTCATCGTCCTCACCGGCACGCTGAAGATCAACGACTGGAACCTGTACTCCTCCACTCTCGGCCTGGTGAACTTCATCTCCACGGCCTTCGGCAAGAACCTCCACCGTGTCACCACTACGATCGTCCTCGGAGTGGTCGGCTCGGTGCTGGCCGCCGTCGGCATCCTCGGTCAGTTCACCGAGTTCCTCGTCGTGCTCAGCGTCGCGTTCCCGCCGATCGCCGGGATCATGGTCGCCGAGTACTACGTGGTGCGCCGCTGGCGTCCCGAGCTCGACGCGACCCGTGCCGCGGGGACCCTGCCCGCCACCGCCCCGAGGATCGTCCCGGCCACGATCGTCGTCTGGCTGGTCTCCTCGCTGGTCGGCTACTTCGTGACCTGGGGCATCCCGTCGCTGCTCAGCCTCTTCCTGTCGATGGTGCTCTACATCGTCGCCGGCAAGCTCGGCTGGGTGCGCGGCGTCGGCGTCGCGACCACCCGGCAGGCGAGCCCCGTCGACAGCACCCCCGCCGCGGTCTGAGCAGACGCGCCGGAAAAGAACCACCTCCACGAAAGCGAGCACCATGCACATCGGCATCGACGTCGGCGGTACCAACACCGACGCCGTCCTCATGGACGGCACCCGCACCCTGGCCGGGGTGAAGCACTCCACGACCCCGGACGTGACGAGCGGGATCGTCCAGGCCATCGAAGACCTCCGTGCGGGGCACGCCTTCGAGGGCGCCGACATCGATGCGGTGATGATCGGCACGACGCACTTCATCAACGCGCTCGTGCAGGCGAGCCGGCTCGCCCCGGTGGCGGCGCTCCGGCTCGGCCTGCCCGCGACGCGCGCACTGCCCCCGTTGATCGACTGGCCGGAGGTGCTCGTCGCCGCCACCCGGGCGCGCAGCTACCTGGCGCACGGCGGCTACGAGTTCGACGGCCGTCCGATCTCGCCGCTCGACCCCGATGAGATCCGCGCGCACGCCGAGGACATGAAGGCGCACGGCATCCGGTCCGTCGCCATCTCGTCGGTGTTCAGCCCGGTCAACCACGACCTCGAAGTGCAGGCGGCCGAGATCGTCGCCTCGGTGCTGGGGGAGGACGCCGCCATCTCGCTCTCGCACGAGATCGGCCGCATCGGGCTTCTGGAGCGCGAGAACGCGACGATCATCAACGCCGCCCTCCGGGAGCTCGCGTCGGAGATCGTCGACGGGTTGACCTCGGCGGTCCGCGCGCAGGGCATCGAGGCGCCGATCTTCCTCAGCCAGAACGACGGCACGCTGATGGACGAGGACTACGTGCGCCGGTACCCGGTCGCCACGTTCGCGTCCGGACCGACGAACTCGATGCGTGGAGCCGCGGCCACGAGCGGACTCGTCGACTGCGCCGTCATCGACGTGGGCGGCACCACCGCCGACATCGGCCTGCTCATCAACGGCTTCCCGCGGGAGACGGCGAACGAGGTGAAGGTCGCCGGCATCCGCACGAACTTCCGGATGCCGGACGTGCTCTCCCTCGGCATCGGTGGCGGCAGCATCGTCGACGAGGAGACCGCCGAGGTCGGCCCGGCCTCGGTCGGCTACACGCTGACGACGGAGGCGCTGGTCTTCGGCGGCTCGACCCTCACGGCCACCGACATCGCGGTCGCCGCCGGTCGCGCGCAGGTGGGAGACCCCGCCAAGGTCGCGCACCTGGACCCCGCTTTCGTGGAGCGGGTGCTCGCCCGGATCGCGGAGCGGGTGGCGGAGGCGGTGGACCGCATGCGCACGTCGCCCGAACCCATCGCGGTCGTGGCGGTCGGTGGCGGGTCCATCCTGCTGCCCGACGAGCTGCCCCTGTTCGGCACCGTGCATCGGCCGGAGAACTATGCGGTCGCCAACGCCATCGGCGCCTCGATCGCGCAGGTCGGTGGCGAGATCGACAAGGTCTACGCGATCGAGCCCGGCCGTCGCGATGAGACCATCGCCGAGGTGCGCGCGGAGGCCGTCGACAAGGCCATCGCGGCCGGTGCCAAGCCCGCGACCGTGACGATCATCGACTTCGACGAGGTCCCCATCCCGTATCTTCCCGGCAACGCCACGCGCATCCGCGTGAAGGCGGTCGGCGACCTCGACATGGGGGCCTGACATGAGCACGACGATCACCGCGGCCGACATCGACGGCCTCGCCCGCGGCGCGGCCGTGCTCGGCACCGGCGGGGGTGGCGACCCGTACATCGGCGCCCTCCTCGCCCGCCAGGCCCTCGCCTCCGGAGACGTCACGGTCGTGGCGCTCGACGAGGTGCCGGACGACGCCCTGGTGCTGTTCGTCGCGATGATGGGCGCGCCCACCGTCATGGTCGAGAAGCTGCCGAGCCTCGCGGAGGTCATCGAGCCGGTCAAGGCGCTCGGCATCCACCTCGGCCGCCCGGTCACGCACATCGCCTGTGCCGAGGTGGGCGGGGTGAACTCGACGATCCCGATCGCCGCCGCCGCCGCGCTCGGGCTTGCGCTCGTCGATGCGGACGGCATGGGGCGCGCGTTCCCCGAACTGCAGATGGTGCTCCCGACGCTCTACGGCGTGACGGCCTCGCCGCTCGCCTTCAGCGACGAGAAGGGGAACACGGGCGTGCTGCAGACCGCCGACAACTCCTGGACCGAGCGCATCGCCCGTGTCGCGTGCGTCGAGATGGGCTGCTCCGTCATGATCTCCGGCTTCTCGATGTCGGGTGCCGCCGCACGTCAGTCGCTGGTGGCGGGATCGCTGTCCCGGTGCATCGACATCGGTCAGCGGATCGCGGAGGCCCGCGAGGCGAAGACCGACCCGGTCGCCGCTGTCGTCGAGCTCCTCGGCGGTCGCGAGCTGTTCGGCGGCAAGGTGGCCGACGTGAACCGGGCCACGACCACCGGCTTCGCGCGCGGCAGGGCACGGATCGATGGAGACGGCGGCACCTCGCTGACGCTGCAGTTCCAGAACGAGCACCTCGTCGCCGAAGCGGACGGACGGGTGCTGGCGACCACTCCGGACCTCATCATGGTCCTCGACGGCGAGTCGGGGGAGCCCGTCACGACCGAGGGGCTGCGCTACGGACAGCGCGTCCGCGTGATCGCCGCTCCGGCCGACGACCGCTGGCACTCGGATGCGGCTCTCGCGATGGTCGGCCCGGGATATTTCGGCTACGACATCCCGGCGCATCGCTTCGACGGCACGGTCTCCGCCGGAGACGCCGCGGCAGGGGCCGCCGCATGAGCTGGGAGCTGACGGCGGCGGACCTGCCCGACCTCGCCCGCGGTGCGACGCTGCTCGGCACCGGCGGCGGGGGCGACCCCTACATCGGCAAGATGCTGGTGGAGCGGGTGCTCGGCGACGGGACCATCACGATCCTCGATCCGGACGACCTCGCCGATGACCTCTTCGTGATCCCGACCGCGCAGATGGGCGCGCCGACCGTGATGGTCGAGAAGATCCCCGCCGGCACCGAGCCCACCCTCGCGCTGCGCACCCTGGAGGACCACCTCGGACGTCGGGCCGATGCGACCATGCCCATCGAATGCGGCGGGATCAACTCGATGATCCCGCTCATCGTCGCCGCGGAGACCGGACTGCCGGTCGTCGACGCGGACGGCATGGGACGCGCCTTCCCCGAGCTGTCCATGGAGACCTTCGCGGTGTACGGCGTCCACGGCTCGCCGCTCGCCCTCGCCGGAGAGCGCGGGGAGCGGGTCGTCATCGACACCGGGGACGACGACCGCCAGATGGAGTGGCTCGCCCGGGGCATCACCATCCGGCTGGGTGGCGTCGGTCACATCGCCGAGTACGCCATGAGCGGCGCCGACGTGCGACGCACAGCGGTGCCGCGGACCATCTCGATGGCCCTCGCGCTGGGTCGGGCGATCCGCCTCGCCCGGGAGGAGCACCGCTCGCCGTTCGAGGCCATCGCCGCGACGCTGTCGACGACGCTCTACCCGCATATGCGCGAGCTCTGCGTCGGGAAGGTGATGGACGTCGAACGACGGACCACCGAGGGTTTCGCGAAGGGGCGGGCGGTCATCGCTCCGCTCGGTGCCGTGGAGGACGACACGTTCGAGATCGCGTTCCAGAACGAGAACCTCACCGCGCGGCGGGCTGGACGGCTCGTCGCGATCGTCCCCGATCTCATCTGCGTCGTCGACCACGAGACGGCCGAGCCCATCACCACGGAGGGCCTCCGCTACGGTCAGCGCGTCCGGGTGCTCGGCATCTCGACGCCGGCGATGATGCGCACCCCCGAGGCGCTGGCCGCCTTCGGGCCGTCGGCCTTCGGCCTGACCGAGGAGTTCGCTCCCGTCGAGGGGATGGCCGCGTCCTAGGCTGGATCCCATGAGGCTGGAGCGGGACGACCTGGAGGCGCTCGCCGGCGGGTACGCCCTGCTCGGCTCCGGCGGCGGCGGTTCCACGACGATGCTCGAACTCATCCTCGACACCACCGCGGGATGGCCCCTCGAGGTCGCGCCCGTGGATGCGCTCGATCCCGGCACGCCCTGTCTCGGCGTGGCCTTCGTCGGGTCGACGATGCTGCTCGGCGAGCGGATGCCCGGCGCCGCGCCCTTCGCCCCGCTGCTGCGGGCGGTGGAGCGGTGGCTCGGGCATCCCGTCCCGGCCGTGTGCTCCCTCGAGGGCGGCGGCATGAACGGCCTCGCGCCGCTCACCCTGGCCGGATCGCACACCGTGGTGGACGCCGACTGCACGGGGCGTGCGGTGCCGGGACTCGATCAGATGTCCCTGTTCGTCGACCGCGTGCCGGGACTGGTCTTCGCGTGCGAGACCGGCGCCGACGGGGTGGCGCTGGTGGAGGCGACGAGGGCCATCGATGCGGAGCGTGTCGTCCGTTCGGCCATCATCCAGGCCGGAGGCGTCGGCTGCGCTGTGCTCGCCGGCTTCACCGTCGGCGACCTGCGGGAGCACGCCATCGCCGACCACCTCGCCCGCGCGCTCGCCCTCGGTCGCAGCTTCCTGGCGCACCGGTCGGCGCCGCTGCCGGTCCTGGCCGACGTGCTCGGCGGGACGCTGCTCGCCGAGGGTCGCATCGTGGCCGGTGCGTCCTCCGGCACCGATCCGCACGTGAACGCGGTCGAGATCGCCGGACTCGGCGGAGCGGTGCATCGGATCGTCACCCGTTCCGAGACGCTGGCGGTGCTCACCGACGGCCTGCTCGTCGCCGCGGCCCCCGAGATCATCGTGCTCCTGGATGCCGTGTCCCGGGAAATCCTCGAGGTCACCGAACTCGCCCCCGGGCGCACGGTGGCGGCCGTCGCCCTTCCCGCGCCGGAGTGGTGGAACGCCCGCCCTGAGCGGCGGGCCCGGGTCGTGCCTTCCGCCTACGGGCTCGTCGATCTGGACGCCGCGTGAACGGCGCGCTCGCCCTGGGGGCCCTTCTGGCGCAGGAGGAGAACGGCGTCCTCCGCCATGTCGCCGGCCCGCGCGACGTCGGGTGGGACGCGGTCGTGGTGGAGGCTGCGGAGTCCGACCTGCCGGACGAAGGGACCGCCCGGCTCGCCATCCTCACGGCGGGGGCACCGCTCGCCACCTGGCAGCAGGACGCGATGCTGCGCCGGGTCCGTGACCGCGGGTTCACCGGACTCGCGCTCCCCGGCGCCGCCGGTGTCGATCCCGGGGCGCTCCGCCTCGCGGACCGGATCGGTCTCGCCCTGCTCGACGTGGAGAGACCGGTGCAGCTCGCCCGCGCCTGTTGGATGCTCATCGAGGTGAGAGACGCCCTCACGCTCACACGGGTGCGCAAGGTCGCGCAGTCCTTCGAATACGCGGCCGACGACCTCGGCGACCTGCTCGGACACCTCGCGGCGAACCTCGGGCTCGGCGTCGCCCTCGTCGACGCCGCGGGAGTGCTGCGTCAGGCCGGAGGACATCTGGGTGCCGACCTGCACGCGGCGATCCGCTTCGACTCGTGGAGCGATGGCGCCAGGGCGGGGGAGGGCGCGGCCGCCTCGGTGCGCGTGGACAGCCCCGGCCGGTCCGGTCTGCGCCTGGTCCTGTTCGGCGACGGCTTCGGAGAGGCGCAGCTGCAGTCGCTCCTGGTGGCCGCGGAGGTCGCAATGCCCGCGGTGGCCGCCCGCATCCTCATCGACGAGATCGCGGCCGTCAACGACGTCGCCGCGTCGTCCGGGCTGCTGCGGGACTTCGTCGAGCTCCGCGGAGCCGCCGATGCCGATGTCGAACGGCGCATGGCGGAGCGGGGGTGGCGCACCGGTGGGCATCACCTCGGGTTCCGCATGGTGGCGCGCAGCCGGGTGGAGCCGCTCGCGCTCCTTCGTGCGATCAGGCCGGGGCTCAGCGCGATCGACGCCGAGGCGCACGCGACCACCGCGGGTCGAGGCCTCAGCGGTTGGCTCTCCTTCGCCGAAGCCCCCGGTCCCGACCGCATCGAGCGGGCCGTGGCGGCGCTGCGCGACCTCCACCTCGCGGCCCTGCGCGACTTCGCGGTGGCGACCGGGGTGGGCTCGGCGCAGACCGGGCCGGAAGGACTGGCGGCGACCCTCGACGAGGCCGGCGATGCCGCACGGATCGCCGCGGCCCGGTCGGCGACCGGATGGTTCGTCCGCGTCGACAGCCTCGGGCTCGAACAGCTCCTGCTCGCCTGGACCGGGAACGACACCTTCGTTCCGGCCGCGCAGTCGCTGCTGGCACCCCTGGGGGAGGGGAACGGCGAGTTGCTCACGACGCTGTCGGCGTACCTCGACCATGAGTCAGGCATCGCGGCCACGGCGGCCGCTCTCGGGCTGCATCGCAACACGGTCGCCGTGCGGATCCGGCGGGTGCAGGAGCTCCTCGGGATCGACATGAGCGACCCCGAGGCGCGGCTGGCGTTGCACCTCGCGTGTCGCGCCGTGCTGCCGCGCTGAGCCCGGCGGTCACTCCGGGTCGCCGTGCAGCATCCAGGCGATCCCGAAGCGGTCGACGAGCATGCCGAACGTCCCACCCCACGGCGGCACGTCGAGCGGCATCGTGATCGTGGCGCCCTCGGAGAGCCGGTCCCACACCTGTCGGGTGACCTCCTGTGTATTGCCGCTCAGCGAGACGGAGATGCCCTGCGGTCTCTCGTAGGTCATGCCCTCCGGAGTATCCGAGGCCATGAGCACGAGACCGTCGGGGGTCGTGAGCTGCGCATGCATCACGAGATCCTTCTGGCTCGGATCCTGCACCATGTCGGGGAAGTCGCCGAAGACCGTGATGTCGAGGTCTCCGCCGAGGACTCCCCGGTAGAACTCCATGGCCTCGCGGGCCTCGGTGCGGAAGGACAGGTAGGGATTGAGGTTCGCCATGCGTGCTGCTCCTGGTCGCTCGACTGCTGGAAAGACCCCCGCCCCTCCTCAGTCTGCGCGCGCCGGCACCGCTTCGGCAAGCCATTCCGCGAACGTCTGCGTCCCGCGAATCGCGTCTGGTCCCGGCAGCGCCTTCCCCGCGCGCATCCCCGCCATCTGCGGACCTGGCACGTTCAGCGCCGGGATCCAGCCGCGGTACCCGATGCGTCGCGCGTACGCCCGCACCATGTCGGCGAGCTGCTCTTCGCGGGGGCCGGCGAGGTCGGGCACTCGGCCCAGCGCGTTCCCGGTCGCGAGCGCGACGAGCTGTTCCGCGACCTCGCGGGCCGCCACCGGCTGCGTGCGCGCACGCGGGGCGAGATGCAGCGGACCCGCCTTCGCGCGCGCGAACATCTGCGCGGCGAACTCGTGGAACTGCGTGGCTCGGAGGATCGTCGAGGGGACGGCGGACGCGGAGACCAGCTTCTCCTGGGCCACCTTGCCCGCGTAGTAGTCGTAGGGGATCCGGTCGATGCCGACGATGGAGAGCAGGACGACGTGTCCCACGCCGGCGTCCGCGGCGGCGGCGAGGAGGTTCCCGGTGGCGGCCGTGAAGAACTCGATCGCCGTGCTCGCCTTCAGCGTCTCGACGCTCACGACGTCGATCACGGCGTCGGCTCCGGTCAGCGCCGCCTCCAGCCCGCGCCCGCTGACCAGGTCGACGCCGTGCGAACGACTGAGCACGACGGCCTCATGACCCGCGCTCCGGACGGCCTCCACCGTGGGCGTGCCGACGACGCCGGTTCCTCCTGCGACGACGATCCTCATGCGTCGATCCTCACTCCCGATCCAGTCCGAAGGTGCGCTTCACGAGCGCCTGCACATCACGATCGAGTCCGTCGATACGGGCGTTGACGCCGTCGATGCGGGTGCCGACCGCGTCGAACCGGGTGTTGACCGCATCGAAGCGCGCGGTCATCTCGTTGCGCAGGCCGCCGAGCTGACCGTTCATCTCGTTGCGCAGGCCGCCGATCTCGCTGCGCAGGACGCGGATGAACAGCGTCGAGACGACCGTGAGCATGCCCATCATCAGCGCCGTGAAAGCGCCGATCATGGTCCAGACCTGTGCACCGTCCATGGTTTCCATCCCCTCATCGTGGCACCGGACCCTTCAGCCTGCCAGCATCCTGGCGGACGCCACGCTGGGCGACCCGCGCTCTGTGGAGACACCAGGAATCGCGCGGATTGGGGAGGAAGGGCCGGGCGAGGATCCTTCTCACCCGGCCCTCGGTCAGTCGCCCTTCACGTTGACGAGCTGCCGCAGCGTGTGCCGGATCCGCACCAGGCTCGCCGCATCCGCCATCACGCGATCGATGGGCTTGTACGCCTGCGGGATCTCGTCGATGAAGGCGTCGGTGTCGCGGAACTCGATGCCGGCCATCGCCTCGCGCAGCTGCGCATGCGTGAACGTCTTCCGGGCCGCGGACCGCGAGTACTCGCGCCCGGCGCCGTGCGGTGACGAGTTCAGCGACAGCGGGTCGCCGAGCCCTTCCACCACGTAGGACGCCGTGCCCATCGACCCGGGGATGAGTCCGGGCCGACCCGCATCCGCCTGGATCGCGCCCTTCCGGGACACCCAGACGCGCTTCCCGAAGTGCATCTCCGACTCCGTGAAGTTGTGGTGGCAGTTGATCCGCTCCTCCTCCTCGACCGGGGTGCCGAGGAACTCGGAGAGCTGCCGGATGACGCGGTCCATCATCTCCTCGCGGTTCAGCAGCGCGAAGTGCTGCGCCCACCTGAGCTCCCGGATGTAGCGGGTGAACTCCGGCGTGCCCTCGACGAGGTAGGCCAGGTCGGGGTCGGGGAGGTCGATCCACCATTGCTTCGCCAGACGCTGTGCGACGGCGATGTGGTGCCCGGCGATCCTGTTGCCCACGCCGCGGGAACCGGAATGCAGGAACAGCCAGACCCGGTCGAGTTCATCCGCCGACACCTCGATGAAGTGGTTTCCCGACCCGAGGGTGCCGAGCTGGAGCCGCCAGTTCTTCGCGTAGCCCTCGGGGTCGAACTCGGCCGCGGTGGCCCGCTCCTCCAGCTCGACCACGCGAGGAGCGGCCGTCCCCACGACCTTGTTGTTGTAGCGCCCGGCGGACAGCGGGACCGCGCGCTCGATCTGCTCCCGGAGCGCGGCGAGGTCGCGCCCGTCGAGGTCGTCCTTCGTGAACGGCGTGCGGACGGCGATCATGCCGCAGCCGATGTCGACGCCGACGGCGGCGGGGATGATCGCGCCGAGCGTCGGGATGACCGACCCGACGGTCGCCCCCTTGCCGAGGTGCGCATCCGGCATCAGCGCCAGGTGCGGGTGGATGAACGGCATGCGTGAGGTGGTGCGCGCCTGATCGAGGGTCTTCTCATCGATCAGGGACGCCCACGACAGCAGCCGTGCGGAGAGCCTCTCCATGATTCCTTTCCTTGTGGTGATGTCCAGCCCACAGGTCAGGGGAGTCTTCCGACGGAAAACGCCCCGGACCTGACGGTGCGGGGCGTTGCGAGAGCGGATGCTGTCACACGGCGCGCGCCGGAGGGTACGACTCGTCGCGGTCATTGCGCTTCTGCGGAAGCGGCAATGCCGTGATCGGGTGGAGATTCCGCGGGGCGGTCATCCGTCGTCTCCTCGGCTGGTGTGCGGCGCCGGTCGGCACAGCCTTGCCACCCTAGGCGGCGACACGCCCGGGCGTCAAGCGTCCCTCGGCGGGTTGTACATGAACTCGAGCCGGATGCCGTCGGCGTCCTCGACGAAGGAGGCGTAGTACCGCTCGCTGTACCGCGGATATTCCTTCGGGTCCCGCACGGCGGTCCAGCCGGATTCGAGCGCGAGATCGTGGAGCCTGTCGACCTCGGCGCGCGACGGCACCGCGAAAGCCATGTGCTGCCAGCCCACGCGGCCGTGCCGGTGGGGCGTGGAGTCGTCGTCCCAGGTGTAGAGGATGATCTCGGTCTCGTCGCCGGTGTGCCAGGAGATCGAGTGATCGTCCTCGCCGCCGAGTTCGTAGCCGAGCGCGGTGAGCACGGGATGGAACTGCGCCCGTCCGCGTTCGAGGTCGGCGACGGTGATGCCCAGGTGATCGAGGAGAGCCATGCGCCCAGTCTGTCAGCGCATCGACCCGGTGTCAGTGGGGAGCGTGGTATTCGGCCTCGCCGCGCTTCCAGTAGCCCTTCACGACGGCGTTCGCGTTGTCCACGCCCCAGCGTGCCAGCAGGGCCCGACCGGGCTTCACGATGGACTGCTCGGCGGCGATGAAGACGAACGGGTCGGGTCCGACGACCTCGTCCTCGGTGAGCGCGTCGAGGAAGGAGATCAGCGCAGAGCCGGCGGGAGCGGCGCCGCGGTGCAGCCACTCGACAGCCACCGGAGCTTCGAGAGCGACCTCGCCGGCTGCCGACGTGGTCTCGATGACGATGCGTGCCGGCGTGCCGTCGGGGATGAGGGCGGCGAAACGGCGGATCGCGGGGATGGCCGTCTCGTCACCGACGAGGAGCCACGATCCCGGCTCTCCGGTGAGGACGGCGGCGCCGCGCGGCCCGCCGACGCCGATGGTCGACCCCAGCGGGGCGTTCGCGGCCCACGGTGCGGCCACGCCCTGATCGCCGTGCACGGCGAACTCGACATCGAGCCAGTCGTCACCCCACGCGAGGGGCGTGTACTCGCGGCTCGGGGCGGCGCGCAGCTCCTCCACCGAGCCCACGGGGCCGCTCGGGAAGAAGAGCCGCATGTGGTCGTCTGAGCCCGGGGAGTCGAAGCCGGCGAGGTCGGGGCCGGACAGCCGGACGCGCACGAAATCCGGAGCGAGCCATTCGCGGGCGCTCAGCGTGACGTTGCGGAAGCGCAGCTCGAGGCCGCGACGCTCGATCGAGAAACCGGATTTCGTATCGCTCATAAAGTAAGGCTAACCTAAAAACCGACGCGGTCGGCTCGCCCGCCCGTCGGACCGGCGCCCCACGAGGGTGCACACATCCCCGCAGAACAGGAGTCTCTCCATGTCCGTGCCCAGAACCCTCACCGCCACGAGCGTCGCTCTCGTCGGCCTGCTCGCCCTCTCCGGCTGCGCGTCCGGCGGCGAAGCCGAACCCGAAGCGACGACCGCGGGATCGGGGACCGTGACCATCGAGGACAACACCGGCACGCATGAGATCACCACGCCGCCGACCTCGGTCGTCGCTCTGGACAACCGGACCTTCCAGACCCTGTCCGACTGGGGTGTCGAGCTCTCCGCCGGTGCGGTCTCCCTGATGCCGGAGACCGTCTCGTACGCGAAGGACGAGGACATCGTCGACATCGGCCTGCATACCGAGCCCGACCTCGAGGCCATCGTCGCCGCCGACCCCGACCTCATCATCAGCGGTCAGCGCTTCACTCAGCACAACGAGGCCATCGCGGAGCTGGTCCCGGACGCGACGATCATCGACCTGGAGCCCCGAGACGGCGAGCCCTTCGATGAGGAGCTCAAGCGGCAGACGACCGTCCTGGGCGAGATCTTCGGCACGCAGGACGAGGCCCAGAAGCTCGTCGAGGAGTTCGACGCCGCGGTGGACCGCGCGAAGGCGGCCTACGACGACGCCGACACCGTCATGGCCGTGAACACCTCGGGTGGCCAGATCGGCTACCTCGCTCCGACGGTCGGCCGCTCGCTCGGCCCGATCTACGACATGCTCGGCCTCACTCCGGCGCTGCAGGTCGACGATGCGAGCGACGACCACCAGGGCGACGAGATCTCGGTCGAGGCCATCGCCGCCTCGAACCCCGACTGGATCCTGGTGCTCGACCGCGACGCCGTGTTCGCCGCGGAGACGCCGGACTACGTGCAGGCGGCGGAGATCATCGAGAACTCCGAAGCGCTCGCCGGCGTCACCGCGGTGAAGGACGATCAGATCGTCTACATGCCCACGGACACCTACCTCAACGAGAGCATCCAGACGTACACGACGTTCCTCAACGACCTCGCCGACGCGCTCGAGAAGAGCGCCGACAAGTAAGGGCTGGGCGGCGGCGTCCCGACCGGGGCGCCGCCGCCGGCATCCCCCCATGACCTCTCCTCTCCTCACCTCGACACCGCGATCGTCCGCACGGCTTTTCGATCCGAAGCTGCTCATCGGCGTCCTCGTCGTGGCGGCGCTTCTGGTGATCTCGCTCTTCACCGGTGTGTACGACATCGCCGGCGCGGACGACGGCGCGCAGATGTTCCAGATCACCCGCGTCCCCCGGACGATCGCGCTCGTGCTCGCGGGCGCGGCGATGGCGATGGCCGGTCTCGTGATGCAGCTGCTCACGCAGAACCGCTTCGTCGAGCCGACCACCACCGGGACCACGGAGTGGGCGGGACTCGGGCTCCTCACCGTGATGGTGCTCGTGCCGCAGCCCTCCCTTCCGCTGCGCATGGCCGGGGCCGTGCTCGCCGCGTTCGTCGGCACGATGGTGTTCTTCGCGTTCCTCCGCCGGGTGGCGTTGAAGTCGTCGCTCATCGTGCCCATCGTCGGCATCATGCTGGGCGCGGTGGTCGGCGCGATCACGACCTACTTCGCCCTCGTCACGAACTCCCTGCAGATCATCGGTGTCTGGTTCGCGGGCAGCTTCACCTCGGTCATGCGCGGACAGTACGAGATGCTGTGGATCGTCGCCATCATCGGCGTCATCGTCTTCCTCGTGGCCGACCGACTGACCATCGCCGGGCTGGGGGAGGAGATCGCCACCAACGTCGGGGTGAACTACAACCGGATGATCCTGCTCGGCACCGCGCTGATCGCGGTGACGACCGGTGTGGTCACCGTCGTCGTCGGCAACCTTCCCTTCCTGGGGCTGATCGTTCCGAACATCGTCTCGATGGTCCGTGGCGACGACCTGCGCAGCAACCTGCCGTGGGTGTGCCTGCTCGGCATCGCGATCGTCACCGTCTGCGACATCATCGGCCGGACGATCATCATGCCGTTCGAGGTGCCGGTGTCGCTGATCCTCGGTGTCGTCGGCGCCGTCGTGTTCGTGCTCCTCCTCCTGCGGCAGCGTCGTCGTGGCTGAGGCGACGATGACGGCGACGACGGCCTCGCGGACGACGCGCTCGGCCGGGGCGTTCACGACCGTGCGGGCGCGTCGCCGCTACATCGTCGTGCTCGTGGTGCTCGGCGTGCTCGCCCTCGGTTCCGCGTTCGGTCTCCTCGCCTGGGACAACCCGCTGCCCGTCGGCACGCCCGGGTTCTGGCGCATCGCCCAGCACCGCGCGACCGCCGTGGTCGTGATGGCGCTCGTCGCCGTCGCCCAGGCCGTCGCCACGGTCAGCTTCCAGACGGTCACGAACAACCGGATCATCACTCCCTCGATCATGGGCTTCGAGTCGCTGTACCGTGTCGTCCAGACCACGACCGTGTACCTCTTCGGCGTCGCCGGGCTGGTGGCGATCCAGGGCGTCGGCCAGTTCGCCCTCCAGGTGCTCATCATGGTCGCGCTCGCCGTCCTCCTCTACGGGTGGCTCCTGTCCGGGCGCTACGGCAACCTCCAGATCATGCTGCTCGTGGGCATCGTGATCGGGGGCGGCCTCGGGGCGATCGCCACGTTCATGCAGCGGCTGCTCACCCCCAGCGAGTTCGATGTGCTCGCCGCCCGGCTGTTCGGCAACGTCTCCAACGCCGATCCCTCGTATCTCCCGCTCGCGATCCCGCTCGTGATCGCGGCCTCGACCCTCCTGTGGCTGCGGTCCCGGCGTCTGAACGTGCTCGCGCTCGGCCCCGATGCCGCACGATCGCTCGGCCTCGACCACCGGCGGGAGCAGTTCCTCGTCCTGACCCTCGTCGCCGTGCTGATGGCCACCTCCACAGCCCTCGTGGGTCCGATGACCTTCCTCGGCTTCCTCGTGGCGACGCTCGCGTACCAGTTCGCCGACACGCACGACCATCGGCTGATCTTCCCGGTCGCCGTCCTCACCGCGTTCTCGATCCTGGCGGGGGCGTACTTCGTCATGAAGAACGTCTTCTACGCGCAGGGCATGGTCTCGATCCTCATCGAGATCGTGGGCGGCACCGTGTTCCTCATCGTCATCCTCCGAAAGGGCAGACTGTGATCGCACTCGACGGCGTCCGCCGTGACTACAGCAGCGAGGTCGCGATCGGCCCCGTCGACCTCCGCATCCCCACCGGCGGGATCACCGCCCTCATCGGGCCGAACGGTGCGGGCAAGTCGACGCTCCTGACCATGATCGGCCGGCTGAACGGGATGGACGCCGGGGCCATCGAGATCGCGGGCCTCGACGTCGCCTCCACGAAGTCGAAGGACCTGGCCAAGGTGGTCTCGATCCTCCGCCAGGAGAACCACTTCGTGACCAGGCTCACCGTGCGGCAGCTCGTGGGTTTCGGCCGCTTCCCGCACTCCCAGGGCCGGTTGACGAGAGCCGACGAGGAGGTCATCAGCCAGGCGATCGACTTCCTCGATCTGGGGGCGCTCGAGGGGCGCTACCTCGACGAGCTCTCCGGCGGGCAGCGGCAGCGGGCTTACGTGGCCATGGTGCTCGCGCAGGACACGGAGTTCGTGCTGCTCGACGAGCCCCTCAACAACCTCGACATGCGGCACGCCGTGCAGATGATGAAGCACCTGCGGCGCGCGGCGGAGGAGCTCGGGCGGACGATCGTCATCGTGTTGCACGACATCAACTTCGCCGGACACTACGCCGACCACATCTGCGCCATGAAGGACGGTCGGGTGGTGGAGTTCGGCCCGCCGGCGGCGATCATGACGGACGACGTGCTGAGCCGCGTGTTCGACACCCCCGTGCAGGTCGTGGACGGACCCTCGGGCCCCCTCGCCGTCTATTACTGACGCGGGCCGGCGATCCGAGGGGCCCGGAGGTCGTCGTTCTCCACGATCACCGCGGCGTGCCGCTCCGGGTCGTCCTCTCGCAGGTACATCCGCTGACCCTCGACGTAGCGTCGGTCGCTCGCCGCCTCCGGGGCCACCGTGGGGTGCCGCGGCGCGAGGAGTTCGGCGATCTCGTCGGCGAACACCGTCTTCCCCGAGCCGTCCACGCCGTCGATGCCGACGAACACGTTGCGGCGGAGATCCTCCGGCCGCGGAATCACCGACACCACGGCCGTGAGCACGGCCCGACGGCCGGCGCTGGACTGCCGCTCCATGGCGTCAGAGCTCGACGCCGTTGTCCTCGTCGTTCACGCCCGCGTTGTGACCGCGGCGGGACTCGTAGCCGAGGAACCAGCCGAACCACACGATCGCGGCGAGCAGCACGCCCAGCCACACGTTCTGGAAGATGAGGCCGAGGACGACACCGGCGATCAGCAGGCCGACCGTGACGAAGATGCGCAGGGCGGTACGGGACATGCGCTCAGCATACGTCGGCCGCTCCGGGAACGGGCCGGTCAGCGTCGGCGGTGGTCTTCCGGGGCGAGCCGGGGTCCGCGCCGCGCCTCGGCGACGCCGCTCGCGAAGATGAGCCGGATGACGCGCTGCCGGTGACCGGCCCAGGGAGCGAGCAGCTCGACCATGCCGGCGTCATCCGTGCGGTGCCCCGTCAGGGCATGTCCGACCTCGTGCGCCAGATGGTAGTCGCCCACGCTGACGGCATCGGGGTCGCCCAGCGCGCGGATGCGCGTCTCCGCAGCGGTCCAGACGCCGACCCCGGGCAGGCTCGTGAGGACGCGGTCACGGTCAGGGCCGGTCGTGGCCGCTCGGACGGCATCGGCGATGCGGTCGCCGCGCTCCGCCGCCCGCACGATGGTCTTCGACTGCGGCGGCTCCACTCCGGCGCGGTGCCACGCCCAGGACGGGATGCGTCGCCACTGCGCCGCCGTGGGAGCGACGGCCATCGGTCGCGGCGTCGGCCCCGGCGCCGGGTCGCCGAAGCGCGACACGAGGTATCGCCAGGCGCCGAAGGCCTGCATGGAGGTGACCTTCTGCTCCAGGATGCCGCAGGCGAGGGCATCGAAGACCTCATCCGTGCGTGCGAGCCGGATGCCGGGGTGTCGTCGGGCCGCCTCGGCGATGAGGGGGTGCAGGGAGGGATCGAAGCCGGTCGGGTCGTCGCCGGCACCGCACAGTGCCGGCACGAGGGCGAGTGCGTGCTCGGCGCCCGGACCCCAGGCGGTCGCCGTGACCTCGTTCCCCGACATCCGCAGGGCCAACGTCGACGGACCCTGTGGCGTGCGGACCGCGCGCCAGATGACGGGGCCGTCGAAGACCGTCGTCGGATCGGTGCCGCCGCGGCGCAGCATGCCGACGGTACGCCGGAGATCGAGCGGGTGCGGCGGGCGGTACGTCGTCTCCCGCGGAGCATCCGCGCGGACGGCGCCCGCCGTCGCGGGGGCGGCGGCGAGGGTCATGCGCCCACCCTACGCGCGGCTCCTGACACCGGCCTCCGGGTCGAGCAGGAGCGGGTCAGAAGCGGTCCGGCGACGGGGTTCCGTGGCCGTAACGGATGACGACGTCGGCGTGACGGTCGAAGCGGTAGCCGATGCCGCGCACGGTACGGACGATGTCCTCGTAGCGGCCGAGCTTCGCCCGCAGCCGGCGCACGTGCACGTCGATCGTGCGCTCGCCAGGGGTCTCGTCGTCCTGGGCCTGCCAGAGGGCGGCGACGAGCTCGCTGCGCTCGATCGTGCGGCCCTCGCGGAGGACGAGGTACTGCAGCAGCTCGAACTCCTTGTAGGTGAAGGCGGCGGACTCGCCGTCGATGAGCACGCGCTTGCGGGAGATGTCGACGGTGACGCCGGACTCCTCGGGCGTGGTCTCCTCCTCGGCGGCGGCCTTGGTGCGGGCGATCGCGCCGGGCTCCTGCAGGGCGAGACGCACGACGTCGAGGTCGCGGCCGCCGGAGCCGTGCGGGGCGAGGGCGACGGTGGCGTGGGTCTCGGCGCCGGGCGCGAGCTCGGCAAGCGTGCGGCGGAGGGCGTCGACGAGCAGCGGAAGGCTCACACCGGCTTCGGCGGCCTTGATCTCGTCCAGGCCGACGTAGAGGGCGAAGCCGCGGGGCGAGCGGACGGCGGGGAGGTCGGCGCCGGCCGGGGCCAGCGGAGCCGACGACTCGGCGGGTCGGACGGTGCGGTTCGGGGCGGTGACGGCGGGACGCTCGAGAAGGGCGGAGTTCGACATGATGATGGGTCCTCAGGACGTGAGCCCGACGGGAGGGGGCTCGGATGCGTTGCACGAATGACCGGCGGAGCCGGGGAAGCGAGCACGGGTGTGTGCTCGGGACACTGCTCTCGCAGATGGCGAGGAGTCAGGTCAGACGAGGTGGCTGTTCGTTCAGCGACACATTCGGCAACACATGTCAACGCGACCGGGCATCATCATCCCGGCAGTCCCGTTCGCCTCCTGGGCGGACAAAGGGCGTGCGTTGATGGTCATGGGGGGATTATGTCCGATCGTGACGGGACATGTCAAAACGCCCGGGCGCGTCGCAAGAGGCGTAACGTGACACGGATGACGATCTCGCACACCGTCGGCGGCTTCATCCTGACCGACGAGAAGGACGCATCGCGGTACACCCTCACGCGCGACGGGAAGCTCGTCAGCGTGCTCGACTACCGGGACGACGGCCACACCGTCGCGCTCACCCGGGCCTACACGGTCCCGGCATTCCGCGGAAACGGATACGCCGGGAAGGTGGTCGAGGGGGCCGTGGCCGACATCGCGGAGCGCGGCGACCGCAAGGTGGACGCCGTCTGCTGGTACGTGGCGGAGTGGTTCACCGCCCACCCCGAGCAGTCCGGACTCCTCCGCTCACGCTGACGCTCCGGCTGTATGACGAACTGTTACGGCCGCCGCCTGCGAGGATGAGGACATGAGACTCGCCGAAGCCCTGGCCGCCCGCGCCGACCTGCAGCGCCGCATCGAGCAGCTGCGGGCGCGCATCGTCGCGAACGCCCGGTACCAGGAGGGTGAGGAGCCTGCGGAGGACGCGGCGGCGTTGATCGAGGAGGCCGATGACGCACTGACTCGGCTGCAGAGCCTCATCCGCCGCATCAACGTCACGAACTCCCGCCTCGACCTCGGCGCGGACGGCACGATGACCGACGCGCTCGCCGCGCGGGACGTGCTGCGCCTGCGCCACTCGGTGCTCGCCGACGCGGCGGCCGCCGCGTCCGGGGCGAGCGAGCAGTACCTGCGTCAGATGCGCTCGGAGCTGAGGCAGGTGTCGGCGCTGCCGGTCGCCGCGCTCCGGGCCCGGGCGGACGCCGTCGCCCAGGAGCTCCGTGCGCTCGACAACCGGATCCAGCAGGCGAACTGGTCGCACGACCTCGAGGAGGAGAGCGGAAGTCGGTAGTCGCGACGGAGCGGGCACAACCCTCAGCCGGCGGGGCAAGCCGGCACCTGTGGGCGGAGGGCAGCCCTGATCTCGCATCGCGCAGCCCCGCACGTCGCACAGGTGAAGATGCACGGTGCATCTCGCATCACCACGTGCCGGTCGTCGCGACGAGGGTGGGTCAGGGGACCTTCCGCCTTCTCCTCGGCCGTCGGGAGACGGCGGTCCCGGCACGCCTCGGACGGAATGTCCGAGGGGCTTCGTACCGTGGGGGTATGCGGATCCTGCACACCTCGGACTGGCACATCGGCCGGACGTTCCATGGCAACTCGACCATGGACGCGCTGGCCGAGGTGCTCACCGCCCTGACCGCGCAGGTCAGGGAGCACGAGGTCGACGTCGTGATCGTCGCGGGCGACGTGTTCGACTCCGCCACGCCCTCGGCCGCCGCCTATACGCTGCTCGGAGACGCCCTCGTCGATCTGCATGAGACGGGTGCACGGGTGGTCGTCACCAGCGGGAACCACGATTCCGCCGCGCGGCTGGGGTTCCAGGCCCGGCTGCTGCGCGACGGCATCCACGTGCTCACCGACCCCCTCGCGGTCGGTACCCCCGTCACGATCGACGACGCTCACGGTCCGGTGCATTTCTTCGGGATCCCGTATCTGGAGCCCGCGATCGTCCGCCAGCACTGGCCGGAGGGCGACGCCGAGGGACGGCAGCTGCGCACGCAGGCGCAGACCATGACGCACGCGATGACCCTCGTCCGCGCGGGCATGCAGGAGCACGCGGGTCGGTCGATCGCGATCGCCCACTGCTTCGCCGCGGGGGTGGAGCCGACGGAGGGTCTGGAGCGCGAGGTGCGACAGGGCGGCCTCGACGTCGTGCCGCTCCGGGCGTTCGACGGCCCCGACTACGTCGCACTGGGTCATATCCACGGTCGTCAGCAGGTCAGCGAGCGGGTGCGATACGCCGGCGCTCCGCTGCACTACAGCTTCGGCGAGCAGCACAAGCCGCGCGGCTCCTGGCTCGTCGACCTCGATGCCGACGGGCTCGCGGGCGTCGAGTGGCTGGAGCTGCCGGTTCCGCGGCGCCTGGTCACCCTGACCGGCGCCTTCGAGGAGATCCTCTCCGCAGAGAACATCGCCGCGCACGCCGACGCCTGGGTGTGCGCCGTCTACACCGACGCCGTACCGCAGACCGAACCCATGCGACGGCTGCGCGAGGCGTACCCGCACTGCGCCATGGTGCAGCATCAGCCCGCGACGGTCGGGGAGGAGCGTGAGCGGTCGTACGGCGAGCGGCTGCGCTCCGCGGTGACCGACGCCGACCGGATCGAGGCGTTCCTCGAGCATGTGCGGGCGGGCCAGGGAGCGACCGAGGTCGAACGCGAGCTGATCCGCGAGGTGCTCGACGACCGGGTCCGCGCGGAAGCCCTCGTCTAGTGCGGCTGCATCGGCTGGAGGTCGAGGGTTTCGGGCCGTTCCGCGCGCGTCAGACCGTGGACTTCGACGCCTTCGCCGACGACGGGATCTTCCTCATCGCCGGCCGCACCGGAGCGGGGAAGTCGAGCATCCTGGACGCGGTCTGCTTCGGGCTGTACGGCGGGGTGCCGCGGTACGACGGCGGGGAGAAGAGGCTCCGCAGCGATCACAGCGAACCGGACGATCCCTCCGAGGTGGTCGTCGAGTTCAGCACGCCGTCCGGTCGCTACCGGGTCACGCGTTCGCCCGAGTACCTCCGGCCGGCTCGGCGCGGCGGAGGCCTGACCAAGCAGGCGGCTGCGGTCTCCCTGGAGGAGCTCACGGACGACGGCTGGGTGGGTCGCGCGGCGCGGGCGGTCGACGTGGCGCACGAGCTCGATGACATCCTCCAGCTCAGCCGGGAGCAGTTCCTGCAGGTGATCCTTCTGGCGCAGAACCGCTTCTCGGAGTTCCTCCTCGCGGGTAGCAGGGATCGGCAGGCGCTGCTGCGCCGGCTCTTCGGCACCGAGCGTTTCGAAGACGTGCAGGCGCGGTTCGACGAGCGGCGGCGCCACGCTGAGCAGGGGCTCGGCGCGCGCCTGGCCACCGTCTCCGCGCGGCTGGACGAAGCGGAGCGCCTGGTGGCGGATGCCGCCCTCGGGCGCGACGGCGGTGACGACGAGGGCGGCATCGCGTCGGAGGTGCAGGGCGCTGGCACCACGACCGCCGATCGCCTGGCGGAGCTCGAACGGGCGCAGGCGCGCGCTGCGTATCGGGCGGAACGGCGCGCCGCCGATCGCCTGGAGGCGGAGAAGCGGTTCGAGGTCGCCGATGCTGCTCTGGCTGCGGCGCGCGAGGATCAGCGCGCGCAGAAGGAGCGAGACCGTGCCCGCGCGGCGATGGCCCGTCTGGATGCCGAGGAAGCGGCGGTCGCCGCGGCGAAGGCGGAGCTCGCCAGGGCGCGGGCAGCCGAGGTGCTCCGTTCCTCGATCGCCGCGGCCACACGCGCGGCGGCGGCAGCGGACGAGGCGGCCGCCACGGAGGAACGGGCACGCGCGGCCTGGGCCCGGCTCGGCGTCGAGACCGACGACCTCGACGCGTGGATCGCGGAACGGACGCGTGAGTCCGGGATCTGGGAGCGCGCCGTCACGCTGGAGGCACAGGCGCCGTCCCGCACCACCGAGCGCGGGACGGCGGAAGCGGCTGTCGTCGCCGCCGAGCGCCGGTGCGAGGACGGGCAGGCGGAGCGCGCTGCCCTCCCCGGGCGGATCGCGGCCGCAACCCTGGAACGGGACGACGCCCGTCGACTCGCCGACCGCATCGCGGAATGGGAGAGCGTGCGCATCGCCGCGGCCGTTCGCCGCGAAGCCGCGGTAGAGGCGGAGACCCTGCAACAGGAGTGCACCTCCGCCGAGCGGGTCCTCGCCGAGGCGACGTCTGCACAGGCCGCCGCACAGTCGGCTCTCGCTGACCTGCGGCAGCGCCGGATCGACGGCATGGCGGGGGAGCTGGCCTCCGCCCTCGTCGACGATCACCCCTGCCCGGTGTGCGGTGCGCGAGAGCACCCGGCCCCGGCAGACCACGGCGCGACGGTCTCCGCGGAGGACATCGCGGCTGCGGAGGTCCGGAGGGACGAGGCGGCGCGGCGCGAGCAGCAGGCGGCGTCGACCTGCACGACGTTGCAGGTCCGACTCGCCGCGGCCACGGCGCGCGCGGACGGACGGGACGTCGAGACGGCGGGAGCCGAGCTCGATGCCGCCCTTGCCGCGGAGAAGGAAGCCCTTGCCGCCGCCGAGACCGCGCGGCGACGCGATGTCGTCCTCGCCGAGCTCCGCGAGCAGCAGGACGCCCTGGAGCTCCGCCGTGTCCAGGACGAGGCGGCCCTCGCCGCAGCCCGCGAGCAGCTGGCTCTGGTGGTCCAGCGAGACGATGACGCCCGCAGGGCGATCGACGAGGCGCGAGGGAGCTACGCGTCGGTCGCCGAGCGGACGGCGGAGACGACCGCCCACCTCGCCGTGGCCCGACGCCTCCTGGACGCCGAGGCCGAACGTGCGCGGAGACAGCAGGCGGCGACGGAGGCGGCCGCCGAGAGAGACGTTGCACTCGATGCCTCCGAGTTCCCCGACGTCACGGCCGTCGTGGAGGCGTTGCGCCCGCCGGCGGTGCAGGCAGAGCTCGATGAGCGGGTGACGACGCACGCGGTGCAGCGGGAGAAGGAGCGTGCACTTCTCTTCGACCTCGAACTGCGGACCCTGCCGGAGGAGCCGATCGACCTCGCGCCCATCGAGCAGGCAGCGCTCGATGCGAGGGCGGCGTGGACCGCCGCCGTCGACGAGGCCACGAGGACGGCGGGCGACGCTGCGCGGCTGGCCGGCCTCATCGACGCCGCGAAGGACGAGCACGCCCGCACAGCAGAGGACGCGGCGGCGTTCGAGGTGCTCCAGGCCCTCGCCGACACCATCGCCGGACGCGGTGCGAACACACGCAAGATGACGCTGGAGACCTTCGTGCTGGCGGCAGAGCTCGAAGAGATCGTCGACGCCGCGAACCGCCGCCTCCACGACATGTCGGAAGGACGCTACCGGCTGCAGCACTCCGATGCCCTGGCGGCACGCGGTGCCGCGTCCGGACTCGGCATCGTGGTCGCCGACGCGTTCACCGGGCAGACCCGCCCGCCACAGTCGCTGTCCGGCGGCGAGACGTTCCTCACGTCCCTGGCGCTCGCCCTCGGGCTGGCCGAGGTCGTGACGGCCCGCGCCGGCGGCATCCGCCTGGACACGCTCTTCATCGATGAGGGATTCGGCTCGCTCGACGGCGACACACTCGACGTCGCGATGCGCACGCTCGACGAACTGCGGCAGGGCGGGCGCACGGTCGGGGTCATCAGCCACGTCGAGGCCATGCAGGAACAGATCCCGGCTCAGCTCACCGTCCGCGCGCTGCCGAACGGGCCGAGCGTCATCGAGATGCGCTGAGCTCAGACCCCGTATTCGGCGCGGATGACTTCGCGCAGCTCGATGCTGCATCGGGCGATGGCCTCGCGGAAGTCGGCCAGGGCGCCGTCCTCGGCCTGGTCGGAGACGGCGCGGAAGGCGCGGATGGGCACGCCGAACTGTCCCGCGACCCAGATGTACGCGTAGGTCTCCATGTCCACCAGTGCGGCGCCCATCGGCCGGATCACCGCCGTGACCTCGGCGTCGTTCACGAAGTGGTCACCCGTGGCGATCACGACGCCCTCGCGGCCCGTGGTCACCTGCGGCGGAAGCGAGACGTGCCGTCCGACGACGCCGTCGAGATCGATCACGTCGTGCTGCACCGCCGTCGCGATCTCGTGCACCGCGTACGGACGCCCCTTCTCGATGGAGCCCGCGGTGCCGACGACGACGACCTCGTCGTAGGTCTTCGCGTCGAGGGCCCGGGTCAGCGCGTACGTCGCCGGCAGCTTGCCCGGGCCGGTGACCAGACGGTCGAAGCCGTCGAGCTCCTCGGGGAAGGCGGACAGTTCGGACTCGAGGGCGGCGACGAGGAGCTTCACCGCTTCAGTCTCTCAGGTCGCGGCTGGATACCGCGTCCTGGCGCAGTGGCGTGACCCGCAGGAAACACGGAAGGGCGATACTGGAGTGAACCGATGAGCGGAGGACAACGTGTCGTTGCAGAAGCAGATCGCGGAAGACCTGGGCGCCCGGCCCGACATCGACCCCGAAGCGGAGGTGGAGCGTCGCGTCGGCTTCCTCGCGGACTACCTGCGCACGACGGGCGCGAAGGGCTTCGTCCTCGGCATCTCCGGCGGACAGGACTCGACGCTCGCGGGGCGCCTCGCCCAGCTCGCGGTGGAGCGCGTGCGTGCCGAGGGCGGGGAGGCGACCTTCCTCGCGGTGCGCCTGCCCTATCGCGTGCAGCACGACGCCGACGACGCGCAGGCCGCGCTGGACTTCATCGCGCCGGACTCGTCGATCGAGGTGAACATCCAGAACGGGGTCGAGGGTGTCGAGAAGGACATCGAGTCCGCCGTCTCCAGCGACATCTCCGACTTCAACCGCGGGAACATCAAGGCCCGCCTCCGCATGGTCACCCAGTACGCGCTCGCCGGGCACGAGGGTCTGATCGTGATCGGCACCGACCATGCCGCCGAAGCCATCACGGGCTTCTACACGAAGTTCGGCGACGGCGCGGCCGACGTCCTCCCGCTCGCCGGGCTCACGAAGCGACAGGGTCGCGCCCTGCTCCAGTTCCTCGACGCCCCGGAGCGCCTGGCCTTCAAGGTGCCGACGGCCGACCTCCTCGACGACCAGCCGGGGCGCACCGACGAGGACGAGCTCGGGCTGACGTACGAGCAGATCGACGACTTCCTCGAGGGCCGGGAGGTCGACCCCGAGGTCGCCGGGCGCATCGAGGCGCGGTATCTCGCGACTCAGCACAAGCGTCATCTGCCCGTGACGCCCGACGACACCTGGTGGCGCTGACCCGGGGCGCCTCACGCGGGACCGCCCGCTTTTCGCCGTGTCGGATGCCGCGGATAGTGTCGAAGCAGCCGACAGAACGGGAGAATCGTGCGGATCGACACAGAGGCGCAGCGGGTCATCTGGAGCGCGAGCGACCTCAAGGCGGCCGCCGAGTGCGAGTTCGCCTGGTCCCGCGCGATCGATGCGAAGCTCGGTCGGGTCCCCGCGGTGGAGGAGCCGGAGGACGCGACGCTCCTCCGCGCGGCCCAGCTCGGAGACGTGCACGAGCAGAACGTGCTCGAGCGCTACATCCGGGAGCTCGGCGACGAGCGGGTGCATCGGGTCGCCAAGGTCTCGTCGAGCGATCCTGACGCGCTGGCTGCCGCCGTCGACGAGACGTTGAGCGCTCTGCGGTCCGACGCCCTGGTCGTCTTCCAGGCGGCCTTCGCCACCGACGAGTTCGTCGGGTTCGCCGACTTCCTCCGCCGCGATGCGGACGGGCGTTGGCGCGTGCAGGACTCGAAGCTGGCCCGCAAGGCCCGGGTGACCGCGCTCATGCAGCTCGCGGCATATGTCGACCAGCTCGACCGGCTCGGCATCCCGCGTGCGGACGAGGTCGACCTCATCCACGGCGACAACAGCGTCAGCACGCATGCGGTCGAGGACCTCCTCCCACTGTTCCGCGTGCGCCGGGCGCGGCTGCGCGCTCTGATCGCGGACCGCTCCGTGGCTGACGGCGCGGCCGGGGCGCCGCTCGCGTGGGGCGACGACCGCGGCGATCTGCGCGTGGTCGCCTGCGGACGTTGCGCCACGTGCGAGGAACAGGTGCTGGCCCATCGCGACCTCCTCATGGTGGCCCGCATGCGGCCGGTGCAGCGGGCCCGTCTGCGCGCCGCCGGGATCCTCACCATCGACGACCTGGCCGCGGCGACCCAGGCACCGGAGGGCATGAACGTCGACACGTTCGAGAACCTCCGCGCCCAGGCACGCGTGCAGCTGCGGGCGGATGCCGAGGGGGCGGCGACGTACGACGTGCACTATGCCGCGGCGATCCACACCCTCCCTGTGCCCAGCCACGGGGACATCTTCTTCGACTTCGAGGGCGATCCGCTGTACACCGAGCCCGCTCCCGACGGCGAGGCCGAGTGGGGCATCGACTATCTGTTCGGCTGGGTCGACAACGCCGACCAGTACACCGCGCTCTGGGCGCACTCGTTCGCGGAGGAGCGTCGGGCACTGGAGACCTTCCTCGATTTCGTGAAGGTGCGTCGCGCCGCCCACCCCGGCATGCACATCTATCACTACGCCCCCTACGAGACCTCCCACCTGGTCGCGATGGCCGCCCGCCATGGGGTGCGCGAGGGTGAGGTGGACCGCCTGCTCCGCGAGGGCGTCTTCGTTGACCTGTACCCACTGGTGCTGCGCACCGTCCGCGTGGGTTCGCGGTCCTACTCGATCAAGAAGCTCGAGCCCCTCTACATGGGGGAGGACGTGCGCACGAGCGACGTCCAGAAGGGCGACGACTCCATCGTGCAGTACGTCGCGGCGCGGGAGCTCGCGGCAGCGGGGGCGCAGGCCGAGGCCGACGCGGTGCTCGCCGACCTCGCCGACTACAACCGCTACGACTGCGTCTCCACCCGGCGGCTGCGCAACTGGCTCATCGACATCGCCCGCGCGGAGGGGGTCACGCCGGCCCCGCCGGACGACGCGGACGAGGTCATCTACGAGCCGTCGCCGCGTTCGCTCGCGCTGCTCGGCGACGCGGAGCGTGCGGTGGAGGTCGGTGGCGATGGGCTCGTGCACCGGCTCGCGGCGGCCGCCATCGACTACTTCCCACGCGAGGCGAAGAGCTTCTGGGTCGCGCACTTCCAGCGGCTGCGGGAGCCGGTCACGATGTGGGACGGCACCCGCGATGTGGTGAAGGTCGATGCGACCCGCTCGCGGGTCCGCCGGGACTGGAGCATCGGCGAGGGCCGCAGAGTCCTGTCGCGCGAGCTGGAGATCCGCGGCGAGGTGTCCCCTGGCACGACGCTCGGTCCGGGTGCCCAGCCGTTCGCGCTCTACGACGTCCCGGCGCCGTTCGACACCGACGTCCCGTCGCGCGCGGTGCACGTGCCGCACGGGGTCACGGTCGTCGAGGTGCTGGACGACGGCTATCTCGTGGCGGAGTCCGCGGTCCAGGGGCAGACCTGGAATGACCTCCCCGTCGCCCTCACCCCCGCCGCGCCGCCACGGGTGGTGTCGCTGCAGCAGGCGATCGACGAATGGGCCGATGCGGTGCACGCGGCCGCTCCGGACTTCCCCCAGGACGCGGCGACCGACATCCTCCGCCGCCTCCCTCCGCGCACCGTGTCGGGGAACGCGCTCCCGGCCGCCGGCGACGACCCGATCGACGCGATCGTCCGCGGGATCCTGGACCTCGACCGCAGCTATCTCGCCGTACAGGGGCCTCCAGGTACGGGGAAGACCTACACGGGCTCCCAGGTGATCGCCCGGCTCGTCACAGAGCACGGCTTCCGGATCGGCGTCGTCGCGCAGTCCCACGCGATCATCGAGACGCTGCTGGAGCGCGTCGTCGCCGACGGTGTCGCCCCGGGTCACGTGGCGAAGTGCCCCAAGGACGCGAACGCCGATCCCGGGTACACGGTGATCCCGAAGACCGGCATGGCCGCCTTCCTCGCGGAGCACGCAGACGGGGGCGCCGTCGTGGGCGGTACCGCCTGGGACTTCAGCAACACGCAGCGGGTGGCCAGGGGAGAGCTCGACCTGCTCGTGATCGACGAGGCCGGGCAGTTCTCGCTCGCCTCGACGATCGCGGTCGCCACGGGCGCGCAGAGGCTTCTCCTCCTCGGCGACCCGCAGCAGCTGCCCCAGGTCAGCCAGGGCGCCCACCCGGAGCCGGTGGACACGTCCGCGCTCGGCTGGGTGATGGACGGCGACCCCGTCGTGCGCCCGGAGTACGGCTACTTCCTCGCGCGCTCCTGGCGGATGCACCCGCACGTCGCGGCTCCGGTGTCGAAGCTCGCCTATGCCGGGAAGCTCGCCTCCGCACCCGGTACCGAGCGGCGCGCGGTCGAGGGCATCGACCCGGGCCTCCACGTGGTGCCGCTGCGCCACCGCGGTAACGCGACCCAGTCGCCGGAGGAAGCAGAGGAGGTCGTGCGCATCGTCCGCGACCTCGTGGGCCGCGCCTTCCACGACAACGATGCGGCGGGCACCGTGCGGCCACTGACGCCGGAGGACATCATCGTCGTGGCGCCGTACAACGCGCAGCGGCAGCTCGTGCACGACGCGCTCGCCGCGGCGGGTTTCGGCGGCGTTCCGGTGGGCACGGTCGACAACTTCCAGGGCAAGGAGGCCGTCGTCTCGATCACGACGCTCGCGGCGTCGAGTGGCCGAGACGCTCCCCGGGGCCCGGAGTTCCTGCTGCTGCAGAACCGGCTCAACGTGGCGATCTCCCGGGCGCAGGTCGTGGCCTACCTCATCCACTCGCCGGCGCTGCTCGACGACCTGCCGTACACGCCCGAGGGCGTCGCCCGGCTCAGTGCCTTCGCCCGCCTGGTGGGGGCCGCGGAGGAGGAGGGTTCATGACGACGACGGTTCCTGCACCGGCCGCCGACGGCACGCCGACCGAGGCGGACATCCTCCGTGCCGCCGCCGCGTGGGCCTGGTTTCCGCGCGGCAGCGAGCATGTCCGCGGCGACCTGCTCCTCGTGCGGTACCCGGAGCGGTTCGGGGGCGGCGTCCGCGGCTCGCAGGTGACGTCCGCGCGCCCCGCCGCCGAGGTGCTGGACGGGGCGCTGGAGCGCACCAGAGCCTGGGGCGAGAGCGTGTTCACGTTCTGGACGAATCCCGCCGACGACCCCGACCTCGAAGAGGAGCTCCGACGCCGCGGTGCCGTGCACTTCGACACCGTCACCGTGTTCGCGCGTCCGACCAGTGGAGCCGCGGTCGGCGTGCCGCCCGGGGTCTCCGCCGAGGTCGTGCGGACCGTGGATCAGCTCCGCGAGGTCGATGCGATCAACGTCCCGGTCTGGGAGCAGCAGCCCCTCGACGACGACGGTCTGCGTGCCGAGTTCGCCGAGCTGACCGAGGCTCTCGATGCCGGTACCGGTTTCCGGGTGCTCGGGCGCATCGACGGACGCGCGGTGAGCACGGGGGGATGCACCATCGTCGACGGGTTCACTCGACTGTGGGGAGCGGCGACGCTCGAAGCCGATCGTGGTCGCGGCGTCTATCGAGCGGTCCTCGCGGAACGCCTGCGGCAGAGCGCCGCGCGCGGTGCGAGGACTGCGCTCGTCAAGGGCCGTGTCTCGACATCGGCGCCGATCCTCGCGAGAGCCGGCTTCACGCGCTACGGCGACGAACGCGGCTACCGCCTGGCCCTCTGACGTGGGAGCGGCGGCGACGGCCTCAGACGGTGCCGTACAGCCGGTCTCCCGCGTCGCCGAGACCGGGCACGATGTACCCCTTCTCGTCGAGGCGCTCGTCGAGCGCTCCGAGGACGAGGGTCACGTCACGGTCGCCGGCCATCGCCTCGATCGCCGCCACACCCTCCGGAGTGCCGAGCAGGCAGATCGCGGTGACGTCCTTCGCACCGCGATCGAACAGGAACTGGATCGCGGCGGCGAGCGAGCCGCCCGTCGCCAGCATCGGGTCGATCGCGAAGCACTGGCGGTCGGAGAGATCGTCCGGAAGCCGCTCGGCGTACGTGGTGGGCTCGAAGGTCTCCTCGTCGCGGACCATGCCGAGGAAACCGACCTCCGCGGTGGGGAGGAGCTTGACGAGGCCTTCGAGCATGCCGAGACCGGCGCGCAGGATGGGGACGACGATGGGTCGCGGCTCCGAGATCTTCACGCCCGTGGTCGTGGTGACCGGCGTCGTGATCTCGATCGGAGTGACCTTCACATTCCGGGTCGCCTCGTACGCGAGGAGCGTCACGAGCTCTTCGGTCAGCTGGCGGAAGACCGGCGACGGGGTGCGCGCGTCGCGCAGCACCGAGAGCTTGTGGGTGATGAGAGGGTGGTCGGCGACGTGGACACGCATGGATACAGGCTAATGCGCCCCGCGTCCGCGCACGACATCGGGTGCCGTGGCGGACACCGCGCGCTGTCGTAGGCTCGGGGCATGACCGCCGCCGACCGCCGTGCGATGCAGCGTGCCCTCGAGCTCGCCGCCGAGGCCGCGGACGCCGCGGAGATCCCGGTCGGCGCCGTCGTCCTCGATGCCGACGGGAATTTCCTGGCGGAAGGACGGAACACCCGCGAGACCACGCACGATCCGACCGGGCACGCCGAGATCGAAGCCATCCGGGCTGCGGCGGCGCACCGGGGATCGTGGAATCTCGACGGCTGCACGCTCGTCGTCACGCTCGAGCCCTGCGTGATGTGCGCCGGCGCGATCCTGCAGGCACGCATCGGCCGCGTGGTCTTCGGCGCGTGGGATGACAAGGCGGGAGCGGCCGGATCGATGTACGACGTGCTGCGCGACCGGCGCCTGCCCTACCGCGCCGAGGTGATCGGCGGCGTGGACGAGCACGCGTCCATCGCGCTGCTCCGGGCCTTCTTCGAGGACCGTCGCTGAACGCTCAGTCCGAGGACTTGAGGACGAAGACGTCCGTCGAGGGCTCCGGATCGATCGCGGGACGGTAGACGTCCGGCTCGATGTAGACGACCCGGGCGACCGGCACGGCGGCGCGGATGCGAGCCTCGATCTCGTCGATGTCGTCGGCGACCTCGCGCAGCGGCTTGTCGGCGCTGAGCGCGATCTTCGCGGCGACCATCAGCTCGTCGGGCCCCAGGTAGAGGGTCTTCATGTGGATGATCTTCTCGATCTCCGGGCCGTCGTTGATCGCGTCCACGATCCGGTCGTAGTCGGCGGGAGTCGCTCCCTCGCCGACGAGCAGGCTCTTGGTCTCCACACCCAGCACGATCGCGATGACCACGAGCAGGACGCCGATCATCACCGTGCCGAGGGCGTCGAAGACGGGGTTGCCGGTGAGCAGCGTGAGACCGACGCCGAGCAGGGCGAAGGTGAGTCCGGTGAGGGCACCCACGTCCTCGAGGAGGACGACGGGGAGCTCCGGCGCCTTGGACCGTCGTACGAAGGAGAACCACGACTGCCCCTTCTCGCGCACGACGTTGCTCTCGCGCACGGCGGTGCGCAGCGAGAACGACTCCAGGCCGATCGCGATGAACAGCACGACGAGGGGGAGCCACCACCAGGTCTGATCGATCTCATGCGGATGGGTCAGCTTGTCCACACCCTCGTAGATCGCGAAGAGCCCGCCGACGGAGAAGAGGATGATCGACACGACGAAGGCGTAGACGTAGCGCTCGCGGCCGTAGCCGAACGGGTGCGAACGGTCCGCATGGCGCTTCGCCTTGCGCCCGCCGAGCATCAGCAGCAGCTGGTTGCCGGAGTCGGCGACGGAGTGGATCGCCTCCGCGAGCATCGATGCCGAGCCGGAGAGAGCCCACGCGAGGAACTTCGCGAGGGCGATGCCCAGGTTCGCCAGGAACGCCGCGACGATGGCCTTGCTGCCTCCGGATGCACTCATGCGACGAGTCTAGGACGGCGACCCGGCCGCCACAGGAGCGCCCGCCGTAGGATGACGACATGGCTGATGCGCTCCCGTCCCTCGCGTTCCTCGGTGCCGGATCGATGGGGGGAGCGATCCTCCGCGGCGTACTCGCCTCGGGCGTCCCCGTGCAGGGAGGGATCACGGCCACGAACCGCACGCCGGAGAAGGCGGCGGCGTTCGCGGGTCTCGACGGCGTCACGAGCATCGCGCTGTCCGAGCGGCCGGAGGGCAACGCCGAGGCCGTGGCCGGCGCACGGGTGGTCCTGGTCGGGGTGAAGCCGGCGATGGTCCCCGACCTCCTGCGCGAGATCGCGCCGCACCTGGCCGCGGAGACCGTCGTGGTGAGCCTCGCCGCGGGTGTCACGCTGCAAACCTTCGCCGACGTCCTCGGTGCCGAAGCCCGCGTCATCCGCTCCATGCCGAACACCCCGTCGACGATCCGCAAGGGGGTCACCGGGCTCGCGGCCGGCGCCGCGGCGACCCCCGACGACCTCGCGCTCGTGCGTCGTCTGTTCGAGACGGTGGGCGCGGTGGTGGAGGTCCCCGAGTCGCAGATCGATGCGCTCTCGACGATCTCGGGCTCCGGTCCCGCGTACGTCTTCCTCCTCATCGAACAGTTCACCGCAGCCGCGCGGGAGATGGGCTTCGCCGACACGGACGCCCGTCTGCTGGCCGAGCAGACCTTCATCGGCGCGACCGCGCTGCTGGATTCGACGGGGGAGGACCCCGCGGAGCTCCGCCGCCGGGTGACGAGCCCGAAGGGGACGACGGAGCGCGCGGTCGCCGTGCTCCAGGACGCGCACCTGTCCGACACCTTCGCCGCCGCTGCTGCCGCCGCCCTCGCTCGCGCGAAGGAGCTCGCCGCCGGCGTCTGATCCCGCCTGCCTGTTCTCGCGCGCTTCCATCCCGCGAAGGGAGGCTTTCACGCGAGTTCAGGCAGCCAGCACTCCTGGAGCCTGAACCCGCGCGAGTGCCTGTTGTGGCGAGGGCGGCGGGGAGCAGGCGACCACGCGAGTTCAGGCGGCCAGTGTTCCTGGAGCCTGAACTCGCGCGAGTTCCTGTTGTGGGCGAGGTGTCGTGCGGCTAGGCGTCGCTGGCGACCTCGGTGAGCACCTCGGGCCAGCGCCGTTGCAGGACGTGACCGCCGAGCACCGTGCCGCCCCAGAGGGCCGCGCCCCCGAGGACGACGGCGGCCGCGAGGCTCGCCCAGCCCAGGGGCGGGATCCAGATCGACGCGATCGCGAAGCCGAGGGCGGGGCCGCCGAGCAGCAGCGTGATCGGGGACATGATGAGCATCGCGAGGAAGGACTGCGCGCCGCCGGAGGAGCCGCGTCCGAACGGGTTGGCCTCGGGTGCCGGAGCACGTCCCGGCAGGAACGCCCCCACCCAGGACCCCGCTCCCGCCGACACCGCCATGAGCCCGAGAGCGGCGCCCAGGCTGCCCGGAAGCAGATCCGCACGCCCGGCCAGCAGGCAGCTCGCGACGCAGAGGAGGACCGTGATCGGCACCGCGATCAGCGCGAACCCGAGCAGCCGTCCGACGCGGTCGGCCGCGCCGCTCACCCCGGTGAGGATGTGCAGCGCGACGGCGTCGTTGTCGTAGGCTATCGCCATCTGCACGATGCTCCCGGCGAGGAGGGCGTTGATCGCCGGAATGAGGGTGATCGCGGGCGCGAAGCCGGCACTGTCCTGCTGCATTCCGTTCATGAGCGCGAGTCCGAGGAAGATCGCCGGGAGCAGCAGGAGCATCACGATGTTGACGACCTGACGCGGATCGCGGCGGAAGTAACGGAGCGTCCGTCCCGCGATGGCACCGACGGGGCCCGCGGGGAGCAGGCGGTCGAGCAGGCCGCCCGAGCGCACGCGTCCGCCGCCGCTCGACTGCAGCGGCGCGACCAGGCGCGCATCGAGCATCCGGCGCGCGGCGACCCAGAAGACGACGAGGGTGCCGGCGGCGACGAGCAGTCGCAGGAGGGCGGTGAGCACGTCGCCCTGTGCCACCGCGGCCGGGACCCCGAACACGGCCGCCACCGGCGTCCACGCGGCGATCTCGGCGACCGTCGTGAAGGCGCCGCCGACGTCGCGCACGGTCGACAGTGCCTGCAGCCCGATGTTCAGGAGGAGGCCGGAGGAGGCCAGCAGCACGACGCCGAGGGTGAGGACGAGGTCTCGCGTCCGCCGACGGGCGAGCCACCCCGCGAGCAGACCGCTGACGACGCGGGCGCCGAGGACGCAGGTCGCGAGGGCCACCGGGACCATGAGCACCGCGACGAGGAGGGCCGGAACGCTGACCGACCATCCCACGAGCATCAGCAGCAGGGCCAGGGCGGTGCCGATGCCGCCGATCGTCGTCATCCCCGCCACGACCAGTCCGGGGAGGAGAGAACGGGCGGTCACCGGGAGCAGGGCGAAGCGCTCAGGTGCCAGCGAGTCGTCCGCACTGACCAGGATCGACCCGATCCACCACCCGAGCACGATGACGGCGCCGGTGAGCACCATCGCGGTCACGGCGGCGTCGGGAGCTCCCACCCGCAGGGCGATCAGCCCGACGGTGAGCAGCCCGAGCATGCTCAGCGCGATGAGACCCACGATCGCGAGGGTCACGATCATCCAGGGGTTGCGCCTGAGCTGATGTCCGAGCTGTCGCAGCCGCAGGCCTACGAGGAGCGCAACCACGCGAGCGTCTCCGTTCCGAGGTCGTGCGCGCCCACGAGGGTGAGGAAGCGCTCCTGCAGCGTGAGCCCGGCGCGCACCTCGTCGAGCGCACCGTGTGCCAGCAGGCGGCCCTCGGCGACGATGGCGACGCGGTCGCACAGCGACTCGACGAGCTCCATGACGTGGCTGGAGAGGACGACCGTGCCGCCGCCGTCCACGAAGGAGCGGAGGATCTGCCGGATCGTCTGTCCGGAGACCGGGTCGACCGCCTCGAGCGGTTCGTCGAGGATCAGCAGCCGCGGCGCGTGGATGAGCGCGCAGGCCAGGCCGATCTTCTTCTTCATGCCGGCCGAGTAGTCGACGACGAGCGTGTCGCGGGCCTCCGTCAGGCCGAGCGCGTCGAGCAGCTCACCGGAGCGGGAGACGACCTGCGCCTCCGGCATCCCGCGCAGCAGGCCGGTGTACCGCAGCAGCTCGGCGCCGGTGAGGCGGTCGAGCATCCGGATGCCGTCAGGGAGCACCCCCATCCGCGCCTTCGCGGCGGCAGGGTCCTGCCAGACGTCGGCGCCGAGCACCCAGGCGGTCCCGGCGTCCGGGCGCAGGAGCCCCGTGGTCATGGCGAGCGTCGTCGTCTTGCCCGCACCGTTCGGGCCGAGCAGCCCGAGCATCGAGCCTGCGGGGACGTCCAGGGACAGCGCGTCGACGGCGACCTTCTGCCCGAACTGCTTGCGGAGCCCGCGGAGGGCGAGGACGGGCGGTGCGGGGGCGTGATCGCTCATGCCCCCATCCCACCACGGCGGCCGTGGCGGGCGCATCCGCCGTGGGGAGGACCCGGTTCAGCGGTCGAGGGCGGCGAAGCGCTCGATGTCGCTGTTCGTCCCGGAGACGATGATGAGGTCGTGGTTGGTCACGATCGTGTTGGCCTCGGCGTACCGGAACGGCTTGCCAGGGCTCTTCACGCCGACGACCGTGACCTTGTACTTCGAGCGCACACCGGATTCGTTCAGGCCGACGCCGCGGATGAACTTCGGCGGGTACATCTTGGCCAGGACGAAGTCGTCGTCGAAGCGGATGAAGTCGAGCATGCGCCCGCTCACGAGGTGCGCGACGCGCTCGCCGGCCTCGCGCTCGGGGTAGATGACGTGGTTGGCGCCCACCCGGGCGAGGATCTTGCCGTGCGACTGAGAGACGGCCTTGGCCCAGATCTGCGGCACCTTGAGGTCGACGAGATTGGCCGTGATGAGCACCGACGCCTCGATCGAGGAGCCGACGGCGACGACCGCGACCTGGAAGTCCTGGGCGCCGATCTGACGGAGCGCGTCGATGTTGCGCGCATCGGCCTGCACGGTGTGCGTGACGCGGTCCGACCACTTCTGCACGAGCTCGAGGTTGTCGTCGATCGCGAGCACCTCGCGGTCGAGGCGGTCGAGTTCGCCGGCGCAGGCGGCGCCGAACCGGCCGAGACCGATGACGAGGACGGGAGCGTCCCCCCGAAGGACTTCAACCAACGATCGGCCTTTCCACGGGCAGTGAGTAGTACTGCGTGCGCGATGTCGCGGCGACTGCCGCAGCGAGAGTCACTGTACCAACGCGGCCCATGAAGATCGTCGCGGCCATGACGTACGAGGCGGAATCCGGCAGCTCCCCGGTGAGGCCGGTGGAGAGCCCGACGGTGCCGAACGCGGAGATGACGTCGAAGAGCACGTGGCTGATGTCGGCCTTGGTGATCTGCGCGATCACGATGGTCGACAGGGCGACGATCGTGGCACCCCAGGCGACGACGCTGAGGGCGACGCGCTGCACGTCGCTGGGGATGCGGCGGCCGAACGCCTCGACGGACTGGCGGCCCTTCGCTTCGGACCAGACGGCGATCGCGAGGACCGCGAGCGTGGTCACCTTGATGCCGCCCGCCGTCGACGCGGACCCGCCGCCGACGAACATGAGCATGCTGGCAGCGAGCAGCGACGAGCCGTTGAGGTCGTCCATCTCGATGACGTTGAAGCCGCCGGAGCGGGTCATCGCGGAGAGGAAGAACGCCTGGAAGGTCGTGTCAGCGGCGTCCATCGAGCCGAAGGTCTTCGGGTTGTTGTACTCGAGGATCAGGAAGGCGGCCGCGCCGAGGATGAACAGCAGCACCGTGGTGACGATGGTGAGCTTCGAGTGCAGCGACCAGCGCTTGACGTGCCAGACGTGCTTCGCGAGCGTGTAGATCACCGGGAAGCCGATGCTCCCGAGGAACACGCCGACCATGAGCAGCGACAGCACGAGGTAGTCGTCGGCGAAGACGGCCACTCCGCCGTCGTTCGGTGCGAAGCCGGTGTTGGTGAACGCCATCGCCGAGAAGTACGGGGCCTCCCAGAGCGCGGCGATCGGGTCCACCCCCGCCATCACCAGCGCCGGGTAGAGGAGGGCGGCGAGGGCCGCTTCGATGAAGAGGGCGGAGAGGGCGACCGTGGTAAGCAGCTGGCCCACCTCGCCCAGGCGCACCGTCTGGCTCTCGTTGACCACGCCGCCGTGCGCGCGGAGCGGATTCGTGTCGCCGGCCGCCATGAGCTTGGCCCGCAGGCCGAGGCGCTTCGAGATGAGCATCCCCATGAGGGAGGCGAGGGTCAGCACGCCGAGGGCGCCGATGTTGACGCCGATGAACACGACGACGTGGCCGAAGGGCGACCAGTGGTTGGCCATGTCGACGGTCGCGAGGCCCGTCACGCAGATCGTGGAGACGGCGGTGAAGAGCGCATCGCTGAGCGGTGTCACCGTGCCGCTGGCGGAGGCGATCGGCAGCGAGAACAGCACCGTGAACACGAGGATCAGCAGCGCGAAGACGGCGATCGCGAACCGGGAGGGCGACGAGGTGATGAGGTGCTTCACCCGGCCGGCGGCTCCGGGGAGACCGGTGCGAGGAGACGACGCCGAAACGATGCCCGACATCGCTGCCCCCTTCTTCTGCGCCGTCCGTTCCCCGGCGGCAGCACGGCGCCTCTCGCCGAGCCTTCGTCATGGTACTCCGTGCCGGGGCGCACTACCCTGATCACATGACGGACATCTTCGACGTGATCGCAGACGGTACGAGGCGCGACATCCTCCAGCTCCTGCTCCGCCGCACGTCCGAAGGCGAGTCCGGCACGAGCGTGAGCCAGATCGTCGCCGACCTCGGCATCAGCCAGCCCACGGTCTCCAAGCACCTCAAGGTGCTCCGGGACGCCGAGCTGGTGACCGTCCGCGAAGACGGCCAGCGCCGTTTCTACAGCCTGTCCGTCGCGCCGCTCGAGGCCGTCGACGACTGGCTGGTCCCGTTCCTCGTCGACGCGTTCGGCGACACCGCGCCGGACATCGCATACCCGGGCGCTCCGATCCCCGACGGTGCTGCGCACGCGGCCGAGGTCGTCGGGCGTGCAGCGGCATCCGCCAAGCACGTGGTCGCCAACGCGCTAAAGCGCCTCGGCGCCTGACCCGACGCCCCGCCCGGACGGAGAACCGCCCCCGACGGCAGGGGGGATGCCGTCGGGGGCGGTGTGCGGACCCCAGATCCGCGCGGACTCGGCAGGTGCCGGCACGGGTCCTGCACTCGACACTGGCAGGGCTGTCTGAGCGATCGGGCAATGCGGGCTATGCGCGGGCTGGACGTCGGCGTGCCGGCGGGGCAGGGCGGGTCACGCATCGTTCCGGAGGAGCCCGTCGGGCAGGATGGGCACATGACGGACGAGTACCGCGCGCACTTCGACTTCGCGATCACCTTCGCCAACGGCGGCGGCCTGCAGGGGCAGGGTTTCCGACTCGATCTGCCGAGGAAGGACATGACGGCCGAGGAGGTCTCGAGCCTGCTCGTGTCACACCTCGGCCTGACGCTCGTGGGCAGGGTCGAGCTCCGCGACCTGCAGATCGTCTCCGAGCCGCACCGGGGCAGCCGCGGCGTCGCGGCACCGGCTCCTGCAGATCGCGCCGACCGAGTCGTCGACCTGAGCCACCCGATCGCCGAGGGCATGGTCACGTATCCCGGGCTGCCCGCGCCGAGCATCACCCCGCACCTCACCCGCGCGGCCTCTCGCGAGCGCTACGCGCCGGGGACGGAGTTCGCGATGGACGTGATCACGATGATCGGCAACACCGGGACCTACCTCGACTCCCCGTTCCACCGCTATGCGGACGGCGCGGACCTGGCGGCGCTCGACCTGGAGACCCTCGTGGATCTCCCCGCCGAGGTCTTCCACCTCCGCGACGCCTGGACGCCGCAACGGCGGGGCATCAGGGCGGCGACGCTCGCCGACCGCGAGCTCCGCGGCAGCGCGGTGCTCCTGGACACTGGCTGGAGCCGCTTGTTCGGCACCCTCGACTACGGCACGGGCGCACCCTTCCTCGCCGAGGACGCCGCGCGATTCCTCGTCGATGCCGGGGTGCGCCTCGTCGGCATCGACGCGCTCAACATCGACGACACGGAGAGCGGCGGGGAGCGACCCGCGCACAGCATCCTCCTCGCAGCGGGCGTGCACGTCGTCGAGCACCTCACCGCTCTTGACCGCCTCCCCGCGCGCGGGGCGCGGTTCACCGCGGCCCCTCCGGCGATCCGCGGGTTCGGCACGTTCCCGGTCCGGGCGTTCGCGACCATGCCGATATCTCACTGATCACAGCAGTCACGCGGGTTTACACGCGTCCCAGCGACCCCATAGAGTGTGCTCATCGAGAAAGGGGTACGTGGGATGCCCGAGGTTCCAGACGTCCGATTCCTGACGGTGGCCGAAGTCGCCGAGCTCATGCGCGTGTCTAAGATGACCGTGTACCGGCTCGTGCACGCCGGTGACCTTCCCGCCATCCGGTTCGGACGGAGCTACCGCGTGCCGGAGTCCGCCGTCGCGGAGGCTCTGCAGCGGCCCATCGCCGACGCCGGCTGACGGAGGGCGCGGGGCACCCTCCTGAGTTTGCTAGGATGATCCGAGGCATTTTTCGTGCTCGTACCCGGGTGTCCGATTCCGGCGACACCCAGCCCCTGACTTAGTGAGGTTTCCGTGGGTTCTGTCATCAAGAAGCGCCGCAAGCGCATGGCGAAGAAGAAGCACCGCAAGCTGCTTCGCAAGACTCGCCACCAGCGCCGCAACAAGAAGTAAGCGGCCAGACACCGAGCGCCTGTCTTCGGACGGGCGCTTTGTGTCTCTGCGCGCCGTTCCGCACCGCCGAGAGGATGTCATGAAGTCGATCACCGTCGCCGAACTCGCCGAGCGCTCCGGCACGCCCCTCATCGATGTCCGGGAGGTGAACGAGTTCCAGGCAGGACACGTCCCCGGCGCCGTGAACATCCCGATGTCCGAGATCGGCAACCGCCTGGAAGAGCTTCCCGCGGAGTCGTTCGACGTGATCTGCCAGGCCGGCGGCCGCTCGGCCCGTGTGGTCGAAGCGCTCGAGGCCCGCGGCTACGACGCCACCAATGTCGAGGGCGGCACCGGCGAGTGGATCGCGCAGGGACGCGAGGTCGAGGTCCCGTCGTCGTGACGACGCTGACCCTCATCGGCAAGCCCGACTGCCATCTGTGCGCGGTGGCCTCCGAGGTCGTCGACGCGGTCGTCGCCGAGCTGCCGGATGCCGCCGCGGAGCGCATCCAGATCGTCGAGGCGTCGATCCAGGACGACCCCGCCCTGTACGAGCAGTGGTGGGAGAAGATCCCGGTCGTCCTCATCGACGGGCGACTGCACGCGCACTGGCGCGTGTCCCCCGACCGCCTGCGTGAGGCGCTGGAAGAAGCCGTCGACGCCGAGGCCCGCGCCGACCAGAAGGAGCTGCGATGACCATCCGCCATGTCGTGACCTGGAAGCTGGCCGCGGAGGACGCGGGGGAGCGGAAGGCTCAGGCGGCTGAGGTCGCCCGGCGTCTGAACGCCCTCGACGGCGTCGTACCGCAGTTGCGCAGCATCTGGGCCGGCGCGAACGACGTGTACCCCGACGCCAACTGGGACGTCACCCTGGTCGCCGACTTCGACTCCGTCGCGGACCTCGAGCAGTATCAGGTGCACCCCGCGCACGAGGAGGTCGCCGGGTACATCCGCTCGGTCGTCGCCGGTCGCGTGGCGGTCGACGCCGAGGTCTGAGCGTCGAGGCTCGTCTCCGCGGCACCGAAACACAAACGTGATGCGGCGCGAGGGGATGTCATTGGTCACGCGACGAGCCGCATGTTTAGATGAACTCCTACCCGTCCGTGGGCGCACCCGCCCCCCGACTCTCAGGAGCCGACATGTCCCGTCGTAACCTCTTCGCCGGCCTCGCGATCGCGGCCACCGCCACCCTCGCGCTCGCCGGATGCGCCACCGGCTCCTCTGACGCGGGCAGCAGTGGCGAGCCCGCCGCGGGCGACGAGTACGGCCTCGTCGAGGCGGGCACGCTCACCGTCTGCTCCGACATCCCCTACCCGCCGTTCGAGTTCGAGGGTGACGACGGCGAGTACACCGGCTTCGACATCGACCTCCTCGGCGCGATCGCCGAGCAGCTCGACCTCGAGCTCTCGGTGCAGGATGTGGGCTTCGACGCGCTGCAGTCCGGCACGACCCTCGCCGCCGGTACCTGCGACGTCGGCGCCTCGGCCATGACGATCACTGACGAGCGCAAGGCCAACATCGACTTCTCGGACCCGTACTACGACTCGCTGCAGTCGCTCCTCGTGCGCACCGATTCCGGCATCACGTCCATCGACGACCTCGACGGCAAGAACGTCGGCGTGCAGCAGGGTACGACGGGTGAGGCGTACGCGACCGAGAACGCTAAGGGCGCGCAGCTGGTCCAGTACCCGTCGGACGGCGAGCTGTGGCCGGCCATCCAGGCGGGGCAGATCGACGCGATCCTGCAGGACCAGCCCGTCAACCTCGAGCACGAGAAGGCCGACTCCGCGTACGAGATCGTCGAGACCTACGAGACCGACGAGTCCTACGGCTTCGCGTTCGCGAAGGGCGAGAAGGACGAGCTCCTCGACGCCGTGAACGGTGCGCTCAAGGACCTGAGGGACAACGGCGAGTACCAGAAGATCTACGACCAGTACTTCACGGCGAACTGAGCCGGGGAACACGGAGGTCGGGAGGACCTTGACAATGGCGTTGAGGCGCACCACCAAGCAGAAGCTCTACCGGTACACCGTCTATGCGGTGCTGATCGCGATCGCCGTCTGGGTCGCGTTCAGCACCGACTGGTCCCGGCTCGGGCAGCTCTTCTTCAACCCCGAGGTCGCAGCCAAGATGCTGCCGGGGATCATCACGACCGCGCTCGTCAACACGCTGTGGTTCACGGCGGTGGCGTTCGCCGGCGGCCTTCTCCTCGGCGTGATCCTCGCGCTGATGAAGCTGTCCGAGATCGGTCCGTTCCGGTGGATCGCGACCGTCTGGATCGAACTGTTCCGCGGGCTCCCCGCCCTGCTCACGATCTTCGCCATCGGGTTCATCGTGCCGATCGCGCTCGGCGTGCGGGCGCAGGAGCTCGGCGGTCCCGTGGTGCTCGGCCTGATCGGTCTCGTGCTCGTGGCGTCGGCGTACATGGCCGAGACCATCCGCGCGGGACTCCAGGCGGTGCCGAAGGGGCAGACCGAGGCCGCGCGATCGCTCGGCATGTCGCCCATGAAGACGACCTTCTGGATCGTCGTGCCGCAGGGCTTCCGCATCATCATCCCGCCGCTGACGAACGAGTTCGTGCTGCTGCTGAAGGACACATCGCTGCTGTTCGTCGTCGGCACGTTCATCTGGTCGAAGGAACTCACGACCTTCGCCCGTGACGCCAGCACGCAGAACGCCAACGGAACGCCGCTGATCATGGCGGCGATCCTCTACCTGATCGTGACGATCCCGCTCACGCGTTTCAGCGCGTGGCTGGAGCGTCGGATGGCGAGGACACGATGAGCACCGACCTGATCGACGTGCAGGCCCCCGCGATCGCGATCCGGGACCTGCACAAGAGCTTCGGCGACAACGAGGTGCTCAAGGGCATCGACCTGACGGTGCTCGCCGGCGAGGTCGTCTGCGTGATCGGCCCGTCCGGGTCGGGCAAGTCGACGTTGCTCCGCTCCGTGAACCTCCTGGAGGAGCCCACGGGCGGCAAGGTGCTCATCGAGGGCATCGACATCACCGATCCCGACATCGACATCGACCGCGTGCGCACCCGCATCGGGATGGTGTTCCAGAGCTTCAACCTGTTCCCGCACCTCAGCGTGCTCGGCAACCTGACGATCGCGCAGCAGCGGGTCAAGAAACGCTCGAAGGCCGAAGCGGAGAAGGTGGCCCGCGCCATGCTCGAGCGCGTCGGGCTCGCGGAGAAGGCCGACGCGTACCCCGGGCACCTGTCCGGCGGACAGCAGCAGCGGGTGGCCATCGCGCGGGCGCTGTGCATGAACCCCGACATGATGCTGTTCGACGAGCCCACGTCGGCCCTCGACCCCGAGCTCGTCGGCGAGGTCCTGCAGGTCATGCGGTCGCTGGCCGATGAGGGCATGACGATGCTCGTCGTCACGCATGAGATGGGCTTCGCGCGCGAGGTCGGTTCGCGGCTGATCTTCATGGACGGCGGACAGATCGTCGAGGAGGGCGACCCCCGCGAGGTGCTGGCGAATCCGCAGCACCAGCGCACGAAGGACTTCCTCTCCCGCGTCCTGTAACTTCTCC
>NZ_JAMBDU010000010.1:0-110429 GCF_025143875.1 Microbacterium meiriae | reverse complement strand
GGGGGGGGGGGGGGGGGGCCCCCGGGGGGGGGGGCCCCGCCCCCCCCCCCCCCCCTTCGGGTGACCGGGTCGAGGATCAGTCGTTGCCGGTGATCGCCAGGTCGGGCGTGCCGGAGATCGCGCCGCCGCCGGTGTTGACACCGACCGCGACCTTCTCGCCGCGCGGGCCGTGCTCGAACAGGAACTCCCCGTCCTTCGCGTCGACCTTCACGTGGTCGCCCGAGTCGAGCTCGCCGTGCAGGATCTTCTCCGACAGACGGTCCTCGATCTCGTGCTGCATCGCGCGACGCAGCGGACGAGCACCCAGAGCCGGGTCGAAGCCGATCTCGATCAGGCGCTCCTTGGCCGACTGCGACAGCTCGATCGTCATGTCGCGGTCGAGCAGACGCTCGCCGAGGCGCTTCGTGAACAGGTCCACGATCTGCACCAGCTCGCTCTTGCTCAGCTGCGGGAAGACGATGATGTCGTCGACGCGGTTGAGGAACTCGGGCTTGAAGTGCCGCTTGAGCTCCTCGTTGACCTTGCCCTTCATCCGCTCGTAGCTCGTGGCGTTGTTGCCCTCGATCTGGAAGCCCACGGGGCCTCCGGCGATGTCACGCGCACCGAGGTTCGTGGTCATGATGATGACCGTGTTCTTGAAGTCCACGATCCGACCCTGACCGTCGGTGAGGCGACCCTCTTCCAGGATCTGCAGCAGCGAGTTGAAGATGTCCGGGTGGGCCTTCTCGATCTCATCGAAGAGGACCACGCTGAACGGCTTGCGCCGCACCTTCTCCGTGAGCTGACCGCCCTCTTCGAAGCCGACGAACCCGGGAGGGGCACCGAACAGCCGCGAGACGGTGTGCTTCTCGCCGAACTCGCTCATGTCGAGCGAGATGAGCGCGGCCTCGTCGTCGAAGAGGAACTCCGCGAGCGCCTTGGCCAGCTCGGTCTTTCCGACGCCCGTGGGGCCGGCGAAGATGAACGAGCCGGAGGGACGCTTCGGGTCCTTGAGGCCGGCACGCTGACGACGGATGGTCTTGGAGAGGGCCGCGATGGCCTCCTCCTGGCCGATGACGCGCTGGTGCAGCGCCTTCTCCATGAAGACGAGTCGGCTGGACTCCTCCTCGGTCAGCTTGAACACGGGGATGCCGGTCGCCTGGGCGAGCACCTCGGCGATCAGACCCTCGTCGACGACCGCCTGGGTCGCGACGTCGCCCGCACGCCACTGCTTCTCCAGACGCAGGCGCTCGGCGAGGAGGCTCTTCTCCTCATCGCGCAGGGAGGCGGCCTTCTCGAAGTCCTGCTCCTCGGAGGCGATCTCCTTCTGCTCGCGCACGGCGGCGATCTTCTCGTCGAACTCACGCAGCTCGGGCGGGCTGGACAGGATCGACAGACGCAGGCGGGCGCCAGCCTCGTCGATCAGGTCGATGGCCTTGTCCGGGAGGAAGCGGTCGGAGACGTAGCGGTCGGCGAGGTTCGCCGCGGCCACGATCGCACCGTCGGTGATCTGCACCTTGTGGTGCGCCTCGTACCGGTCGCGCAGCCCCTTGAGGATGTTGATCGCGTGCGGCAGCGTCGGCTCGTTCACCTGCACCGGCTGGAAGCGGCGCTCGAGCGCGGCGTCCTTCTCGAAGTGCTTGCGGTACTCGTCGAGCGTGGTGGCGCCGATGGTCTGGAGCTCACCGCGCGCGAGCAGCGGCTTGAGGATGCTGGCCGCGTCGATCGCGCCCTCGGCGGCGCCCGCACCCACGAGGGTGTGGATCTCGTCGATGAAGACGATGATGTCGCCGCGCGTGCGGATCTCCTTGGTGACCTTCTTCAGCCGCTCCTCGAAGTCACCGCGGTAGCGGGACCCGGCGATGAGCGAGCCGAGGTCGAGCGAGTAGAGCTGCTTGTCCTTCAGCGTCTCGGGCACATCGCCCTTGACGATCGCCTGGGCGAGGCCCTCGACGACGGCGGTCTTGCCGACGCCGGGCTCGCCGATCAGGACGGGGTTGTTCTTGGAGCGGCGGGAGAGGATCTGCATGACCCGCTCCGCCTCCTTCTCGCGCCCGATGACCGGGTCGAGCTTGTTGTCGCGCGCGGCCTGCGTGAGGTTGCGACCGAACTGGTCGAGCACCTGCGAGCCGCCCTGCGCACCCGAGGGGGTGTCGTTGGACTGCGCGCCGACGGACGCGGGCTCGCGGCCCGGAGCGCCGGAGAGCAGCTGGATGACCTGCTGGCGCACCTTGTTGAGGTCGGCGCCCAGCTTGACGAGCACCTGAGCGGCCACGCCCTCACCCTCGCGGATGAGGCCGAGGAGGATGTGCTCGGTGCCGATGTAGTTGTGACCGAGCTGCAGGGCCTCGCGGAGGCTCAGCTCGAGCACCTTCTTGGCGCGGGGCGTGAACGGGATGTGGCCGGTCGGCTGCTGCTGACCCTGGCCGATGATGTCCTGCACCTGCTCGCGCACGGCGTCGAGGGAGATGCCGAGCGACTCCAGCGCCTTGGCTGCGACGCCCTCGCCCTCGTGGATGAGGCCGAGCAGGATGTGCTCGGTGCCGATGTAGTTGTGGTTGAGCATCTTCGCCTCTTCTTGGGCGAGGACGACCACTCGACGGGCTCGGTCCGTGAATCTCTCGAACATGTTGACTCCTTATTCGCACGGGGCGAAGACGCATGAAGCGCTTGTACATCGAGAGTAACGACCAGAAATGGCGGGTATGCCCGTGTTCGCCGTGGGCATAGCGAGGCCTTGACGGGTTTATCGACAGTCGTTATGTTAACGAAAGTCGATAAACACCGACCCACAGGAGGAGCACATGCTCGCCACGGAAAGACGCCCTTCGCTCGCCGACGGCATCGCGCTCGGGCTCATCGCCACCGGTGCCGTCGGCGTCGGGATCGGCGCCATCGTCGCGGTCGCCCAGGCCGCCGGCGCCCTGTTCTCCCCGTCGCCCACGGTCGCGATGCCGGTGCACGACGTCGACCTCTTCGCGCTCGACGGGGTGGGCGGGATCGAGGGCGCCGCCGTCGACTCCGCCCTCGTCACCCTCACCGCGCCACCCACGGGCGCCCGCTGGCTGCTGCTGCTGGAGACGGCGCTGCCCGCGCTCGCCACCGTGGCCCTGTGCGCGGTGGTCTGGTGGCTGGGCGTCTCCCTCATCCGCTCCCGCCCGTTCCGCGCCTCCCTCGGGTGGATGTTCGCCGTCGCCGCCTGTCTGCTGATGGCGGGCACGCTGTTCGGCCAGCTCGCCGGCGGCATCGGCCGGGCCGAGATCGTGAAGGACCTCGCCGCGACCGACCCCGCGGTCGAGGACGTCCTGTGGACGCTGCTCATGGAGTTCGATCTCGCACCCGTCGGGTGGGCGTTCGCGCTGGCTCTCGTGGCCGGCGTCTTCACCATCGGCCGCCGCCTGCAGCGCGACACGGAGGGACTGGTCTGATGGCAGCCACCGCCACCCGCTCCGAGCGGGCCGATGCGATCACCGTCATCCTCTATGCGGCGGCGGCCCTCGTGACCGTCGGCATCGCGACGGTGCTCCGCGTGGGCGGCACCTTCCGCGACGACGGGATCGCGTGGACGCTCCCCATCGACGAGCAGCCGATCTCGGCGACCACCGATTCCGGGCAGATCTCGATCGAGGGCATCGCGCAGGAGGCGATGGTCTTCGCGACGGGGGTGAACAGCGTGTCGATCGCCGCCATCGTCGCCGCCATCGCGCTGTGGGCCCTGGCCGCCGTCGCCGTGATCGGCGCGGTCACGCTCGTCGCCTGGAACTTCCTCCGCGGACGGTTCTTCGTGCCGGGCAATGCGCGCGCCTTCGACGTGATCGGCTGGACACTGGTGCTCGCACCGATGGCGATCGTGATGCTCGAGACGATGGGACGCAACGGCGTGACCGCGGCGCTCGGCCTCGGCGACGGGGAACCCGTGCACCCGATCGAGTTCTGGGCGATCGCGCCGATCTTCGCCACCGGGGTCACCGTCGGCCTCATCGCCGTCGCCTTCCGTCGCGGTATCCGGCTGCAACAGGAGAAGGTCGTGCTGGAGAAGGAGACGGAGGGACTGGTCTGATGATCTCGTTCGGTTCGGAGGCCGTCTGGCCGTCTCTGCTCAACATCGGGATCGCGCTCGCGGTCTGCGCGGCCGTCGTCGCCCTCGTGGTCTGGAACAGCCGTCGCCGTGGCAGTCGCACGGTCGCCCTCGACGCGGCGCTCACGCTGTCCGGGTGGTGGATCACGCTCTCCGCGCTAGGCGCGGTGGTCATCGTCGTCAAGGCCTTCACCGTGGACTGGGCGGAGCTGCACGGTGCGACGACGGTCTTCCTCGACTGGCCCTCCAGCCTCCCGTGCTCGGAGTACGGCGACAGCACGACGACCATGCTCACCTGCGGCGGCACGGAGCTGTCGGACTTCACGGTGGGCAACGCCTCGCTCGGGCTGCGCCTCCTCGCTGCGGCCGCACAGCTCAGCACCCTCGCCCTGACCACGATCCCCGCCGTGGTCCTCGCGCTCATCTGCTTCCACACCCTCCGCGGCCGCGCGTTCTCCCGCACCGTGACCCGCGCCCTCGTCGGGGGTGCGATCGCGTTCGGGGTGCTGGGCGTTCTCTCGGACCTCCTCAACGGCATCGCCGCCACCACCGGACTGCGGGAGGCCCTGCCGGCGGACAGCACCGGGTATCCGCAGACCTACTGGCTCACCGTGACACCGGTGCCGTTCGCCGCGGCGCTCGGCCTCCTCGCCCTCGCCGCGGTGTTCCGTCAGGGCATGCGCGTGGAGCAGGAGCGGGCCGCCCTGGAGCGCGAGACGGAGGGGCTGGTGTGAGCCCGGCGGAGAGCGACGACGAGTTCACGGGCATTCACTGCCGTCTGGACGAGCTGCTGGCGGCTCGCGGGATGACGCTGACGGAGCTGAGCGCCGCCGTGGGCGTCAGCATCGTGAACCTGTCCGTGCTGAAGAACGACCGCGCCCGCGCGATCCGCTACTCCACGTTGCGGGCCATCTGCGAGGCGCTCGACTGCGAGGTCGGCGACCTCCTCGTCCTCGCCGATCGCTGACTCCCGTCGACCCGCCCCCTTGAGCGCGCCCCGGCCTCTTGCGGACGCACGCAGGGGGCCGAGACGCACGAAGAGGGGTGGGTCGGCGGAAGGGCGAGCACGGTCACACAGTGGATTGCAAGCCCCTACTATGAGTCGGCTGTGAGTGGATACGGTCGTCCCATGATCAGCACCCGCACCCCCTCGCGTCGCGGCCTCCGCCTCCTGGCGATCGTCCCGGCCGCTGCCCTCGCCTTCTCCCTCGCCGCCTGCGCCGGAGAGAGCCGCCCCTCGGTCGACGATGTCGCCGACGGCATCCAGAAGGTCTTCGAGGGCACCGCGCAGGAAGAGGCCATGACCGACGATGCCGCCACCTGCCTGGCCGAGGCCCTGGTCGACTCCGACCTCAGTGATGAGACGCTCGGCTACATCGCCGACGGGGAGGACAAGCAGCGGGACGAGGCAGACAAGGCCCTGACGACCCAGATCATCCAGGACAACCTCCAAGACTGCGTCACGCCCTGAGGGCGGGATCGCAGCGAGGGATGACGGCCTCGGGAGGGCGGCCGTCATCCTTCGTCATATCCGCCCAGGGAATTCTCAGGCTCTCCTAGCGTTGAGCCTCATGGCGTGCACCCGGCGCGCCGCGATTCTGGAGTCCCCACCTCAATGAGCACCACCGCACGCGCCCAGAAGGCGCCAGACACCCGCGGGCCGGTCCGGAAGCTGCTGACCTCGTTCGGCTTCCAGATCATCGCCGCCCTCGTCCTCGGCATCGCCGCCGGTCTGATCGGCCGCCAGCTCGGCGCCACGGCCGAGAACCCGACCGCCCTGTCGGGCACCCTCGACACGATCGGCAGCTCCTATGTGACGCTGCTCCGCGCGGCCGTCGTCCCGCTGATCTTCACCGCGATCGTCGCCAGCATCTCGAACCTCCGTCGCGTGCAGAACGCCGCCCGCCTCGCCGGCCAGACGATCCTGTGGTTCGCGATCACCGCTTTCATCGCGGTCATCATCGGCATCGTCCTCGGCCTCGTGATCCAGCCGGGCAGCCACGCCGGCGACGGCCTGGAGCCCGGCGAGCCGTACACGGTCGGCACCTGGTGGAACTTCCTGCTCGGTCTCATCCCGCAGAACTTCCTCGGCCTGACCGTCAGCACCTCCCCCGGCGCCACCGAGGGTGCGTTCACCTCGAGCGTCGGCTTCAACATCCTCCAGGTGATCGTGGTCGCGGCCGTCGTCGGCATCGCGGCGCTCAAGGCCGGCAAGAAGGCCGAGCCGTTCCTCGTCTTCACCGAGTCGCTGCTCAAGGTCATCCAGCGCGTGCTGTGGTGGATCATCCGCATCGCGCCCCTCGGCACGTTCGGCCTCATCGGCTCCGCCGTCATCAAGTACGGCTGGGAGAAGCTCGCGTCGCTCGGCTGGTTCGCGGGCGCGGTCTACATCGGCCTCGCGCTCGTGCTCTTCGTCGTGTACCCGATCCTGGTGCGCACGCACGGCCTGTCCATCAAGCAGTACTTCTCGGGTGTGTGGCCCGCAGTGCAGCTCGCTTTCGTGAGCCGCTCCTCGATCGGCACGCTCCCCCTCACGGAGCGCGTGACCGAGCGCAACCTCGGCGTCCCCCGCTCCTACGCCTCGTTCGCGGTGCCGCTGGGCGCGACGACGAAGATGGACGGCTGCGCCGCGATCTACCCGGCCATCGCCGCGATCTTCGTGGCGCAGTTCTTCGGCATCGAGCTGAACTTCGTGCAGTACCTGCTGATCGTGATCGTCTCGGTCGTCGGTTCCGCCGCCACCGCCGGCACCACGGGCGCGGTCGTCATGCTCACGCTGACGCTGTCCACCCTGGGACTGCCGCTCGAGGGTGTCGGTCTGCTGCTCGCGATCGACCCGATCCTCGACATGGGCCGTACGGCCGTGAATGTCGCGGGTCAGGCACTCGTCCCCGCGATCGTCGCGAAGCGCGAGGGCATCCTCGACGAGGAGCTCTACAACGCACCCCGCGAGGGCCTGCCCTTCGCCGACGACTCCGGCGACGACGCCCCCGAGGCCGACGCCGCCTCCACCCCGGAGCCCGCCGGCGCGCGCTGACCCGGTCTCCTCACGAGCGCCCCACTTCCTTCCGGAGGTGGGGCGCTCTTGTCTCCCCTCCCCACCCCGTCGACCCACCCCTTTGCGTGCGTCCCGGCCCGTTGCGGGCGGTCGCAGAGGGGTGGGTCGACCGGAAGGGGGTGGGTCGAGGGGAAGGAGGGGTCAGCTGCGACTCAGGGGGCGGGTCGCGCCGCGGGTGTCGAGCGCGAGCTCCTCGGCGTCCATCGCGGCCAGCAGCTCCCGCATGACCTCCTCGTCGAGCTCCCCGGCATCGCGCTCCGCGACGAGGATCTCCCGTCGCACCTGCAGCCATCCCTTGGTCAGCGCGACGAGGTCGTCGTAGGACGGGCGGGCCACGGTGTCCTCGACCTGCTGCGCGTCGTCGGTGTCCTTCTCCACCCGGGTCATGCGCTTCGTGAACGCGTCGAACATGCCGAGGTCGACCTCGCCGTGCTTCTGCTCCCACTCCCGACGCTTCTCGGCGAGATAGGCCTTGCCCGCCTCGCGGCTCTTGGCCTTGACCGTCTCCAGCGCCGCGACGTCCTCCTCGTGCTCCTCATCCCCGGCGATCTCCAAGCGCCGGATGAGCAGCGGCAGCGTGAGCCCCTGCAGCAGGAGCGTGCCGACGGTGACGATGAAGGCGACCACGACGATGGCGTGCGCGGCCTCGGTGTCGAGGCCGGCCAGGTCGGCGGCGGCCACCGCGATCGCCAGGGTCACCACGCCGCGCATGCCCGCCCAGGAGATGACCGCGTTGTCCTTCCACGTGAGCCGCAGACCCGCCATGCGCTCCCGCACGATCTGCGTCCGCAGCTCGTCCGTGCTCTGGTCGCGCCACCGCCGGGACCGCCGACGACGCTCGTCGAACTCCCCGGACGCGATGCCACGGTCCATGCGTGCGAGCCGGCGGCGGTCCTGGAAGTTCGACCACGCGCTGATCGGGTAGATGTAGAGCGGCCGGACGACGAGCACCACGAGCAGCACGGCGCCGGAGAGCAGGAGGATGTGCCCCACCGACTCGCTGCCGAGGTCGTTGAGCACCCGCGGGAACTGGAGGCCGATGTAGGCGAACACGAAGCTCTCCAGCAGCAGGTCGGCCGACAGCCACAGCGGCGCCTCCTGCTGCCGGGTCGTGTAGTCGGTGCGCGGGGCGTTGAAGCCGACGAAGAGGCCCATGGCCACGACCGCGAGGACGCCGGAGCCGAGCAGATGCTCCGCGATGTTGTACGCACCGAACGGGGCGAGAAGACCGAAGGTGCCGATCACGACGGGGTCGCCGATGCGCATCCGGAGCTGATGCAGCACGATCCCGAAGACGAGACCGATCCCCACCCCTACGCCGACCGCGAGGAGGAACTGACCGACGCCGCCCCCGATCGACACGGTCGCCCCGGCGAGGATCGCGGCGAACACCCGGTAGAGCGTGAGCGAGGTCGCGTCGTTGATGAGGCTCTCCCCCGACAGCACCGTCATGATGCGGCGGGGCAGACCGAGACGACGACCGATCGCCGCCGCCGACACCGCGTCCGGCGGAGCGACGATGGCCCCGAGCAGCAGCGCGCCCGGCAGCGTGAGCGACGGCAGGATCCACCAGGCCACGAGTCCGACGGCGAACGCGGTGAGCAGCACCAGCCAGATCCCGAGACGGCGGATCTGCGGGAGGCTGCGCTTGAACCCGACGAACGACACGTCGAGGGCGGCGGAGTACAGCAACGGCGGCAGCACGAGGCCGAGCAGCAGATGCCCGTCGATCTCCAGTTCCGGCACGAACGGCAGGAACGACGCGGCCAGCGCGACGACGGTCACGAGCAGCGGTGCGGGCCACCCTCGCCACCGCGCGACGGCGGCCACGGCGACGGCTCCGACGAGGACGTAGAAGATCCCGGCTTCCATGCGGAAAGCGTAGCGGCGTCGTCCGCGCTCCCCGGTCCGCGGAGCATGGGCGGGGTGTCAGTCGCGGACGGGGCGCTCCCGTCCCGGCCCGTCCGCATCGAGGGCTTCGCGGAGGCCCGCGTTCTCGTCCTGCAGGTCGAGGACCCGCGCGATCCCGGCGATGTTGATGCCGTCCCCGCGGAGTTCGGCCGCGCGACGCAGGCGGGTGATGTCGTCGTCGCTGTACCGACGCGTGCCGCCGTCACTGCGAGCGGGCGCGAGAAGCCCCTTGCTCTCGAAGAGTCGGATCGTCGCCTCCGACAGGTCGACGAGCTGGGCGGCGACGGCGATGCCGTAGAGCGGGGTGCGCGAGTCGCGTGCGGTCATCCGGGTGTCCTCAGGTCGGGGTTGCGAAGAATCCTGCAAGTGTTCTATAACAAATCTATACCTGACGTGCAGATAATCTGCACACCACCTCAGCCCTTGCAGGGCCGCACGAAAGGAGAAACCTCATGGCACTGACCTTCGATCCCTTCAGCCAGCTCGACCGCTTCGCCGCGAGCGTCTTGGACTCCGTGCGCGCGCCCCGGTCGATGCCGGTGGACCTGTACCGCGACGGGGACCGCTACATCCTGCACGCCGACCTCCCCGGCGCCGACCCGGGCTCCATCGACGTCGACCTCGACGGCGGTCAGCTCACGATCCGCGCCCAGCGCACGGCCGACACCCGTGAGGGCGTGCGCTGGCTCGCCCGCGAGCGCGGGGCCGGGTCGTTCCTGCGCCAGTTCTCGCTCGGCGACGGTGTGGACCTCGACAACATCAGCGCCTCGTATGAGAGCGGTGTCCTGTCGGTCGTCATCCCCGTCAGCGAGCGGGCGAAGCCGCGCAAGATCGTCGTCGAGTCCGGCGAACAGCGCCAGGCGATCGACGCCTGATCATCCTGGGGGCGGTGCACTCGCGCCGCCCCCGCTCTTCTCCTCTTCGCACGGAAAGGACGAATCATGGCACTCTCCCCGACCCTCGACCGTTTCCTCGCCGACATGGAGTACCCGGCGACCCGCGACGATCTCCTGCGCGAAGCGGCGCGGGACGGACTGCCGGCGGAAGATCGCGCGGTGCTGCGCGACCTGCCCGAACAGAGCTACAGCGCCGCCTGGCTCATCCGCTACCGCCTCGCCCGCACCGCTCTCGCCGACGCGCTCACCCCCGCCTCGCGACTCGCCGCCTAGGGAATGCCGGAGCGGCCGCCGAGGTTGCATCCGGAGATGAACGACGTCGCCCTCTCCGTCCTCGACCTCGTGCCGGTCCGCTCCGGCCAGACCAGCGCCGAGGCCATCTCCGCCTCCCTCTCCCTCGCCGCGACCGCCGACCGGCTCGGCTACCGCCGGTACTGGTTCGCCGAGCACCACAACATGCCCGCGGTCGCCTCGACCACGCCGCCGGTCCTCATCGCGGCCGCCGCCACGCGCACCTCCCGCATCCGTCTCGGCTCCGGCGGCGTCATGCTCCCGAACCACGCGCCCCTCATCGTGGCCGAGCAGTTCGCCGCCCTCGAAGCCATCGCGCCCGGACGCATCGACCTGGGCCTCGGCCGCGCCCCCGGCAGCGACCCCGTGATCACCCAGCTCCTCCGGGGGTCCGGGACCACCAGCGACGTGGAGCAGTTCCCCCGGCACGTGCAGGACATCGCGGCGCTCTTCACCGCCGACGGCGCCACCGTGCGCTTCACCTCCGGCGGGGAGTACACCGTGCGGGCGACCCCCGCCGCGACAGGAGTGCCCGAGGTGTGGCTGCTGGGGTCGAGCGACTACTCCGCACAGCTCGCCGCCTCCCTCGGCCTGCCGTACGTGTTCGCGAACCACTTCTCCGGACAGGGCCTGGAACGCGCCCTCGACCTCTACCGCACGAACTACCGTCCGAGCGAGGAGCATCCGGAGCCGCGGACCTTCCTCACCGTGAACGCCGTCGCGGCACCGACCGCGGAGGAGGCGGAGGCCCGCGCCCTCCCGCAGCTGCGGATGATGGCGCGACTCCGGCTCAACCAGCCGCTCGTCGCGCTGGAGACCATCGAACAGGCCCTCGCCGCAGAGCACGACGCCGCAACGGACCAGGTGGTCGAGGCCGCGCGGTCACGGTGGTTCGTCGGCACCGGGGAGTCCGTCGCCGCGGAGGTCCGCTCCTTCGCGACGACCTACGGGGTGGACGAGGTCATGCTCTCCCCCGTCGCCGGAGCCTACGACGCGGAGCCGAAGGACTCGGCTGCGGGGCGCGCCCAGACGCTGGAGCTCGTCGCGGGCGCGTGAGTCGCGTCTCGCGTCCCGGGCGCGTGAGTCACGTCGCGGGCGCGTGAGTCGCGTCGCGGGCGCGTGAGTCGCGCCGCGGGATCGTGAGTCGCGCCGCGGGATCGATAACGGTCCCCCGCGCGGTCCGGCCGGCACTCTTTTGATCCCCGGGTCCGGCCCCTTCCGAGGTGCGGGATCGATAACGGTCCCCCGCCTGCCCTGCGCGGCACCTTTTTGATCCCGCACCCTTGACACCCGCCGCCCCCTCGCTCACGCCATGTGCGCCGAGCGCCTCGGCACGCGGGACCAGAAACGTGCCTCGGACCGCCATCGGAGGGGCATCTCTGATCCCGCTCGACGGGGACGTCTCCGCCACAGGTCCACGTCGGTTCGGGTTTTCCACAGGAGTCAGACGAGTGAAAGCAGACCGTCGGAGGGCGGGCCCACCACGGACAGCATGGACGCATGCGACACCGGATCCCTCTTCCACCTGACCTCGGCCCTCACTTCGCCGTCCGTGACGCCGCTGCCATCGGGGTCGGGCGGAAGAGGTACTCCAGCCGAGACCTCTCGCGGCCGTTCGCCGGCGTGCGGTCGACGGTGGAGCCCGCCACCTTCGACGATCGAGTCGCCTCCTACCTGCCGCGCCTCCGCCAGGGCCAGGCCTTCGCCGGCCGTACGGCCCTGCGACTGTGGGGCCTTCCCACACCCGTCCGCTGGTCACCCGGCGAGCCCCTCGATGTCGCTGTGCCCACCGGGACATCACCGCCCCGGACGGCCGGTGTCCGGGGGCGCCGTATCGCGCCCGGACGGGCAGATGCGTGGCACATCAACGGAGTGCCGACGGTCGACCCGGTCAGCACACTGTTCCTGTGTGCACGGGAGTTCGCGTCGACGCCGATGGTCGTCGCGCTTGATGCCCTCCTAACGGCGTCCGATGTCTATCCGGGGCTGAGGACGGGCCGGCCTGTGGCAACCGCGGACAGCATCGAACGGCACTTGGTGCGATGGGGACGCTTCCCCGGGTGCGGCCGCATCCGAGAGGCGCTGCCGCTCGCGCGCCCGGGTGTCGAGTCCCCGAAGGAGACGGAGACCCGCCTGCTGCTCGTGAGCCTCGGACTGCCGGAGCCCGCCGTCCAGCACGTCGTCTCCCCGGGCGGACGCTTCCTCGCCAGGGTCGACCTCGCCTATCCGGAATACCGCATCGCCATCGAATACGAAGGCGACGGCCACCGGACGGACCGCGATCAGTGGCGGGCCGATATCCGGCGCCAACGCGACCTCGAAGACCACGGGTGGCTCGTGATCCGGATGACCGAGCTCGATCTGCGCGATGGCGGAACGGTTCTCGCCGCGCGCGTCCGTCGTGCGCTCGACGTTCGACGCCACCTCTGGGGTTGAGGTCCGTGTCACGGGCCGAACGGGAAGGCTTCTCCCCGGGAAGGGGCTGGCCCCGGGCCGCACTGAGGCGTAGCCTCGGCCGCAGAGAGAGGGGTTCGACGATGAGCACCAAGACACTCGCACTGTGGGTCGCCTACGGGACGAACGGTGTGGTGGGGAGCATCCGCCACGATGAGGACGGCTATGTGGTGACCATGGCGGGAGCGGACGCGGCAGCGGGCACCTATCCCAGCCTCGCCTCCGCGAAGGGCGCGCTACATGCCCGCATGCTGCCGGGCAGCGCCTGGCCGCGGTTCCAGGAGCACTGAGCACCCCACTCCACGCGTGCGGGATCGAAAAGGCGCCTCCTGCGACGGGGACAGGCGCGAATCTGACCCCGCAGTGATCGCTACCGCGGGAGCGAGGCGGTATCTCGGCGTGGGTGTGTCCGGACGCTGCCCCGCATGGCCACGAGTACGGGGATCAGACGCGCTCGTCCCGCACAGCCTCAGGTGCCGGGATCAAAAGGGTTCCTCGCCGCGCCCGGAGACGCGCATTCTCGAACCCACGTGGATGATGCGGCGCGATGCGGGATGGAGAACGTGCGCGAGTCGGGTCGGGGACGTGCGTTTTCGATCCCGCACCCGGCATCCCTGCGGGACTCCAGGACTCCGGGACTCCGGGGCTGCGGGACTGCGGGACTGCGGGACGGAATCCGCGCGTTGCCCGCGTCGGGGAGGCGCGAGATGGATCCCGCATGCGCACGGCACACGGGGGCGCGCGACGCACGGGCCGCGGCGAGACTCAGGCCTCGGGTTCGCCGGAGAGGATGCCGCGGAGCCAGTCGCGGGCCTCGATGAAGACCTCGTCCGAGTAGCGGTCGGGGTACTGCACGATCTGCCGATCGGCACGGGGATAGGACCCGAGGAACACCACGCGGGGGCTGAAGCGGCGGATCCCGAGCAGGGCGTCGGCCATCCGCTCGTGCTCGATGTGACCGTCCGCGTCGATCACGAACCGGTACCGGCCGAGCTCGTCGCCGATCGGCCGGGACTCGATGAGCGAGAGGTTGATGCCGCGCGTCGAGAACTGCTCCAGCATCTCGAGGAGCGAACCAGGGTGGTCGTGCGGGAGCTCCACGATCAACGAGGTCTTGTCGGCACCGGTCGGCGCGGGCGAACGCGTGGTCCGCGTGACGAGGACGAACCGGGTCACGGCCGCCGCGTTGTCGCCGATGCCCTCGGCGAGGACGTCCACGTCGTAGTGCTGCACGATACCCGGGGCGGCGATCGCGGCCTGCGCGGGCGAGCTGCCGTCGAGGACACCGATGGCCGAGGCGACGTTGCTCGCCGCCGGCACGTGCGAGTGGGTCGGAAGGTGTTCGCCGAGCCAGCCGTGGCACTGCGCGTAGGCGACAGGGTGCGCGGCGATGACCTCGACCTGGTCGAGAGTGGTGCCGCGCGGTGCGACGAGGACGAAGTTCACCCGCACGAGGTACTCGCCGATGATCCGGAGCCCCGGCAGAGTCGCCAGCGCATCCTGCGTGGTGGACACACCGCCCTCGATGGAGTTCTCGATCGCGATCATGGCCGCGTCGCTGCGTCCTTCGAGCACATCCGCGAGCGCCTCACCCACGTTGTGCACCGGCCGCCAGTCCTGCCCCCTGGCCTCGGCCACCTGGTCGAGCGCCGCCTCCGTGAAGGTTCCGGCTGGTCCGAGATAGCTGTAGGTGCGGCGTGCAGTCACGGCGTTCAGCCTATCCCTCGGTGACTCATCGCAATCCCGCATGTCAAGCCGGATGCGAGCATCCGCCGCACGGGGCAGACTGAGTGCATGAGCAGCCGTGCCGGCCTCCCCGCGGAGGAAAGTGACCTGATCGACGTCGACGAGCTGATCGCCGCCTACTACGACCGCGTGCCGAACCCGGACGTCCCGAGCGAACGGGTCGTGTTCGGCACCAGCGGCCACCGCGGCTCGTCGCTCACCAAGAGCTTCAACGAGAACCACATCCTCGCCACGACCCAGGCGATCGTCGACTACCGTGCGGCGCAGGGCATCACCGGCCCCCTCTTCCTGGGGCGCGACACCCACGCCCTCTCCCTCCCCGCAGAGCGGAGCGCCATCGAGGTCCTGCTCGCGAACGGAGTGGACGTGCGCGTCGACGCCCGGGACTCCTGGGTGCCGACCCCGGCGCTGAGTCACGCGATCCTCACGTACAACCGCGACCGCGCCGCCGACGACCCGGGCCGCGCGGACGGCATCGTCGTGACCCCCTCGCACAACCCGCCCCGCGACGGCGGCTTCAAGTACAACCCGCCCCACGGCGGTCCCGCCGACACGGATGCGACCGGCTGGATCGCCGACCGCGCCAACCAGCTCATCGCGGGCGGCCTGGCCGAGGTGCGCCGCGAGCGCTTCGCCGACGTGGACTGGGACGCCATCACCGGATACGACTTCCGCGACGCCTACGTGCGCGACCTCCCGTCGATCATCGACATCGAGGCGATCCGCCGCGCCGGCGTACGTATCGGCGCGGACCCGCTGGGCGGCGCCTCGGTGGAGTACTGGTCGCTGATCGCCGAGATGCACGACATCGACCTCACGGTCGTCAATCCCGAGGTCGACCCCACGTGGCGCTTCATGACCCTCGACTGGGACGAGAAGATCCGGATGGACCCGTCGTCTCCGTCGGCCATGGCGTCGCTCGTCGCGAAGAAGGGCGACTACGACATCCTCACCGGGAACGACGCGGACGCGGACCGGCACGGCATCGTCACCCCCGACGCCGGGCTCATGAACCCGAACCACTTCCTCGCCGTCGCCATCGACTACCTCTTCTCGCACCGGGAGCACTGGCCGCGCGAGGCGGCGGTCGGCAAGACGCTCGTGTCGTCGATGATCATCGACCGCGTGGCCGAGTCGCTCGGGCGGCGTCTGCTGGAGGTCCCGGTCGGCTTCAAGTGGTTCGTGCCCGGGCTGCTCGACGGTTCCGTGGCGTTCGGCGGCGAGGAGTCGGCGGGGGCCTCGTTCCTGCGGCACGACGGCTCCGTGTGGTCGACCGACAAGGACGGCATCCTCCTCTGCCTGCTCGCGGCGGAGATCCTCGCGGTGACCGGCAAGACCCCGTCGCAGCGCTACGCGGAACTCGAGGACGCCTTCGGTTCGTCCGCCTACCAGCGCGTCGACGCCCCGGCCACCCCTGAGCAGAAGGCGACGCTGGGCAAGCTGACTCCGGAATCGGTGACGGCGACCACCCTCGCCGGCGAGGACATCATCGCGAAGCTCTCACACGCTCCCGGCAACGGTGCGGCGATCGGCGGCCTGAAGGTGCAGACCCCGCACGCGTGGTTCGCCGCGCGGCCGTCCGGCACCGAGGACGTCTACAAGCTCTACGCCGAGAGCCTGCGCGGCCCCGAGCACCTCGCCGAGGTGCAGGCCGAAGCCCGCGCCGTGGTGTCCGCCGCCCTCGGCGACTGACTCCGCCCCCGCGGGATCCGCAGGTGCCGCGGGATCGAAACCGCTCCCCTCGGCCACCGCCGAGGGGAGTCTTCGATCCCGCACCCCGGTGGACACCTCGTGCGGGATCGAGAGTGCGCCTGGCACGCGCCGGAGAGGGACGTAATCGATCCCGCGACCCGGGTCGAGCGAATCCGCCGAGTGCGCGCGTACGTCCCAAGGCCGTGGCGACGAGTCCTTCCGTTGTCGCAGGTCGGCCGCCCGTCTTCCGCCCACCGCTCCCGGTCGCGGGGTCGAAAACGTCCCTGCGAGAGATCGCGGAGGAGCGGTTTCGATCCCGTCCCGCCGGCCACCCCTGTCGCGGGATCGAAAACGTCGCTCCGGAAGACCGCGGAGGAGCGGTTTCGATCCCGTCCCGCCGGCCACCCCTGTCGCGGGATCCAAAACGTCCCTGGGGGCCTTCGCGGAGGGGCGGTTTCGATCCCGGGCGGGGCGGGACGGGGTGGGGTGGGGCGGGGCGGGACGGGACGGGGTCAGTCGGCGTCGGTGGAGGAGCCGAGGAGCTCGCGGACGCGGCTGGAGACGCGGTGGAACTCCTCCGTCTCCAGAACGTCGGCGTAGCCGCGGCGGGCCGGGAGGTCGACGCGGTGCTCCTCCAGGATCCGTCCGGGGCGCGGACCCATCACGATGACGCGGCTGGCGAGGTAGACGGCCTCCGCGACCGAGTGGGTCACGAGCAGCACGGTCGTGCCGGTGGCGCTCCAGATCCGGTTGAGCTCGACGTTCATGCGCTCACGCGTAAGGGCGTCGAGGGCACCGAACGGCTCGTCCATGAGCAGCACCCGCGGCTCGTGCAGCAGCGCCCGACACAGCGACACCCGCTGCTGCATGCCGCCGGAGAGCTCGTGCGGCAGCGACTTCTCGAAGCCGGTGAGACCGGTCATCTCGATGAGCTCGTCGGCACGGGCCTGGGCCTTGCGCATGTCCATCCCGCGCATCTCGGCCTGCAGGAGGATGTTGCCGCGAACGCTGCGCCATTCCAGGAGCGCCGCCCGCTGGAACACGTAGCCGATGTCCTGCCGCGGACCCCGGACCTCGTCGCCGCGCAGGCGGATGCTGCCCCGGCTCGGCGCGGTGAGTCCGGCGACGGCCTTCAGGAGGGTCGACTTGCCGCAGCCGGAGGGCCCGGCGATGGAGAGGAACTCCCCCTCCTCGACGCGCAGGTCGACGCCCTCGAGAGCCGTGACCTGGCGCCGCTTGGAGGCGAAGGTGATCGCGAGATCCGAGACCTCGAGCGCCGGAGCGGTGCTCGTGGTCGCGGGTCCGCGCTCCTGCTGAACGTGAGTGTCCATGACGATCGGTCTCACTTCCCGGGGGTGAAGGCGTCGTCGAAGTAGGTGTCCACGTCGCCGTCGCCCGAGATGAGCCCGGCCTCGGACAGCACCTCCAGCGTGGACTCCCAGTCCTCGGTCGCGTTCGCGCCGGGAGCCTCACCCTCGGTGGCGTCGGTGTGGAGCAGCTCGATGGTCTCCTCCCACTGGTGCAGCAGGACCTCCTGCGACGGCATCTGCGGGTCCTTGCCCTCCATCGCGGCCACGGCCGCCTCGGGGTCCTCCTGCGCCGCGGCGAAGGCCTCGGAGGTCGCCGCGACCAGCGCCTCGACGAGCTCGGGGTCGCCCTCGATCGTGTCGGTCGGCGCGATGAGACCGTTGCTGAAGAAGTTCAGGCCGGCGTCAGAGTAGCGCAGGTACTCGACGTCCTTGCCGCTCTTGTCGGCGATGGTCGGACCCTGGTCGTGCGCGAAGCCGATGAGGCCGTCGACCTTGCCCGAGAGCATGGCGGCGATCTTCCCTGCGGCGTCGAGGTTCTGCTGCGTCACATCGCCCTCCTCCAGGCCCACGGCCTCGAGGTACATCGGGAAGGTCGTGGTCGGGGCGTCGCCCGCGGAGACCGCGATGGTCTTGCCCTTGAGGTCTTCGGGGCTGGAGATGCCGGAGTCGGCGAAGACCTGCACGGCCGACGGCGTGGTCTGCAGGAAGACGCCGACGCTCTTGATGCCGACGCCCTTGTCGATGTTCGCGAGGACGGCGGGGGTGTCCGCCCAGCCGAAGTCGACCTGCCCCTGCCCGACGGCCTGCGCGGTCTTCGTCGAGCCCTGGCCGGCCTTGATCGTGAGATCGATGCCGTGCTCCTCGAAGATGCCCTGGTCGACGCCGTAGTAGAACGCCGCGTGCTCCCCGTACGGGTACCAGTTGAGCATGAGGGTGACCGGCGTGAGCTCCCCGCCGTCACCGTCGCCGGAGCTCGCCGGGGTCGTCGATCCTCCGCAGCCGGAGAGGGCGAGCACCGCGGCGGACGCGAGGGCGATCGAGCTGAGGATGGTGCCTGACTTCTTCATCAGTGCCTTCTTTCGTGGGGGCGAGGGGGGTCAGAGTCGGACGGTGGCCGCGGCGACGTCGCGCTTGGAGGCGTGCCACGGGATGAGGAAGCGCTCGGCGATCTGGATGATGCCGAAGAGGATGACGCCGAGCAGCGACATGATGATGAGCGCGGCGAAGAGCATGGCGGTGTCGAGGTTGCCGTTGGCCTGCAGGATCACGTAGCCGAGGCCCTCGTTCGCGCCGACGAACTCGCCGACCACGGCACCGGTGACCGCGAGCGTCGCGGCGACCTTGAGACCGGAGAGGAGCTCGGGCAGCGCCGCGGGCAGCCGCACCTTGAGGAAGGTCTTGAAGCGGCTCGCTCCCATGGTCGACGCGAGCTGGAGGATCTCCGGGTCGACGGTGCGCAGGCCGGCGAGACCCGAGATGACGACCGGGAAGAACGCCATGAGCACGGCCACGAGGATCTTCGGCTCCGCGCCGAACCCGAGCCAGACCACGAACAGCGGAGCGATCGCGATCTTCGGGATGACCTGGGCGAAGAGGATGACCGGGTAGAGCGTCTGCTCCAGGCCCCGCGAGTACACCATGAGCACGGCGACGAGGACCCCGACGACGACCGCGATGACGAAGCCGATCACGGTCTCGTAGGTGGTGACCCAGGTGTTCTGCGCGAGGTAGGCGGCGTTGTCGGTGAAGGCGGCCCAGGTGTCGGCGGGCGACGGGATGATGAAGGCGGGCACCCACCCGAGGCTCGTGGAGACCCACCAGAGGGCGAGCACCGCGAGCACGAAGACGAGCGGGTGCCAGTGACGGCTCCACCAGCGGACGATGCCCGGAGGCTCGGGGCGGTCGGCGGCGATCGCCAGGGTCATGGTCGCGGAGGGGGCAGACGACATGGGGTCCTCGACATCTTCGTGAAGGATTCGGGAAAGCGCATTCCCGTTCGGTGTTGCGAGTCTATGCCGACCGTTCTGCCGTGTCAACGCACCGTGTCGCGCCCGCGCGGATCTCGCGCGTCGGCGCGGCCTCCGGATCGGTCACCGCGACCGGGCCAGCTCCGCGCCTGCGACCCGAAGCCAGCGCGCGGGGTCGGCCACGGCGGCGGCGGACGACCCCGCCAACGCGGTCAGCGACACGGCCCGCGTGAACAGGCCGGCGTCGGCATCGTCCGCGATCCGACCCGCGGCGAGCAGAGGACGCGCCCCCGCCTCGACGGCGAGCGCGGCGAGGAAGGACGGCACCTTCCCGTCACCCGACTGTCCGTCGTACGACCCCTCGCCGGTGATCACGGCCTCGGCGCCACGGACGGCCCCGGCCAGATCGACGAGCGCGGCCACCTCGGCCGCCCCCGGGGCGAGGATCCCGCCCCAGCGCACGAGCGCCGCCCCCGTACCGCCGGCGGCACCCGTGCCGGGGAGCTGCGGATCGACGGGAAGGAGGGCGGCGAGACCGGCGAGCGCGTCGTCGACCCGGGCGATGTCGCCGGGCTCCGTGAGCCCCTTCTGCGGACCGAACACCGCCGCCGCGCCGCGAGACCCGGTGAGCGGATTCGTGACATCGGTCAGCACGCGGACATCCGGCGCGGTGCGCAGCGCGCCGAGATCCGCCGTGGCGATGTCCGCCAGACCCCGGGCTCCCCTCGCGACCGGCCGACCGTCCCCGTTGAGGAAGCGCGCGCCGAGGGCGGCGAGCATGCCGGTGCCGCCGTCGGTCGAGGCGCTGGAGCCGATGCCGAGGATCAGTCGCGAGACGCCGTGATCGAGGGCGGCGGCGATCGCCTGCCCGAAGCCGGTCGTATCGGCATCCCAGGGCCGCAGGCCGTCGAGGAGCTCGATGCCCGAGGTCGAGGCGATGTCGACGACGCCCGTGCCGCCGGGAGCATCGGTCGTGCTCGGCAGGAGCAGCCAGGACGTCTCGACGGGAGCGCCCGCCGGGCCGTCGACGGTGACCGGCATGCGCTGTGCATCCGGTACGGCCGTCGCGAACGCCGCGACGGTCCCCTCCCCGCCGTCGGCCATCGGGCGGAGGACGATGTCCGCCGCCGGCTCGACCTCCCGCCAGCCGTCGGCGAGCGCTGCCGCGGCCTCCGCCGCCGTGATCGTGCCCTTGAAACTGTCCGGAGCGATGACGACGCGGGTCATGCCCGGAGCCCCGGGGTGCTCGCGCGCACGACCACCTCAAGCGGGAGCGTCGGCTGCTGCCAGTCCTCGTCGACGATCGCCCGGAAGGCCTGATACCCGGCATCGCTCAGCGGCACGCAGACCGTGGTGAGGGCCGGTGTCACATCGCGACTCGAGGGCACGTCGTCGAAACCGCAGACGGCGATGTCCACGCCGACCTCCCGGCCCGCCGCGCGGATGGCCGCCATCGCCCCGATGGCCACCACGTCGCTGATGCCGAACACGACGGTACCCTCGGGGACTCCGGCTGCCAGGGCGTCGGCCATCGCCGTCGCCCCCGACTCGCGGCGGAAGTCTCCGCGGACGGTCTGCGCGACCTCGCCGCCGCCCTCCGCGAATCCGGCGCGGAAGCCCGCCAGCCGGTCGTCCGAGGTGCGCACGCCCTCCGCCGCCCCGACGAGCACTGCCGAGCGATACCCGAGTTCCGCCATCCGACGGCCGAGCGCGGCGGCCCCGGCCCGGTTGTCGATCTCCACCCGGCGGTCGCCGTCGCCGTCCGCGCCGAAGGCGACGACACGGCCCCCGAGGCGGGTGAACTCGGCGAGCTCGCGGGCGGTCTCCGCCTGCCCCTCCTCCTGCGTGCGCGAGGCGGCGAGGATGAGCCCCTGCGGTCGCTGCCCGCGCAGCGCACGGACGATCCGCGCCTCCCGCGCCGGGTCGCGCTCGGTGATGGCCACGGTCACGACGAGACCCTGCTCGTCGGCACCCCGCGCGACGCCCGATGCGATGAGTCCGAAGTAGGGGTCGGCGATGTCCGCGACGAGGAGCGCGATCACCGGCGAGCGTCCGCGGGCGGTCGCCTGCGCGGAGACGTTGGCGGTGTAGCCGAGGGCCTCGGCGGCGGCCTCCACGCGTTCCCGGAAGGGCGCCGCGACCTTGCGCTCGGAACCGTTCAGCACGCGAGAGGCGGTCGCCAGCGAGACCCCGGCCTCGAGCGCGACGTCATGCAGCGTGGGCGCCGGTCCCCGGGCGTGACGGGGGCGACGCGCGGCCGGCGGCTCTGCCGGTGTGGCGGACGGGGTCATGCTCCGAGCCTACCGACGAGGACGGATCCGCTTCGAGGGACGCTCACGGCCGCCGTCCGAGAAAACCGAGCAGGGCGGCGGCCTCACCGGCGAGGAGCTCGGGGGCGTCGTCGGGCACGAACTCCAACAGGGCGTCACGCGGCGGGTGCGGGGTGGCGGCCGCTTCCGCGAAGAACCGTGTCCAGAGCGCGGACCTCGAGCGCAGCGGGTGCCGTTCGGTGCGCGGCCACCAGGAGAAGACATGAGCGGCGGAGACATGGGGGCTGAGCCGACGGAACTCCTCGAGCACCGCGGGGACGGCGGCGCCGACCGTGGGCTGCCAGTACGTCGACAGCATCGGGTGGTCGACCTCGTGCAGGAGCGCGAGGGTGGCCGGGGCGGTGTCGGCGAGCGTGCCGCCGTGGAACTCCAGGGCGAGCCCGATGCCGCGGGCAGCCGCCTCGACCGCCGCCGCGCGGAGCCGCGTCACGACGCGGGCACGCTCCTGCGCGGACACCTCCGCCGAGCCGTGACTCCCTGCCCACACCCGCACGCGGTCGGCTCCGAGGGCCGCGGCACTGTCGAGGACCGCGGTCAGCGACTCCTCCGATCCGGCGCGGAAGTACGACCCGTAGGACGCGACGGCGAGCCCGGCATCCGTGGTCATCCGCGCGACCTCCGCCGCGCGGCCGACCTCCCCCGGTGGCACATGCACGTCCCCGCCCCACTCGATCACGTCGAGACCCGCGGCGGCCGCGAGCGCGACGATCCTCTCCGGCGGCAGGGCACGGAACGTCACCGAGCACAGTCCCGCACGGATCCCCGTCATCCCGTCATCCTCTCAGTCCTCCCGATCTCCTTGGTCGGACGTCCCGGCCCGTTGACCCCCGGGCTCCTCGGTCGGACGTCCCGGCCCGTTCCGTTCCCCGTCCTCGAGTCCCACCTGCACGACCCCGTCCCGCCTGCACGACCGAAACCTAGGTCTGATCGTGCCCACGGACCCGGGTCGTGCAGGTGTCCCTCGTCGACCGACACACGACGACCGACACACGACGACGGGACTGGGACGATGGGACTGGGTCGGATACACGACCCGGGCACGTCGGGACGACCGACACCCGGGGACGGGCCGTGCATCCGGGAACGGCCCGTGCATCCGGGAACGGGTCGTGCATCCGGGACCACGCCGGGACTAAGGAGGGGCCGGAGACCGAGGGACCGGGACCAAGGAGGGACCGGGGATGGGGGTCACCGGGGCTCACAAGTGGGGGGCGACCGCCGTCGCGAAGGCCTCGGCCGTGCGCCGGACCACACGGGCCGGGTCGTCGGCCCAGACGTCGGCATGGAAGATCTCCACCTCGATGTCGCGGTCGTAGCCGGTGTCCTGCACCGCCCGCGTGAGGGTGCCGAAGTCGATCACTCCGTCCCCCGGATAGTGCCGGGAGAGCAGGGGGTCTGCGGCGAGGGGGGTCTTCCAGTCGCACACCTGATACGTGGCGATGCGGCCCTCCCGTCCGGCCCTGGCGATCTGGTCGAGCACCTGCGGATCCCACCAGATGTGGAACGTGTCGACCGCGGCACCGACCACGGCAGAGTCGAAGTCCGCGGCGATGTCGAGCGCCTGACCGAGGGTGGAGACCACGGCACGGTCGGAGGCGTACATCGGATGCAGCGGCTCGATCGCAAGGGTGACCCCGGCGGCGCGAGCGTCGTCCGCGAGGGCGCCGATGGCGTCGCGGACACGCTCACGCGCCCCGACGAGGTCACGCGACCCCTCGGGCAGACCGCCGGCGACGAGGACGAGCACCGCGGTCGAGCCCTCCGCACCGGCTGCCGCGAGGGTGGCCGTTTCCTCGATCGCTCGGCGGTTGTCGTCGAGCGCGGCGTCACGCTCCGGACCGGCCGGAAGCGTGAAGAAGCCCCCGCGGCAGTGCGTCGTGAAGCGCAGGCCGGAGTCGGTCAGCATGCGGGCGGCGACATCGAGTCCCACCGCCTGCACGGGCTCCCGCCACAGGCCGATGGCCTCGACCCCCGCCGCCGCCGTGACGCGCAGGGCCGTGGCGAGGTCCGCGTGCTTCACGGTGGCCTGGTTGATCGAGAGCCGCGGATGCGGCACGGTCCCGACGCCGGGTGTCCGGGACTCGCGCTCCGCCGCCAGGCTCCGGGGGGCGGTCATGCGTCCACCCCGTTCAGCCGGAGCAGGCCGTGCCATCGCTCCCGGGCGAGCTCCGGCCGCTCCAGGGCGAGCGCCCCGTTCGCCAGCTCGACGATGCGGCTGAGGTGCGGCAGGCTCCGCGCGGAATGCAGCCCCCCGACCATCTGGAACGCGGGCTGATGGCCGTTGAGCCAGGACAGGAAGGCGACCCCGGTCTTGTAGTAGTAGGTCGGTGCCGCGAACACCTGCCGACTCAACTCCTCCGTCGGGCCGAGGAGGTCGAGGTACCGCTCCGGGTCGTTCGCGTCGAGGGCCTGGATCGCGGCGGAGGCCACCGGGGCGAGCGCGGCGAACGCGCCGAGCAGCGCATCCGAGTGGCCGCGCGACGCGGACCCCTCGGGCGCGGCAGCCCCGGTCAGGCTGTCCCCGCCGATGAGGCCGACGTAGTGGAAGTCGTCGCCGGTGAACATGCGCACGCCCTCCGGCAGCCGCTCGCGCACCCACACCTCGGAGTCCGCGTCGAGCAGGCTCATCTTCACCCCGGCGACAGCGGCGCGGTTCTCGCCGATGATGTCGAGCAGCATCCCGGCGGCCTCCTGCCACGCGGGACCACCGCTCCCGGCGGGCGACGAGGGCGCGAAGTAGCCCGCGAGCTCCGGGTCGAACGCGGTGCCGAGCCAGTGCAGCACGACGGGGACCGACGCGCGGGAGAGCACCTCGCGGTAGACGCGGCGATAGTCGTCGGCGGTCTCCGCGACCCGAGCCAGGTGGCGCGAGGCCATGAGCACCGGCCCCGCCCCCTGCTCCTCGGCGAAGTGCAGCTGCTCGAGATAGGCGGCGATCACCTGATCGAGCGGGATGCGCTCCTCGTCGACATGATCGGTGTTGACCCCGACCACGACCGTGCCGCCCTCCTCGCGGGCGACCTCGGCGCTGCGGGCGATGAGCTCGCGCACCGCCGCCGCATCCAGCCCCATGTTGCGCTGCGCGGTGTCCATCGCGTCGGCGACGCCGAGACCCCACGAGTACACGTTGCGGCGGAACGCGAGGGTCGCATCCCAGTCGATGTCGGCCGGCTGCCCCGGGGTGTTGTCCGCGTGGACCTTCGGGACGACGTGCGCGGCGGCGTAGGCCACCCGGCTGCGGAGCGGGCCCTCCGGCCGCGTGACACCGGCGACCTCGCGGAGCTCCGTGTCGGCGGTGCGGCCGTCGGCGGCGAGCAGGCGGAGGGTGGTCATGCCTCGTCCAGGGTCAGGGGCTCGAGCACGATCTTGCGTCCCTCGGCGCTGGACGCGAGTCCGGCCTCGGCGAACTGGACCCCGCGCGCGCCGGCGAGCAGGTCGAACGGGTAGTCCGTCCCGAGGGCGAACGAGGTGAGGTATTCCTCCCACTGCTGCCGGAAGCCGTTCTGGAACACGTCGTTCGTCGGCACCTGCTGCCAGTCGGCGTCGTAGTCGTGGCTGTCCTCCAGGTCGGGGTTCCACACGGGCTTGGGCGTGGCGTTGCGGGGCTGGATCTTCGCACCGAACAGTCCGACGACCGCGGAGCCGTGCGTGCCGTCGACCTGGAACTCCACGAGCTCGTCGCGGTTCACCCGCACCGTCCACGAGGAGTTGATCTCGGCGATCGCCCCGCCGTCGAGCTCGAAGATGCCGTAGGCGGCGTCCTCGGCCGTGGCCGTATAGTGCTCGCCCTTCTCGTCCCAGCGGTCGGCGATGTGCACCGCGGCCTGCGCGTAGACGCTCTTGACCTCGCCGAACAGGTTCTCCAGGACGTAGTTCCAGTGCGGGAACATGTCGGTGATGATGCCGCCGCCGTCCTCGGTGCGGTAGTTCCAGCTCGGACGCTGCGCGGGCTGCCAGTCGCCCTCGAACACCCAGTAGCCGAACTCGCCGCGGACGGAGAGGATGCGGCCGAAGAAGCCCGAGTCGATGAGGCGCTTGAGCTTCTGCAGCCCCGGGAGGTAGAGCTTGTCGTGGACGACGCCGGTCTTCACACCGGCGTCGCGGGCGAGGCGGGCGAGCTCCAGAGCCTCGTCGAGCGACTCGGCCGTGGGCTTCTCGGTGTAGATCGCCTTGCCGGCGGCGATGGCCTTCCGGATCGCGGATGCCCGGGCCTTCGTGACGAGGAAGTCGGCGTAGATCTCCCACTGCGGGTCGGCGAGGGCCGCGTCCAGATCGGTCGTCCAGTCCTCGATGCCGTGCTTCGCCGCCAGTTCGGCCAGCTTGGCCTCGCTGCGTCCGACGAGGATCGGCCGCACGGTCACGCGGCTGCCGTCGGGGAGCTCGATCCCGCCGTCGTCACGGATCGCGAGGATCGACCGCACCAGGTGCTGCCGGTATCCCATGCGCCCGGAGACGCCGTTCATGATGATCCCGATCTCGCGGGTGGGGGCCTGTGCCATCTCGGTCCGTTCCTCTCGGTGGAAGCTGTCGGCGCTGACAGGAGAATGTTGGTAAGCGCTTTCCGAGATCATGGCATGAGACGCTCGACCTCGCAACCGCGCCTAACGCGGAGGGGCCGTGCTCGCCCGCACGTGCAGCGCCGGGGCGACCTCCACGCGCTCGGCGGGCCGGGTGGTCCCCTCGCGCAGCCGATCCCGGAGAAGCTCCACCGCGCGGCGTCCGACGTGCTGCTTGGGCGGCCGCAGCGCGGTGAGCGGAGGGGAGCCGTGCTCCGCGACCTCGTCGTCGTAGGCGATCAGGGAGAGGTCGTCGGGCAGCCGCCAGCCCGCATCCTGCAGATGCTGCTGGAGCAGGAGCGCCTGCGGGTCCGAGTGCACGAGCAGCGCGGTCGTGCCCGTGTCACGGATCTCGGCGAACACCGAGGAAACGACGTCCGCCTGCGCGGGCCCCTCCATCCGGTCCAGCGCCGCATCGCGATCCACGCCCACCGCGAGACCGAGCTCCGCGACCGCCCGCGACCAGCCCTGCCGGAGCCCGGCGGAGGTCGGCGACTGCGGCGACGTGAGGATCCCGACCCGCCGGTGTCCGAGCGCGGCGAGGTGCCCGGCGGCGAGCGCACCCCCGAACGCGTGGTCCGTCGCCACGGTCTGCATCCGGGTGAGGGCGAGCGCGGGCGGGGTCCGGCGCTCGACCAGCACGACGGGAACCGGGAGCGTGTCCAGCCACGAGAGCAGCGCGTGTCCGTCGGCGCCCTGCGTCTCGGGGGCCACGATGAGGCCGTGCACGGTTCCGGATTCCAGGAGCGCCGCGATCTGGCGACGCTGGTCCTGCGCGGCGTAACTGGCTCCGCGGAGCACGAGCTGCACCCCGGTCTCCACCCCGGCGCTCCGGGCGCCGACGACGACCTGCGGCCAGTAGTAGCTCAGCGACGGCACCACCATGCCGATGCGGAACTGCGGCCCGGGAAGGGCAGCGCGGGCGACGGTCGTGTCCAGCGCGCTCCGCAGCACTGCTCCCCCGTGCACCCTGGTCAGCAGTCCGCGGTCCGCCAGCGCGGTGATGTCGCGACGGATGGTGAGCTCGGCCACCCCGAAGTCACGGGCGAGCTCGGCGACGCGCACGGCGCCGGTACGGCGCAGCTCGTCCAGGATGCGCTCGCGGCGGGAGAGGCCGAAACGCGGGGTGGGACGCTCTTCGGTCACACGATCCTCCCGACGTGCCGCACATCTTCGAGGGTGATGCGGGGGATCAGCATCCGGCTGCCTTCCGTGTACGAGTGTGTTCGATCTGGATGGTTCCTGTTCGATCACGTTGCCTGGGCTCGAACGCACAGTCTTCACTGGAACGGCACGCTTCGGCAAGCGCATACCCGAGACCCGCGGAGACTCATGGCCCACCGACCGTTCACCATCGCCGCCCTCTCCACGGAGGCGTGGGACCTCGTGTTCGACGACGCTCGGCGCGCCCGTCTGCGGACGCTCGTGGCCCCCGGCACCCCGCTGCACACGCCCACGCTCGACGCGGCGGCCGCGGCCGACCGCGTGTCAGGGATCGAGGTGCTGGTGACGGGCTGGGGCGCCCCCCTCCTGGACGCGGCCCTGCTCGACCGGCTCCCCCGACTCCGCGCGGTGTTCCATGCGGCGGGGAGCGTGCGCGGCGTCGTGTCCGACGCCTTCTGGGAGCGCGACATCCTGCTCACGTCCGCCGCCGAGGCCAACGCGGCCCCCGTCGCCGAGTACACACTCGCGATGATCCTGCTCTCCGGCAAACGCGCCCTCCTCCCGCTCCGCGGGGACGACGCACAGCGCGACCTGCGCATCGGGCCCCGCGTCACCGGCCGCATCGGCAACCTCGACCGCACGGTGGGCATCGTCGGGTTCTCCCGCATCGGGCGCCGCGTCGTCGACCTGCTGCGGCCCTTCCCCGGACTGCAGGTGCTCGTCGCCGACCCGTACGCGGACGCCGAAGAGGTGGCCGCGGCGGGCGCACGGCTCGTCCCACTCCACGCCCTGCTCCCCGCCGTCGACCTGCTCTCCCTGCACGCACCGGCGCTGCCCGCGACGCGGGGGATGATCGGCCGCGCGCAGCTCGCGGCCCTGCACGACGGCGCCACCGTGCTCAACACCGCGCGCGGTGCCCTCCTCGATCACGACGCGCTGCTCGCGGAGTGCGCCTCCGGTCGCCTCGACGCGATCCTCGACGTCACCGATCCGGAGCCGCTTCCGCCCGACCACCCGCTGCTGCACCTGCCGAACGTCGCGGTCACCCCGCACCTCGCCGGCTCGCTCGGCACCGAGGCGCACCGGCTGGCCGACGCCGCCCTCGACGAGCTCGAGGCGTGGGTGGCCGGCCGTCCGCCTCGACACCCCGTGCACCGCGCCGACCTCGCGCACAGCGCATGACGATCCTCGCGCTGCCTCCGGAAGACCGGGCGCTCTCCCCGCACACGGGATGGACGCGCGCGCACCTGATGACGGTGGCCGATGCCATCCTCGACGGGGCCGCCCGTCATGCGAGCCCGGCGGGCGCGGGCATCCGGTACCCCGGCGCGCCTGGCGGCTTCGGCGCCGCGGTCGACGCGCTCGAGGGTTTCAGCCGCACGTTCCTGCTGGCCGCGTTCCGCATCGCCGGCGACCCACGCGGCACAGAGCCGTTGGCCGAGCGGTATGCCAGAGGGCTGGCGGCAGGTGTCGATCCGGCCGGTGCCGAACGGTGGCCGCGCCCCGACGAGGTCGACCAGGCGAAAGTCGAGGCCGCGGCGCTCGCCCTGGGTCTGCACCTCACCCGCGACACGGTGTGGGCGCGCCTGGACGACAGCGCCCGGACCCGCACCGTGGACTACCTGGCGGCCGTCGTCGGTGGGAGCCATCCGCCGAACAACTGGGCCTGGTTCCGGGTGCTCGTCGAGCAGTTCCTGGAGAGCGTCCGCGGGCCGTCCTCCGACGCGGACCGCGCAGCCGACTTCGCGCTGCTCGACGGCTTCGAGCGGGACGGCGGATGGAGCGCGGACGGCGCCGCGCGATCGTTCGACCACTACGCCGGCTGGGCGCTGTCCTTCTACCCGCTGCTCTGGGCGGACATGGTCGGCGAGGAGCCGCGCCACGCGGATCGCACCGCCCGGTATCGCCGGCGGCTGGACGCGTTCCTCGACGACGCGCTGCACCTCGTCGGCGCCGACGGAGGACCACTCATCCAGGGCCGCAGCCTCACCTACCGTTTCGCGACGGCCGCCGCGGCCGGGGTCGCGGCGTTCTCCGGCACCTCGCGGCACGACCCCGGCCTCCTGCGCCGGGCGGTGAGCGGTCAGGTCCGGCACTTCACCGACCGCGGTGCGCCGGATGCGACCGGAGTGCTGCCACTCGGCTGGCACGGCGCCTGGCGTCCGCTCGCCCAGGACTACTCCGGCCCCGGCTCTCCGTACTGGGCGGCGAAGGGTCTCCTGCCGCTCGCCCTGCCCGCGGCGCATCCGTTCTGGACGGCCGTCGAACAGCCCCTGCCGATCGATCGGGGTCCGTTCACCCGCGTCCTCATCGCCCCGGGGTGGCTCGCGACGGGTACCGCGGACGGCATCGTGCGTGTGGTCAACCACGGCACCGACCACCGGATGCCGGGTGCCCACCAGCCGGATGCGCCGTTGTACGCGAAGCTCGGGTACTCGACCGCGACCGCGCCCGTGCTCGCCGGCCCCGGAGTCCGTGATCCGCTCGACGGCACGGTCGCCGTGGTGCGTGGCGGCCGAGCGAGCCATCGCTCCGGCTTCGCGACCGGAGCGCTGCGGAAGGTCGACGACGCCGTGCTCGGCGGCTCCTCCGGCCCCGTGCACTGGCACGACGGCTTCCGCGCGGAGTTCGATGTCGGCGGAGGCGGCGCGGCCGCCGAGACCACGGTCGGCCCCATGGTCGACGTGATGTCGGCGCTCCGCGGACCGTGGGAGGTGCGGCTCGTGCGGGTCCGGGCGGGCGCGGGGACGGACGGGGTGATCCGCGACGGCGACGTCCTCCGCATCGGCGGCTGGGCGCTGTCCTCCCCGACGGTCGTCGAGACCGGCCCCGCGGCTGTCACCGCCGCCCTCGCCCTCGGCGGCGAGACGCAGAGCCGGGTCATCGGACTCCTCGGAGTCGACGGTGCGACCGCAGGGGCCCGACGGGAGCGGGACGCGACCCCGCTCGGCCCGGAGACCGCCACCCCGTGGCTCTCGGCGGCGGTGCGGCCGGACGTCTGGATGGCCGTCGGCGTGCTTCTCGGGAGTTCCCCCGGCGTGCCGCAGCTCGACCTGCAGGCAGGCGACGCGGCGGTGTCCTGGCCGGACGGTGCCACGACACGCTTCCGCCCCGAGGAGTTCCTTCCGCGGGGGTGAGCGTCAGGGGCGTGCCGTACTCGCGCGCTCGACGAGCCGAGTCGGCACCACCACGGGCGCGGCGGGATCGGTCGCCGCCGCGTCGCCCTCCACGGCGGCGATGAGCGCTGTGACCGCCCGCTGCGCGAGCGCCGGGAAGTCCTGGCGGATCGTCGTGAGCGGCGGGAGGAAGTTCGCCGCTTCCGCGATGTCGTCGAAGCCGACCACGCTGACGTCGCCGGGGACCGTGCGTCCGGATTCCGCCACCGCGCGCAGCAGCCCGAGCGCCATCTGGTCGTTGGCGCAGAACACCGCCGTCGCCTGGGCCAGGGCCGCCCCCGCGGCGAAGCCGGACTCCGCACTCCAATCCCCGCGCACGACCGCCGGAGGCGTGAGACCGGCAGCCGTCAGAGCCTCGCGCCACCCGCGCTCGCGCTCGGCGGCGGCGAACGACTCCGCCGGTCCCGCGAGGTGGTGGACGGTCTCATGCCCCGCGGCGAGCAGGTGGCGCGTGGCAGCCTCTGCTCCCGCGGCGTGATCGCTGTGCACCACGATCGCTCCGGCTCCTGCGGGAGCGTCCACGACGACAAGATGCAGCTCCGGCGGCAGAGTGGCGGCAGGGACCAGCGCCGAAGCCTCGTTCAGCACGAGGGCACCGTCGACGCCCTGGTCGGCGAGCCGGGCGAACGCCGCGTCCACGCCGTCCGCAGCCGTGACGACCGTGAGCGCATAGCCGCGTTCCGCCGCCGCCTCGGCCGTGGCCTGCAGCATCCGGGAGTTGCCGACCGTGGCCAGGGTGGTCACGACGAGACCGAGGGTGTGACTGCGACCGGTGCGCAGCGCCCGCGCGGCCCGGTGCGGCCGGTACCCCAGTTCGGTCATCGCGGCCTCGACCCGCGCCCGCGTCTGCGGGTCCACGCGCGGACTGCCGTTGACGACGCGGGAGACGGTCTGTCCGGAGACACCGGCTCGCGCCGCCACGGTCGCCATGGACACGCGAGCGGACACCGACGCCGACAGCTTCCGGGCCACGGGATCCTCCGTTCACAACTCCGTCATGTTGACGTTAGCACGCGGCCCGACCTACCATGTTGACGTGAACACGTCCAGATCTCCTGAGTTGCGCACGGAGCGTCTCGGCGCCGGTGTCGTCAAGCGCCCGACCACGCTCGCCGACGGCCGTGAGCTCATCTACTACGACGACCCGGAGACGACCCTCGGCGCGGAACGGTCGGTCGACGCCCGCACCCTTGCCCCTCGACCCGACACCGCGACCATGCGGCTCGACGTTCTCACGGGCGACTGGATCACCGTCGCCGCCAACCGCCAGAACCGCGTGATGATGCCGGGAGCCGACGCCGACCCGCTCGCGCCGCAGACGCCGGGGAATCCGTCCGAGGTGCCGTCCCGGTACGACGTGGCCGTGTTCGAGAACCGCTCCCCCGCATTCGGCCCCGCTCTCGCCGAGCCCGTCGGCACCGTCCCGGCGGCGACGAACCCCCCGCGCGGCCTCGACGACCTCGCGGCCCTCGGACTCGGGCGCACCCGCACCGCCGTCGGCCGCTGCGAGGTCGTGTGCTTCAGCCCCGAGCACTCCGGCTCCTTCGGCACCCAGACCGCGACCCGCGCCCGCACCGTGATCGAGGCCTGGGCCGACCGCACCGCCGCTCTGTCCTCCCTGCCCGGGATCCAGCAGGTCTTCCCGTTCGAGAACCGCGGCGAGGCGATCGGCGTGACCCTCCCCCACCCGCACGGGCAGATCTACGCATACCCCTATGTGACCCCGCGCACCGCCCGGGTGCTGGACGCCGTCGACCGCACCGCACCCGACCTCTTCGCCCGCATCCTCGCGGAGGAGCAGGCCTCCGAGCGGGTGGTGTTCCGCGGCGAGCACTGGACCGCGTTCGTGCCCTTCGCGGCGCGGTGGCCGCTCGAGGTGCACCTCATGCCGCATCGGCACGTGCCCGACCTCGCCGAGACCACGGCGGAGGAGCGCGACGAGCTCGCCCCGCTCTACCTCCGTCTCCTCCGCGGCGTCGACGCGCTCTACGACAGCCCCACCCCGTACATCGCCGCGTGGCACCAGGCTCCGGTCCACGTCGGCCGCGAGAGCGTGCGTCTGCACTTGCAGCTCACGAGCCCCCGCCGCGCCGCCGACAAGCTCAAGTTCCTCGCGGGCTCCGAGGCCGCGATGTGGGCCTGGGCCGCCGAGGTCGCCCCCGAGCAGGGGGCCGCCCGACTCCGCGAGGCGCTCGCTCGCGTCGACCAGGAAGCCTCCGCATGACCTCCGCACACGACGCCGCCGTCGACCTCTTCGCCGCCCTCGCCGGGCGCACGCCGGACGGCGTCTGGTCGGCCCCGGGGCGCGTGAACCTCATCGGCGAGCACACCGACTACAACGACGGCTTCGTGCTGCCGTTCGCGATCCCGCAGCGCACGGTCGCCGCCGTCGGCCGCCGTGCCGACCGGCGGCTCCGCGTCGCCTCGACCTTCGCGGACGAGCCGGTCGAGATCGCTCTCGACGACCTCGACCGTCTCTTCCCCACCCCGCCGGGCACGGCGCCCGCGGTGCCGGAGTGGGCTGCGTACCCGCTCGGCGTCGCCTGGGCGCTCCGCGCGACCGCCCCCGCGGCCACGGTCTCCGGCCTGGACATCGCGATCGCCTCCGACGTCCCGGTCGGGGCCGGGCTCTCGTCGTCCGCCGCGATCGAGGGCGCGACGGCCACGGCACTGAACGAGCTCTGGGACGCCGGCCTCGATGCCGTCGCCCTCGCCCGGATCGGACGCACGGCGGAGAACGAGGCCGTCGGCGCGCCCACCGGCATCATGGACCAGATGGCCTCGATGCTCGGGGAGCCCGACGCCGCGATCTTCCTCGACTGCCGCTCTCTCGCCGCCGACGTCGTGCCGCTGGGCATGGCCGACGCCGGCCTCGCGGTGCTCGTGATGGACACCCGCGTCACGCACGCGCACTCCACCGGCGGCTACCGGGAACGCCGCGCCGCCTGCGAACGCGGAGCCGCGATCCTCGGAGTGCCCGCGCTGCGCGACGTCGCCGTGGCCGACCTCGCCCGCGCCGAGAGCCTGATGGACGACATGACCTTCCGCCGCGTGCGCCACATCGTCACGGAGAACCAGCGCGTGCGGGACACGGTGGCGACGCTGCGCACCGCGGGCGCACGCGGCATCGGCGACCTCCTCGTCGCGTCCCACGCGTCGATGCGCGACGACTTCGAGATCTCGACGCCGGAGCTCGACGCCGCGGTGGAGACCGCCCTCACCTCAGGGGCGGTGGGTGCGCGCATGACCGGCGGCGGCTTCGGCGGTGCCGCGATCGCCCTCGTCGACCGCGGTGCCGTGCCTCACCTCGCCGACGCGGTGCGGGGGCGGTTCGCCGCCGAGGGCTTCGTCGCCCCGCACCTGTTCGAGGTCAGCCCGTCCGCAGGTCCGCGCCGCGACGCCTGACACAATGAAGGGTCGAGCCGCCACCGCCGCGGCAGGAGAGGAACGCATGTCCTGGATCGTCACCGGCGGCGCCGGCTACATCGGTGCCCACGTCGTCCGCGCTCTCGCAGAGGCCGGTCTCTCCCCCGTCGTCCTGGACGACCTCTCCAGCGGCGTCGCCTCCTTCGTGCCGGAGGGCGTGCCCTTCGTGCAGGGCAGCATCCTCGACCGCGCCCTCGTCGAGGAGACCCTGCGCACGCACGAGGCGGAGGGCGTGATCCACGTCGCGGGCTACAAGTACGCCGGCGTCTCGGTCCAGCGCCCGCTGCACACCTACGCCCAGAACGTCGAGGGGACGCGGATCATCCTCGAGGCGATGGCGGCGGCGGGCGTCGCGAACATCGTCTTCTCCTCTTCGGCGGCCGTGTTCGGAACCCCGGACGTCTCCCTCGTCGTCGAGGACACCGCCAAGAGGCCCGCGAGCCCCTACGGCGAGTCGAAGCTCATCGGCGAATGGCTGCTCCGCGACCAGGCGATCGCCACCGCCGACTCCGACCGCCCGCTGCGTCACACCTCGCTGCGGTACTTCAACGTCGTCGGCTCGGCCGACCCGTCGGTCTACGACGTCAGCCCGCACAACCTCTTCCCCATCGTCTTCGAGGCGCTGATCGAGGGCCGCACCCCGAAGATCTTCGGCGACGACTACGACACCCCTGACGGCACGAACGTGCGCGACTACGTGCACGTCGGCGACATCGCCGCCGCCCACGTCGCCGCAGCGCAGCGCCTGGCCTCCGGCGCACCGATCGAGCCCGCGTACAACCTCGGCTCCGGCGACGGCCTCAGCGTGAAGCAGATCATGGATGCGGTCGCCCGCGTCACCGGCATCGACTTCACCCCCGAGGTCGGCCCTCGCCGCCCCGGCGACCCGGATCGGATCGTGGCGACCGGTGAGCTCGCGGCCCGCGACCTCGACTGGACCATGCGCTACACCGTCGACGAGATGGTGCGCACGGGCTGGGAGGCCCGCCGCGCCGCCGGCTGACCTCAGAGGTCGCGCGTGCGGATGGGGTAGAGCCAGAAGCACAGCCACCCGACGGCGGTGAACGCCAGGGGGATGACCGCCAGCATCAGCCGGATGCCGCCGTCGACGGCCTCCGGCTGCGCGTCGCCGAGCCCGGCGTCGAAGCCCGTCGCGGTCAGCACAGCCGCGGCGACGATCGCCTGGAGGACCACGGAGCCGCGCACGACGAACCCGTTCACGCCGAAGTACGCACCCTCGCGACGGTGGCCCGTGCGATGCGCGTCGTCGTCGATGATCTGGGCGAGCACGACCTCGAGGAGCTGCAGCAGCCCGCCGACGCCGACGCCGACCGCCACCCCGACGAGAGCCGCCGCCCCCACCGAGGTCGGGACCAGGTAGCCGAGCACCGCGACCCCGAACACCGCGACGCTCCACAGCAGCGCCGTGCGCGGGGAGGTGCGCCGGACCACCGCGCTCCACAGCACGATCGACGGGATGGCCGTGAGGAAGATGGCGCCGAGCAGGAGGCTGCCCTCGCCCTCGGCCGCCCCCAGCGAGTAGCGGACGTAGAACGGGACGGCGGCGAGGATCACGGCGATCGAGGTCTGCACGCAGAGCGAGCCCAGCACGTACGGCACGAAGGCGCGGTTGCGGAACGTGTAGACGAGCTGGTCCCGCCAGCGCATGGCCTCGGAGGCGACCTCGGGCACCCGGCGCTCGATCATCCCGCCGAGGAACGACCAGGCGAGCAGCACGAGACAGACGCCGGACAGCACGAGGGCCATCCCGGGCCAGCCGATCGCGTCGTAGAGCGCGGGGGCTCCTGCCGTGCCGAGCACCATGCCGAGGATCGCGAAGATCTGCCGCGGCACGTTCCCGCGGGCGCGCTCCTCCGTGGTGCGGAAGATCTCCGGGAACAGCGCCGAGATGTTCAGCACCACCACGACGAAGGCGATGTCGTAGACCGCGACGACCACGAGGAACCACACGATGAGCCCGGCCGCCGGGAGCGCGGGCGGCATCCAGACGAGGGCGAACGCGACGACGAGCGGCACGATGCCGAGCCCGATCCACGGGATGCGGCGGCCCCACGGCGTGCGGATCCGGTCGGAGAGCGCCCCGACGACAGGGTTGAGCGCCGCGTTGAGGATGCCGTGGGCGATCATCGCCGCCGCCACCCACCCCGCGGGGACGGCGAGGTGCGAGACGTAGAAGTACACGACGAACGCCGAGAACGTCTGCGTCATCAGCTGCGTCGGGAACCCGGAGGCTCCGAAGGCGATGGTCTGGGAGCGGGTGGGAGCGGCGTCGAGACGGCGGTCGCGCAGCCGTTCGCCGAGCGCCGTCACCGGGCGTCTCCGCGCTGCAGCTCCCGCAGCGCGCGCCAGCCGACGCGGACCAGGCCCTCCTCGGCGATCGTCTGCTGCACGAGGGGATCGTCGAGCAGCCGCAGCTCGTAGCCGCGCTTGGCCGCCGCGAAGTCCACCGCGGCGCGCAGCTCCTCACCGTCGGCCATCGGGTGCAGGTAGATCTCGGTGACCCCGGGCGGGACGGCGCGCAGCACCGCGAGGAACCCGTCTCGCACCTGTTCGTACGACTCCTCATCGGCGGTGCCCTCGCCGCGCAGCTCGAACGGGTGCGTCCAGAGCCGATCGACGATCTCCACGCCGAACGCATCCGCCACCGCCGCCGCCTCGGTGAGCTTCGCCTGCAGCATCGGATCGGCGTCCGCTCCCTCCATCTCGCGGGGCAGGCGGAACGGGAGCCCGTGCCGCGCGGCGAGCTCCAAGACGGCGCGCAGGAAGTCCCGGCCGGTCAGCAGCCCGTAGACGGAGCCCATGTGGTTGTCGAGGTGGGTCACGTCGACGCCGGCATCGAGCGCCGCCTGCAACTGCGCGGCGATCTCGGCGGCGACATCCTCCTCCGACGCGTGCTGCTCCACGGTCGCGACGTCGGCGGGGAAGAAGCCGTCGGCGTCGACGAGGGTCGACGAGCCCGCGGTGAGCGGACGCCACCGGTATCGGCGCCACTCGCTCGTGAGGACGAGGTGCACGCCCACGTCGAGGTCCGGGTGCGCGGCGGCGAAGGCGAGTGCTTCCGGGGACCAGGCACAGGGCACCATCACCGTCGCCGAGTCGATCCGGTCACGCGCCAGGAGTCCGGAGATCGCCGCGTTCGCGGCATGGCACATCCCGAAGTCGTCGGCGTTGAGGATGACCGCCCTGGCACCGGACGGCAGCCCGAGTCGGTCGGCGAGAGCGGAGGAGGCGGTCATGGCGTGTCCTGTCGGGCGGTCAGCGGCCGGTGGCGGGTGCGCGGGAGGGTGTGAGGATCCGGGTGAAGACGTCGGCGCGGAGCGCGGAGGCCGCCTCACCCACAGCTCCGACGAGCGGCGCCTCCGGACCGAACGCCGAGGCGAGGAAACGGAGCGGCAGCTGCGCGGCGAACTCGTCCGCGACCCGCTCGATCGCATCCAGGAGCGCCGGGTGCACCGCCTCCCCGCCGAGGATGAAGGCCTCGGGATCGAGCACGAGGGCGACGCTGCCCGCCGCGAGGAAGAGCCGTCGTCCGATCTCCGCGACGAGGGCCTGCGCCGCCTCGTCTCCGCGTTGCGCCGCCTCCAGGTGGGCGAGGAAAGGCGCGTCGACATCCAGTCCGAGCCCGAGGGCGAGGTCGCGCACCACCGCGGCGCCCGCGACCGGGGCGCCGATGGGCACCGGCGTCTGCGGGAGGTACATCACCTCGCCCGCCACTCCCGAGAACCCGCGATGCAGCGCCCCGTCGATCACGATGCCGGCGCCGAGGTCGTCGTCGAGCAGCAGGAGCGCGAAACTCGCGAGGTCGATGCCGACGCCGGTGGTCGACTCGGCGAGCGCGGCGAGGTTGACGTCGTTCTCGACGCGGACCGGGCAGTCGAGGGCTGCCGCGAGAGCCGAGCGGAAGGCGCCGCCGTCCGGCCCCTGGTCGTCGCGGATCGCGCCGTCCGACGCGACGATGCCGGGCACTCCGACGACGGCGAGGTGGAGCGCGCCCTTCACGGATCGGCGGCAGGCCGCGACGAGGGCGGCGATGTGCGCGACCCGGTCCTCGCCCGCGGGGAAGGCGCCGTGCCGTTCGGTTCTGATGGTGCCGGTCGCGTCGACGAGGACGACGTGGGCGGCGTGATGGTCCACGTGCACGGCCGCCGCGACCCCGAGGGCGGGGTGCAGAGCGACCCGGCCCGCCGCCGGTCCGCGGGTGTCGCGGTCGACCCCGGCCGCAGTGACGGCTCCCGCGGCGTCGAGCATCCGCAGTACCTGGGTCACGGCCGTGCGGGAGAGGCCGGTCGCCGCCATGAGCTCGGCCCGGGTCTGCGGTCCGCTCCGGGCGAGGCGCTCGAGGATCGCGCGGCCGTTGAGCGTGCGGAGCAGGGTCTGCGGTCCTGCGAGGGGTCGTGACATGCGGCGGAACCTCTGGGGGGTCGATTCTCGTGCGGAGTCGGTGCCCGCCAGCCTGCCACATCGCGTCGCACCCGTCGACCCGTCCTTCCCGGCTGCGTCGCCTGCACGACCCGGGCGCGGTCGCACGACGAATCCCGGGATTCCTCCCCACAGACGCACCCGTGTCGTGCAGGTGTGACCGGGGAACCCGGAAGGACGTCGGCGGGCCCGCATAGGGTGGAGGGATGACGCCCCTGGTGATCCGAGACGCCGTCGCCGACGATGCCGAGGCCGTGGCCGGAGTGCACGTGCGGTCGTGGCAGGCGGCCTACGAGGGCCTCATCGACCAGGAGGTGCTGGACGGGCTGTCCGTCTCGGAACGGGCCGACGGGTGGCGCCGCATCTTCGCCGATCCGCTGCCCACGAGCCTCGGGACCCTGGTGGCCGAGCGTGAAGGCACCGTCGTCGGCTGGGCCTCGTTCGGCTCCGGTCGCGACCCCGACGGCCTGGACGACGCCGAGTTGTACGGCATCTACGCCGACCCGACCGCGTGGTCGACGGGGGCGGGGCATGCCCTCCTCGACGCGGCCGAGCAGCGCATGATCGATGCCGGCCACACCCGCGCCTACCTCTGGGTCCTCGACGGCAACGACCGCGCCGACGGCTTCTACGCCCGGCACGGGTGGGAGCTCGACGGGGCCACGAAGATCGATCAGCGCCCGCAGTTCACGCTCCGGGAGCACCGCCGCGTCAAGCTCCTCGCCCTGCGCTGAACGACCGCCGCGTCAGTCGAGCGCGCTCATCACGTGCTTGATCCGGGTGTAGTCGTCGAAGCCGTACTGCGACAGGTCCTTCCCGTATCCGGAGTGCTTGAACCCGCCGTGCGGCATGTCCGACACGAACGGGATGTGGGTGTTGATCCAGACGCACCCGAAGTCGAGATCCCGGGAGAAGCGCATGGCGCGGGCATGATCGTGGGTCCACACCGACGCGGCGAGCGCGTACGGCACGCCGTTCGCCATCGCGAGCGCCTCCTCCTCGGTATCGAAGGGCTGCACGGTGAGCACGGGTCCGAAGATCTCGCCCTGCACGACCTCGTCGTCCTGCTGCACGCCGGTCACGATGGTCGCCTCCCAGAAGTAACCGCGGTCGCCCTGCCGCCTCCCACCGGTGGCGATGGTCGCGTGCGCCGGAAGCCGGTCGATGAAGCCCTGCACTTGAGCGAGCTGGGCCGCGCTGCTCAGCGGCCCGTACAGCACGCCCTCTTCGTCCGGCACCCCGGTCCGCGCGTGCGTGCGGGTCCGCTCCACCAGTGCGGCGACGAGCTCGTCGTGCACCGACGCGTGCACGAGCACCCGGGTCGCCGCGGTGCAGTCCTGACCCGCGTTGAAGAAGGCCCCGGTGACGATGCCCTCGACCGCCTTCTCGATCGACGCGTCCGGGAAGACGATCGCGGGCGCCTTGCCGCCGAGCTCCAGGTGCACGCGCTTGACGTCGTCGGCCGCGGAGCGGGCCACGGCCATCCCCGCGCGCACCGAGCCGGTGATCGCCACCATCTGCGGTGTCGGATGCTCGACGAGGGCCGCTCCGGTCTCGCGGTCGCCGAGCACGACGTTGAGGGTGCCCGCGGGGGTGTGCGCGGCGACGATCTCCGCGAGCAGCAGCGTGGTGAGCGGCGTGGACTCGGCCGGCTTCAGCACGACGGTGTTGCCGGCGGCGAGCGCGGGAGCGATCTTCCACACCGCCATGTTCAGGGGGTAGTTCCACGGCGTCACCTGCCCGATCACGCCGATCGGCTCCCGGCGCACGAAGGAGGTGTGCCCGGGGAGGTACTCCGCGGCGGCTCGACCCTCGAGGCTCCGCGCGGCCCCGGCGAAGAACCGCAGCTGGTCCACCGACTGCAGGATCTCGTCGGCGACGAGCGTCGCCCGCGGCTTGCCGGTGTCCTTCGACTCGAGGTCGGCGAACTCCTCGGCCCGCGCGGCCATGTCCTCGGCGATGCGGAACAGGGCGAGCTGGCGCGCAGACGGCGGGGTGTCCCGCCAGGTCGGGAACGCCGCCGCGGCCGCGGCATACGCGGCATCCACGTCGGTGCGGTCGGAGATCGGGATCTCGCCGTAGGCTTCCTCCGTCACCGGATCGATGAGCGGCAGGCGCCCGCTCCCCGATGCGGTGACGGCGCGACCGCCGATGAAGTTCTGCAGGGGCACGGTCATCGTCGACGGTGAGGACATAGCGCCATGGTAGCCATCCGAGCGCGGAATCTGTAGCTTTTCGTCCACAGATCGACGGAATCAGTTGCGAAGGGCGGGTCAGAATGTCACGATCGGTACATGAGTCCGAAGACGCCTCCCCCCGCCCTCGACGACATCTCGAAGCGCATCGTCGAGCTGCTGCAGGAGGACGGGCGGCGTCCCTATGCGGAGATCGCCCGCGAAGTCGGGCTCAGCGAGGCCGCGGCCCGCCAGCGCGTGCAGCGCCTGACCGAATCGGGTCTGATCCAGATCGTCGCCGTGACCGACCCGCTGCAGCTCGGCTTCCACCGCATGTCGATGATCGGGATCCGGGTGTCCGGCGACCCCCGCGCGATCGCTGAGGAGCTCACGGCGATCCCCGAACTGGCGTACGTCGTCGTCACCCTCGGGACGTTCGACATCCTCGTCGAGGCGGTGTGCGAGGACGACGACCATCTGCTCGACCTCATCGCCACCCGCATCCGCACCATCCCCGGCATCATCCAGACGGAGAGCCTGCTCTACGCCGGCCTCTACAAAGACCTCTACAACTGGGGAACGCGCTGACGCGCTCCCCTCACATCGGAGTGAACATGGGCACCACGGTCTTCGAACGCCGTCGTCCTTCGCAGTCCGTCGTCGACGACGCCCTGCGCGACACGGCCCTGTCGGTCTTCTGGCTCGACGACGTCGAGCGGCCCGCGCATCCGCCGCTGCGCGGCACCGTGCACACGGACCTCGTGGTCGTCGGCGGCGGCTACACCGGGCTCTGGACGGCCGTGCGCGCGAAGGAGCGGGATCCGGAGCGGAAGGTGGTCCTCCTGGAGGCATCCCGCGTGGCCTGGGCGGCATCCGGGCGCAACGGCGGCTTCTGCGAGTCCAGCCTCACGCACGGCCACGAGAACGGCGTGAACCGCTGGCCCGAGGAGATCGACCGCCTCGAGGAGCTGGGCCACGAGAACCTCGACGGCATCGCCGAGACCGTGCGGCGGTACGACATGGATGCCGAGTTCGAGCGGACGGGCCAGCTCGCGGTCGCCGTGGAGCCGCATCAGGTCGAGTGGCTGCGCGAGGAGGAGGGCTTCCTCGACCGCGAGGCGGTGCAGGCGGAAGTGCATTCCCCCACGTTCCTCGCCGGCGCCTGGGATCGGGAGGGCAGCGCTCTCGTGCACCCGGCGAAGCTGGGCCTGGAGCTCGCACGGGTGGCCGTCGAGCTCGGCGTGGAGATCCACGAGCACAGCCTCGTCCGGCGGATCGAGGGCGCGGACTCCGGTCCGGTGACCCTCGTCACGGAGCACGGCCGGGTGACCGCCGACGCGGTGGCGCTCGCGACGAACGTGTTCCCCTCGCTCCTGAAGCGCAACCGCCTCATGACGGTCCCGGTGTACGACTACGTGCTGATGACGGAGCCGCTCTCGGCCGAGCAGCTCGCGTCCATCGGCTGGCGGAACCGTCAGGGGCTCGCCGACAGCGCCAACCAGTTCCACTACTACCGGCTCACCGCCGACGACCGGATCCTGTTCGGCGGCTACGACGCGGTGTACCACTTCGGCGGCAAGGTGCGCCCCGCGTACGAGGACCGGATGGAGAGCCACCGGCGCCTGGCCTCGCACTTCTTCACCACCTTCCCGCAGCTCGCCGGCCTCCGCTTCACGCACCGCTGGGCCGGAGCCATCGACTCCTCCAGCCGATTCTGCGCATTCTTCGGCACCGCCCGCGGCGGTCGGGTCGCCTACGCCACGGGGTTCACCGGCCTCGGGGTCGGCGCCGCCCGGTTCGCGGCCGATGTCATGCTCGACAAGCTCGACGGCGAGGAGACCGAACGCACGCAGCTGCGGATGGTGCGCGAGAAGCCGATCCCGTTCCCGCCGGAGCCCGCCGCGTCCGTCGGCATCAACCTCGTCCGCGCCGCGATGGACAGGGCCGACCACAACGAGGGGCGCCGCAACCTGTTCCTGAAGACGCTCGACGCCCTCGGCATGGGCTTCGACTCGTGACCACGCTCACCCCAGGAGCCGTCGTCGACGCGGGGAACCTCGCGCTGACGCACGCCCCGCTGCCCGACGAGGACGTCCGCGACGGCGCACCGACCACGGCCTACACGGTGCTCGACGATGCCGGCGGGATCGAGATCGGCGTCTGGGAGATGACGCCGGGCACGGCGGTGGACGTCGAGGAGGACGAGGTGTTCGTCGTGCTCTCCGGTCGCGCGACCGTGGCGTTCACCGCACCCGCGCTCCCGCCCGTGGGACTCGGCCCAGGGTCAGTGATGCGGCTCACGGCCGGCATGCGGACGGTCTGGACCGTGAACGCGACCCTGCGGAAGGTCTCGATCGGGATCTGACGGCTCGTGCCGAGCGCGTCCCACTCAGGCCCGGCGGACCTCCGCGTGCGGGATGCGTGCGGCCATGACCCGCACCGCTTCCGGGTTGTCGTCCACGAGCACCGCCTCCCGACCGAGTGCGGAGGCCACCGCTCCGGTCGTGCCGCTGCCGGCGAAGAGGTCGAGCACCCGATCGCCCGGTCGGCTGGACGCGGTCACGATGCGCCGGAGGATGCCCTCGGGCTTCTGCGTCGGATAGCCCGTCTTCTCCCGTCCGGTCGTCGGGACGATCGTGTGCCACCAGACGTCGGTCGGGAGCTTGCCTCGTGCCGCCTTCTCCGCGGTCACCAGCCCCGGAGCCATGTACGGCTCCCGGTCGACGTCGTCGGAGTTGAACACGTACGTCCGCGGGTTCTTCACGTACACCAGGATCGTGTCGTGCTTGGTGGGCCACCGCCGCCGGGATTTCGCGCCGTAGTCGTACGCCCAGATGAGCTCGTTGAGGAAGCAGTCCCGGCCGAACACCGCGTCGAGCATGACCTTCGCGTAGTGCGCCTCGCGGTAGTCGAGGTGCAGGTACAGGGTGCCGTCGTCGGCGAGCAGCCGCCAGGCCTCCTCCAGCCGCGGCATGAGGAAGGCGCCGTAGTCGTCGAAGCTGTCGTCGTACGCGCGCAGCATGCCGCGCACCCGCTCGTACCGATGTCCGTGGAAGCCGTGCCGCACCTCCGGCCCGCCGACCGCGTGTTCAGAACTCAGGAGATCCGACGCGGTTTCGGCCGGTTGGGGGCTGCCCCCGTCGGGATCCGCCGATTCTTCCGGAGTTGTGAACGTGCGGCGGGCGGTGACCACCTGCCGCTCCCGCACTCTTCCGGTGTTGAACGGCGGGTCGAGGTAGACGAGCGTGAAGGACCCGGACGGCAGGGTCGCCGCGACGGCGAGGTTGTCCCCCTCGATCACCGACACCCGCCCCGGGGCCTGGACCCCTGAGCCTGCACCCTGGGTCCCTAAGCCTGTCGAAGGGCCTGAGCCTGTCGAAGGGCCTGAGCCTGTCGAAGGGCCTGAGCCTGTCGAAGGGCTCACGGAACCCGATGCAGCCACGCGTCGGTCGAGAACTTCGACTCCACCAGAGCCTCGGCATCGGCGTACTCGTCCGGCGTGATGCCGCCGTCCTCGGCGGAGGTGAGCGAGCGGAACGTGTCCTTGAAGCGCTCGATGATCTCGGCGCGTTCCAGTCCGGTCTGGCTCCGCAGCGGGTCGACGCGCTTGGCGGCCGAGGTCGTGCCCTTGTCGCTGAGCTTCTCGCGGCCGATCCGCAGCACCTCGGTCATCATCTGGCCGTCGATGTCGTAGGAGAGGGTGGCGTGGTGCAGCACACCTCCGTTCGCGAGGCGCTTCTGCGCGGCGCCGCCGATCTTGCCGGTCGGGCTCGCGATGTCGTTGAGCGGCTGGTAGACGGCGTCGATACCGAGCGAACGGAGCGCCTGCAGCACCCAGTCGTCGAGGAACGCGTAGGAGTCGGCGAAGGTCATGCCCGCCACGAGCGAGGCCGGCACGTACAGCGAGTAGGTGATGATCTGTCCCGCAGCCATGAGCATCGCGCCGCCGCCGGAGATGCGGCGTACGACGTCGAAGCCGTGCTTCGCGGCGCCCTCCGGGTCGACCTCGTTGCGATACGACTGGAACGACCCGATGACGACGGCCGACTCGTCCCACTCCCAGATGCGCAGCGTCGGACGCCGACGCCCCTCGCCGACGCGGGAGGTGAGCACCTCGTCAAGGGCGAGGTTCATGCGCGGCGAGACCGCCTTCTCGTGGACGATCTCCCAGTCGAAGTCGCCCCAGCCGGGCGCCGTGACGAGCGCGCGGCGGACGGCGGTGCCGACCGCCTCGGGGGTGAAGCCGAGCAGCTGGGCCCCCTCGGGGAGGGCGCCGCGGACGGCCGCGGCGATGGCCGTGGCGTCGGACTCGACGGGGAGACCCTCGACAGCGGCGTTGATGTCGTCGAGCGCGGAGTCCGGTTCGAGGAAGAAGTCCCCGGCGAGCCGGAACCGCGCGATCCGGTCGTTCTCGACCTCGAGGTCGACGACGACGAGCTTGCCCCCAGGAACCTTGTATTCACCGTGCACGGATCCAGCTTAAGGCGCGCGCTGCCTCCGTGGTCAGCCGCCGAGCACGACCACGCGCTCCCCTGCCCTGATCGGCGTGGAGTAGCGGTTGCCGGGCGTCGGCAGGGGGCAGACGAACTGGTCGGAGAACGCACAGGGCGGCAGGTACGCCCGGTTGAAGTCGATCACGGCGGAGCCGTCGGCGGCGGGTTCGTCGACGGGGAGGAACCGGAACCGATACGTCTCCAGCCCGTTCGTCCCGTCCGCGAAGACCGCGCTCAGCGCTCCGCTCCCACTGCGGGTGACGGTGAGCTCGTGCGGGGCACCGGCGAGTTCGAACCGCAGGCGTCCGGCGATCGCGGTCTCGCGCTCCTCACCGTCGACCGAGGTGACGACGATCCGCTCGTCTGGCGCGGGTTCGAACGTCGCGGGGAGCCGCCAGCGCTCGTCCGGGGCGTAGGCGTCGATCGCCGTGAACCACTCCCGCTGCGGACGGGCCGGATTCCAGACACGGAGGGCCAGCAGCCCGTTGCGATCGAATACCCGCAACTCCCGCCGCCCGAGGCGCAGGGTCTGGGCGCCGCGGAGGGTGACGACCGACCCCGACGGTCCGAGTTCGCTGCCGCGGATGCCGCCGTCGCCGGTGAGGGCCCAGAGTCCGGGGACGCCGTCGACCGCTGCGGGTTCGGTGATGAGCCAGTTCGTCGACTCCAGCGCGGACGGCCCGTACTCCGACCCCGCATAGCGTTCACGCGCCGCATGCCACTCATGCCAGTCCGTCAGGAAGCTCATCGCCGCGGGCCCTCCCCCTCGCTCGTGCGGATGTGCCCCGAATCTAGGACTGCCCCCACCTCCCGTGGCCTCCCTCCGTCACACGCCTTCACCGCGCGTCATCCCGCGTCACACTCCCCCGCGGTCCCTCCATCCGCGTGCGGGATCAAAACCGTCCCTCGCCGCACCTTTCCCCGCCCGTTACTGATCCCGCCACCCGTGCGCAGCCACCGCGCACCTCCCGCGGGATCAAAACCGTCCCCCAGCGCGCCCTCCCCCGCCCCTTATTGATCCCGCCACCCGGGCGCAGCCCCCGCGCACATCCCGCGGGACCGAAATCGTCCCCCAGCGCACCCTCCCCCGCCCGTTTCTGATCCCGCCACCCGGGCGCAGCCCCCGCGCACATCCCGCGGGATCGAAATCGTCCCCCAGCGCGCCCTCCCCCGCCCGTTTCTGATCCCGCCACCCGGGGTCGTCCGCGGCGCGACGGAAGCCGAAGATCCTCCGCGCCTCCGCGCCCCCTATTCGCGGGGCGCGGGTGATTCCCGCCGCCACCGGCGCGCGATTCACCGTGCGTGTTCGAGAAGGCTCCCCCGAGGTCCGTCCCGGGCACGAAAGTGATCCCGCGGCAGTGGCGGGAGGCACAACACTGATCCCGCGGGATGTCGGGAGGCACGAAGGTGATCTCGCGGGCGGTGACGGGAGGCGCGGCCTTGACCCGACAGGTCATCGTGGACGCGGACTCACCGGCGCACCCACGCACAGTGCGTGTTCGAAAACGTTCCGCTGGGGCCTGTGCCACGCGCGAAAATAATCCCGCGGGACCGGGGGAAGGGGCGAAAGTGATCCCGGACCGTAAAGGGACCGGAACCGGACCGGGACGGACCGGAACCGGACCGGGACGCACCGGGACGGAACGGGACTGAACAGGCCGGGGAAGGGCCGGACCGGGATCGGCCCCGAACCGGGACGGGAGTCAGCGGGCGGGGATGTGGGCGTCGAGCCAGGCGAGGACGTCGGCGCGCACCTCGTCCTGCTGCAGCTCCTGGAAGATCTCGTGCCGGGCGTCGGGGTAGACGAGGGTCGTGACGTCGGTGAGTCCGGAGCGGCGCCGGTACTGGTCGGCGAGCTTGTGGACGCTGCGCGGACCGCCGACCGGATCGTCACGGCCGACGAGGAGGAGCATCGGGAGGTCGCGCGCGAGGTGCGTCGCCGGACGCCCGTACAGTCGCGCCGCGTCGAGCAGACCGAAGAGCTTGAGCAGAGGCACCCCCGTCGTGAGCGGGTCCTCCTCGAAGGCCTTCCACACCGCGGGGTCGCGGCTCAGCCACTCGTACCCGGTCGCGTCGTCCGCGGCCCACGCGGCGTTCAGCGGCGCCGGGTTCAGGGAGCGGGGCGTGCGCAGCGCCGAACCCGACAAGATCACCGCATCGAAGGCCTCGGCGTGCTCGTTCACCAGCATCTGCGCGAGGAACGACCCCCACGAGTGCCCGAGGAGCACGAGCGGAAGGTCCGGGTTCTCGTCGCGGATGATGCCGGTCAGCTGCCAGATCGCATCCTTGGCCGCCCGGAGACCCCCGGGGCCGAGCCGTCCGAGCCGGGCCGGATCGCCGTGCTGGCGCATGCCGGTGCGCCCGTGCCCACGGTGGTCGTCCGCGTAGACGGTGAACCCGGCTCCGGTGAGCGCGGCGATCAGCGCCGGATACCGTCCTGCGTGCTCGCCCACCCCGTGCAGGAGCTGGACGACACCGCGGGGCGTGCCCTCCGCGGGGTGGACGTCGTAGACGATGGCGATGCCGTGGCTGTCGGTGTACTCGCGGGTCTCGGTCATGGGTCGGCCCTACCGGTCGGTTCCCGCGAGAGCGTCCCGGATCGCGAAGGCGATGTCGCGGTCCGTCACCTCGTAGCCGCCGACCCCGTCGGAGGCGGAGCCCATGCGCACGCCGCCGTCCTCGGTCACCGCCCGCTTCGCGGAGAAGTGGAGGGCGTCGACGCCGGCCGCGGCGAGCACCGGAGCGCTCGCGACGTCGACGCCGCTGCCGGCCATGACCTCGATCTGCCCCTCGGCCGCGGCGACGAGCGCGCGCAGGGTGTCGATGCCGTCGATCGCGGCCGATGCCCCTCCGGACGTGAGCACGCGCCGGAGCCCGAGCTCCCTCGCGGCCCGCAGGGTCGCCACCGGGTCGGCGGTCACATCGATCGCGCGGTGCAGCGTCGCCGGAGCTCCCCCGGCCGCATCCCGCAGCCGCGCCATGGCATCGAGGTCGAGCCGCCCCTCGGCGTCCAGCGCGCCGATCACCACGCCCGACGCGCCTGCGTCGACCGCGTGCCGCACGTCGCGTTCGGCGACGGCCAGCTCGTCGGCGCTGTAGTGGAAGCCGCCGGCGCGCGGACGGATGAGGACGTGCACCTCGGGGCCGTTCGCCCCCGCGGCTTCGAGCGCGAGCTCCAGGGTGGCCGGCGACGGGGTGAGCCCACCCAGCGCGAGGGCCGTGGCGAGCTCGACGCGAGCGGCGCCGACCTCGGCGGCGATGCGCACTCCGGCGGGATCCTGGACGGCGATTTCGAGAGCGATCGTTCGGGTCACCCCTCCATTGTGCCCGCTGCCCCGGCTCCTCCTGCCCCCGCGTCAGAAATATTAGATAGACTAACTAAGTATGTCTGCGTCCGATGATTCCCTGCACCTCACCGCCACAGACCTGCGCATGGCCACGTTCCGGCTCGCCCGCCGGCTCCGCTGCGCCCGCGCCGCCGACATGATGAGCGACACGCAGCTCGCCGTTCTCGCCGAGCTGCGCATGAACGGCCGGCGCACGATCTCCACCCTCGCCGAGCGCGAGCGCGTGACCGCCCCCTCGATGACGAGCATCGTGAACGGCCTGGAGGAGCAGGGCTTCGTCGCCCGCACCCCGGACGAGGACGACCGCCGCCGCGTGCAGGTGGACATCACCGCCGCCGGCGTCGAGGTCGTCGTCGAGACCATCCGCCGCCGCGACGTGCTGCTGGCCGACATGCTCCGCGAGGTCGACTACACCGAGGAGGAACTGACGACGCTGCGAGAAGCGAGCGCCCTGATGCGGAGGGTGGTGGAGCGATGAGCGCCATGTTCCGTTCCTTCGCGAACATCAACTACCGGATCTGGTTCGCCGGCGCCCTCGTGTCGAACGTCGGCGGATGGATGCAGGCCACAGCCCAGGACTGGGTCGTGCTGACCGAGCTCACCGACAACGACGCGACCGCGATGGGCGTCACCATGGCACTGCAGTTCGGCCCACCGCTGGTGCTGGTGAGCCTGACCGGCTGGGTCGCTGATCGCTTCGATCGGCGGAAGATCCTGCTGACCACGCAGACCGCGCTGCTCGGCCTCGCGATCGCGGTCGGATCCCTGCTGCTGGCCGGCGTGATGACCCTGCCGATGATGCTCGCGTTCGCCCTCGGTTTCGGCATCGTCAACGCGTTCGACGCACCCGCCCGGCAGGCCTTCGTGTCGGACATGGTGTCCGCCACGGAGACCTCCAACGCCGTGGCCCTCAACTCCGCCTCCTTCAACCTCGCCCGTATGATCGGCCCCGCGGTCGGCGGTCTGCTCATCGTCGCGATCGGCTCCGGTTGGGTGTTCATCGTCAACGCCGCGACCTTCCTCGCCATGATCGTCGCGCTGATGCTCATGCGCACGCACCTGCTGGCGCCGCGGCCGAAGAACCGCAGCCGCGGCGGACTCGCCGAGGGCTTCCGGTACGTCTGGGCCCGCAGCGACCTCAAGGTCGTGTTCGTGACGGTGTTCCTCATCGGCGCGTTCGGCATGAACTTCCCCATCTTCGCCTCGACCATGGCGCTGGAGTTCGGAGCCGGCGCCGACGGGTACGGGGTGCTGAGCTCGGTGCTCGCTATCGGCTCCCTGATCGGCGCCCTCCTCGCCGCACGGCGGGACCGTGCGAGGGTGCGCGTGGTGATCCTCGCGGCGGGCGGCTTCGGGATCGCGGCCTTCGTCTCGGCCGCGATGCCCACCTACCTCTCCTACGCGGTCACGCTCACGTTCACCGGCTTCATGATCGTGACGCTGCTGACCACGGCCAACGGCTACGTGCAGATCACGACGGATCCGGCGCTCCGCGGCCGCGTCCTCGCCCTCTACATGGCCGTGATCATGGGGTCGACCCCGGTCGGCGCACCGATCGCGGGCTGGGTGGCGGACACGTTCGGTCCCCGCGCCGCCATCATGCTCGGCGGGACGGCCGGCTTCATCGCGTGCGCGATCGGGGTGACGTGGGTGCTGACGTCGGGGAGGCTGCGCCGCGAGGAGAGCAGCCGCTTCCGCTTGACCCTCGACGAGACGCGCCCGCTGCGCGTCGTGCAGCCGGTCGAGCCGGTGGACTACACGGCGAAGGCCGCGGCGACGACGCCCATCCGGCTTCCTCGACGCGACGACGAGTGAGCTGCGGGCGCGTTTGTCAACGCCTTCCTCATCACGGCCCGGCGGTCGTAGCGTCGTGTCATGGACGAGAACATGAGCACCCCGCACCCGCAGGATCCGGCCGAAGGCGCTCCCGGCGTCGACGTCCCTGACGAGAACTCCGGCCAGGGCGACGGCACCGGCGGCGCGATCCAGGGCGACAGCTCCCGCGGCGAGTCGACCGGCGGCGCCATCCAGGGCAGTTCCGGCCCCGGCCACGACGCGCCCCTGGGCGGCGACGAGAACACCGAGGACGAGCTCGCGGCCGACAACGCCGCCGAGGAGGACACCCTCCGCACGCTCGACCCCGACTCCCCGCCGGCCTGAGCCGTCGACCCACCCCTTTCGAGACGAGCCACCCCCTTGCGAACGTTCGCAAGGGGGTGGCTCGTGCAGAAGGGGGTGGGTCGGCCGCGGTCAGGCGTCGAGCACCACCTTGAGCTGCTCGATGGCCCAGTCGAGCTCGGTCGCCCGGATGACGAGCGGGGGCGCGATGCGGATGGTCTGCCCGTGCGTGTCCTTCACGAGCACACCCCGGTCGAGCAGCTTCTCCGCGATCTCTCGGCCTGAACCGATCGCGGGGTCGATGTCGACGCCCGCCCACAGCCCGGCGATGCGTACGCCCGTGACACCGTGGCCGATCAGCGGCTGCAGCGCCTGCTCCAGGTGTGCGCCGAGTGCCCGCGCGCGCTCCTGGAACTCGCCCGTCTGCAGCATCTCCACCACGCGCAGGCCGACGGCCGCCGCGAGCGGGTTGCCGCCGAACGTGGAGCCGTGCTCACCGGGACGGATCACGCCCAGGACATCGGTGTTCCCCACCACGGCCGAGACCGGGAGGATGCCACCGCCGAGCGCCTTGCCCAGCAGGTACAGGTCCGGCACGACACCCTCGCGGTCGCACGCGAACGTCTCGCCGACACGTCCGAGCCCGGCCTGGATCTCGTCGGCGATGAACAGCACGTTCTTCTCGTCGCAGATCTCACGGATGCGGCGGAGGTACCCCTCCGGCGGGATCACCACACCGGCCTCGCCCTGGATCGGCTCCACGAGCACGCCCGCCGTGTCCTCGGTGATCGCCGCGGCGATCGCCTCCGCGTCGCCGAACGGCACGCGGTCGAAGCCGGGCGTGTAGGGACCGAAATCGTCGTGCGCGGTCTCGTCGTCGCTGAAGCTCACGATCGTCGTCGTACGGCCGTGGAAGTTGCCCTTCGCCACGACGATCCGCGCCTTCCCCTCGGGGATGCCCTTCACGCGGTAGCCCCACGCCCTGGCGACCTTGATGCCGGTCTCCACCGCCTCGGCGCCCGTGTTCATCGGCAGGACGAGCTCCTTGCCGCAGAGCTCGGCGAGCGCGGCCGCGAAGGGCTCCAGCATGTCGCTCTGGAACGCCCGGCTGACGAGCGTGACCCGACCGAGCTGCTCGGTCAGGGCCGCGACGAGCGCGGGGTGACGGTGCCCGAAGTTGACCGCGGAATAGGCCGCGAGCAGGTCGAGGTAGCGCTTGCCCTCGACATCGGTCACCCACGCCCCCTCGCCGCGCGCGATCATCACCGGCAGCGGGTGGTAGTTGTGCGCGACGTGCGGCTCCGCGACCGCGGTGGGTCCCTGAGCCTGTCGAAGGGTCGAAGCGCGCGCCGTCTGCTCGATCGTCACTTCGCACCCCGCAGCTCGAGCGTGCAGCACTTGATCCCGCCGCCACCGAGGAGGAGCTCGGACAGGTCGACGGTGATCGGGTTGTAGCCGCGCTCCCGGAGCTGCTGCTCGAAGCCCTTCGCCCGCGGCGAGATGATGACGTTGTAGCCGTCGCTCGAGGAGTTCAGGCCGAACACCGCGCCGTCCTCGTCCGACACGAGGATCGCGTCGGGGAAGCGCTTCTCCAGCTCGGCACGGCTGGCGTCGTCGAAGGCCCCGGGGAGGTAGGCGATGTTCGCCCGCTCGGGGCCGCCGTTCTCCACGCCCTGCACGGGGTCGAGCACCGCGATCGCGGTGTCGAGGTGGTAGAAGCGGGGGTCGGTGAGGTTCAGCGACACGACCTCGCGACCGAAGACCTCGCCGACCTCGCGGTGGCTGTCGCCGGTGGAGCGGAACCCGGTGCCGGCGAGGATAACGTCGCCGACGAGCAGGAAGTCGCCCTCGCCCTCGTTGACCTCCTCCGGCATGACGGTGTCGTAGCCGGCGGCGCGGAACCAGTCGGCGAAGGCCGGAGCCTCCCCCTGCCGCTCCACGAACCGGAACTCCGGCACGTAGGCGCGCCCGTCGATGAGGAAGCCGCCGTTGGCCGTGTAGACCATGTCCGGGTAGCCGGGGAGCGGATCGATGAGCTCGACCTCGTGGCCGAGCTCGACATACAGGTCGTAGAGCTTCTGCCACTGGGCGACGGCGTTGGCGGTGTCGGTCGGCCGCGACGGCTCCATCCACGGATTGATGGAGTAGTTCACCGTGAAGTGCTCGGGACGGCACATCAGGTAGTGGCGGCGGTGCGCGGTGCGCGTGGGGGCGGTGGTGACGGCGGTCTCCGGCGTCGACATGGATGCTCCTCGTGTGAACGGGCGCGGCGGACGCTGTCCAGGGGCCCGGCGGTCCTTCGACCCCCTGCTCGGAAGAGGCGGAGGGGAAGATGCGACTCGGGCACGCCGGTGACCATTGTGCCACCGGACCCTGGGCGCCACCAGCATCCGTCCCGTGTCGTCGTCAGCCCTCGCGCTGCGTCACCACGACCTTGCCGACCGTGTGCCCGGCCTCGACGTGCGCGAGCGCCGACACGGCCTCGGCGAACGGGTAGGTGCGCTCGACCACGGGGACCAGGTGCCCTTCCTCCACGAGCTCGAGCAGCTTCGCGAGGATCTCCGGGTGCGAGGTCGCCGCGAGGGACACCACCCGGGGTCCGCGGACCGAGAGCACGGCGGCGCGGATCATCCGCGGCACCGGACCGAGTACGCGTCCGCCGTCGCCCGTCACCAGCACCACGCGACCACCCGTGCGGACGAGACGCTGCAGCTCGCGGATCGGCACACCCCCCGCGAGGTCGATGACGGCGTCGAACCGGGCGGAGGGCAGGTGCGTGAGCGGAGACGTGCGGTGGTCGAGCGTGCGCACGGCTCCGAGGCGCTCCAGCAGCAGGGCGTTCCGAGGACGGCACGTCGCCCAGACCTCCGCCCCGCGGAGCGCCGCGAGCTGCACGGCGAAGGTCCCCACGCCGCCGGACGCCCCGATCACGAGGACCCGCTGTGCGCGGTGGCGCAGCCCCACCCCGGCCGCGTCGAGCGCCTGCCACGCGGTGCCTCCGGCGATCGGCAGGCAGGCCGCCGCCTCGGGCGTGACATCGGGCGGGACGGGCACGACGCGGTCGGCCGCGATGCGGGCGTGGGAGGCGAGGCCGCCTCCACCCTGCAGCTCTCCCACCACGAGTTCGCCGAGTTCGGCGTTCACGACGTCGGCGCCGACCGCCACGACGGTGCCCGCGACGTCGAGCCCCCGGACCGGGTGCTTCGGGCGCGTGAGGCCGAAGAAAGGCCGGACCAGCAGCGGATCGCCGAGGAGCAGCCGCACGTCGCCGGCGTTGAGGGCGGTGGCCTGCACGCGCAGCACGACCTCTCCCCGGTGGGGCTGCGGCACGGGCACGCGGGTCAGCGTCGTCCCGGCGGCCGGGCCGTACGTCTCGCGGGTCCAGGCGGGCATCGTCTCGGTCACGCGAGACCTCCGGGGTCGGTGGGATACGCGAACAGGTCGTCGATCCCGACGCCGAAGGCCCGGGCGATCTGGAACGCGAGCTCGAGCGTCGGCGAGTACTTCTGCTGTTCGATCGCGATGAGCGTCTGCCTCGTTACCCCGATCGTGCGAGCGAGCTCGGCCTGCGTGAGTCCGGCACGCTCGCGGTGGGCGCGGATGCTGTTGGAGACGAGGGTCGGTTTGACCATCAGAGCAGCCCCCGACGGTACGCGATCGCCCGAGCGACGCCACCGACGACGGCGGCCACGAGGAACCCGGCGAACATGGTGTTCGCGATCCAGAACACGTCGGCACCGAGACCGCACAGGACGATGACCCCGAGGCCGGCGATGGCGACGAAGGCCTGCTCCACGCGCGCCCCCATCCGGCCGATGTCCCGGTCGCGGATGTCGGAGCGGCCGACGCCGTCCGGATCGGACATCCCGGCGATGATGCCCCAGAGGATGCTGAGCACGATCGTCCCGACGATGCCCCCGCCGATCGTCCACAGCATCAGCGGGAACCAGTCCGTCGCGGTGAGCGGTCCGCCACCGGCCTGCTGCATGAGCAGCAGCACGTAGACGACCGCGACGATCGGACTGACGATGAGCCCGGCCCAGACGTTGCGCTCCTCGTAGACCATGCGCTTCTCCTCGTGTCAAAGATTCTTGACACGAGAGTACGTCCGCATTGCACCCGTGTCAAGAATCTTTTACACCCGGATTCCGTCCCGCGCAGTCTCTTCCGGGATCACAATCGCACCCCCGAGCCGCCGCTCCCGCCCGTTTCCGATCCCGCATGTCCCGCGCATCCCGAAGCGGGATCGAAAACGCACCAGCCGGGGGCCGGGAAGGCACCTTTTTCGAGCCCGCACGGCACCGGTACCGGCACCGGCGCCGCGCCGGGGGACGGGGTCAGATGACGGAGGCGCTCCAGGGGTCGGGGTTTCCGTAGCGGTGGGCGGTGATCGAGACGGACTGCTCGTGCACGAACGGGAGGAGCTCGATGCGGGCCGCCGCCGTCACCTCCGCGTCGTACACCGCGAGGTCCGGATCGCCGCCCGTCGCCACCGCCAGCGCGGAGCGCAGCGCCGCCACCGACTCCCGTCCGCCCACGAGCCGCACACGCTCATGCCGCGGAAGCACCGGACCCTCGGCGTCACCCGAGGACCCCTCACCCGCGGTCGCCTGCATCCGCTGGAGCCACTCGGCCTCGGTCTCCAGGAACACCACGGCGTCGAGGTCGCCCAGAGCATGCCGCACGCCCGCCGGAAGCCCGACCGGAGTGGACACGACGAAGCCCGCCCCCGCACGCACCCCCGCGATCACGACCCGCAGCAGGTCGTGCAGGGCGGCGTCCTCGGTGGCGCGGATCTCCACCGGCACGGGCCGATACCGGAAGAGGTTGCGCTCGATCTCCAGCCGCGAGACATCCCGCACCCGGCCGAACTCCCGGTCCCAGGCCAGCGCGTCCGACAGGGCGGAGCGTCGAAGCCACTCGAACGACTCGAACGGGAGGGAGGGCTGCGCGGCCTCGATGAGCCCGGTGATCCGGGAGTCGAGCCCGCGGAGGTGGAGGGTGCTCGACGCCGGGGACCCGTGCTGCGCGCGCCACGTTCCGAGCCCGATGAGGTGGTTCGGCCCGCCGGGCTTGGCGCCGGCGCCGACGGAGGAGCGCTTCCACCCGCCGAACGGCTGCCGCTGTACGATCGCTCCCGTCGTGCCGCGATTGACGTAGAGGTTCCCGGCCTGCACGCGGTCGAGCCAGAAGGCCAGGTCGTCGGGATCCTGGGTGTGGAGCCCCGCCGTGAGACCGTAGGCGACCGCGTTCTGCAGGTCGACGGCCTTCGCGAGGGTCGGGGCGTGCATGATCCCGAGGACCGGTCCGAAGAACTCCTCGGTGTGGAAGCGAGAGCCGGACTGCACGCCGACCCGCACGCCGGGGCGCCAGAGCCGTCCGCTGCCGTCGTCGGCGGGGTCGAGGGCGGGTTCGATGAGCCACCGCTCGTCGCCCTCCAGCTCGGAGAGGGCCCAGGCGAGCTTGCCCTCGGGCTTCTCGATGACGGGGCCCACCTCGGCGAGCGGATCCGAGGGCCAGCCGACCCGCAGCGAGCGGACCGCGTCGGCGAGCTGACGCGCGAAGCGCTGCGAGCGCCCCACCGGCCCGACGAGGATCGCGAGCGACGCCGCGGAGCATTTCTGCCCCGCGTGCCCGAACGCGCTCTTCACGAGGTCGGCCACGGCGAGGTCGAGGTCGGCCGAGGGCGTGATGATCATCGCGTTCTTGCCGCTGGTCTCCGCGAGCAGAGGCAGGTCGGGGCGCCAGGAGCGGAACAGCGCCGCGGTCTCCCACGAGCCGGTGAGGATCACCCGGTCCACGGCCTCGTCCGTGATGAGGGCACGGCCGAGGTCGCCTTCCTCGATGTCGACGAGAGCGAGGGCTTCGCGGGGCACGCCGCCCTCCCACAGCGCCGCCACGAGCACCGCCGCGCACCTGCGTGCCTGCGGGGCGGGCTTGAGGACGACGCCGGACCCCGCGGCGAGCGCCGCCAGAACGCCACCGGCAGGGATCGCGAGGGGGAAGTTCCACGGCGGAGCGACGACGGTCACCCTGGCGGGGACGAACACGGCGCCGGAGATCGCATCGAGCTCGCGGCACGTCGCGGCGTAGTACCGGGCGAAGTCGACGGCCTCGCTCACCTCGACGTCGGCCTCGGCGAAGACCTTGCCGGTCTCCGCCGCCGCGACCTCGATCAGCTCCCCGCGGCGGGACTCGAGAGCGGCCGCCGCGCGCAGCAGCACCTCCGCCCGCTCGGCCGCGGGACGTGATCCCCACGCTGCCGCCGCGCCCTGCACGCCGCGCACGATGCGGCCGAGGTCATCGGCGTCATCGACGCGGGCCGCGTCCAGGACATCCCTCCCGACCGTCGAGTCCGCGAGCCTCGCACGGATCCCCGCCGCCCACTCACGATTGGCGGGGAGGGCGAGGTCGCTATCGGCCGTGTTCACGAAGCCCGGGGCGCCCCCGGTGTCCTCCCCGCGCTCGCGCGCGGCGTACACGGCGGTCTCGAGGTAGGCGCCGGTGTCGGTGTCGTCGGAGCCGCGCACGATGCCGAGCACCGCCTTCGTGAGGTCGGCCTCCGCCGCCGGACCGACCGGGGCGGGTCGCACGGACTCGTGCACGGGCGCGAGGCGGTCCTGGGTGCGCCGCGGGCCGAGGCCGAGGGCCGGGTCCCCCGCCCGGTCCAGGGCGTCGAGGAAGCGCTCGGCCTCCCGCGCGAAGAGGGACTCGTCGTCGTGCAGGTGGAACGCCGCGGAGAGGAAGTTCTCGGACGACGCGTTCTCCTCCAGCCGCCGCACGAGGTAGCTGATGGCCACATCGAACTCGGCGGGCGCGACGACCGGCACGTACAGCAGCACCGGACCCACTTCGCGGGACACCGCCTGCACCTGCCCCTGAGCCATGCCGAGCAGCATCTCGAACTCGACCGCGTCGCGGACCCCGCGCTCCCCGGCGAGCAGCCACGCATGGGCGATGCCGAAGAGGTTGTGGCCGGCTACGCCGAGCCGCACGGCGGTCGTGTGCTCGGGCTGCAGCGCCCAGTCCAGGCAGCGCAGGTAGTTGGCGTCGGTGTCGAGCTTCGTGTCGTAGGGCGCGGGCGTCCATCCGTGCAGGGTCGCCTCGACGTGCTCCATCGCGAGGTTCGCGCCCTTCACGAGGCGCACCTTGATGCGGGCCCCGCCGTGGATCACGCGATCCTGTGCCCAGGCGGTGAGCTCCTGCAACGCCGGCAGCGCGTCGGGCAGGTAGGCCTGCAGCACGATCCCGGCCTCGAGTCCGGTGAGCCGAGGGTCCTCCAGGATCCGCGTGAAGACGGCGATCGTGAGGTCGAGGTCGCGATACTCCTCCATGTCGAGGTTGATGAAGGTGCCGTCTTCCGCAGCCGTCACGTAGAGAGGGAGCAGCCGGTCGATGACCCGCTCGACGACCTCGTCGAAGCCCCACATCGAGATGCGGCTGACGATGGCGGAGACCTTGACCGACACGTAGTCGACATCCGGACGCCGGATGAGCTCGTGGATGCCGTCGAGCCGCCGCTGCGCCTCTGCCTCCCCGAGCACCGCCTCCCCGAGGAGGTTGAGGTTCAGTCGCGACCCCGACTCCCGCAGCTTCTCGATCGCGGGTCCGAGCTTCGCGGGCCGGGCGTCCACCACCAGGTGCCCCACCATCTCGCGCAGCGCCCGCCGCGCGATCGGCACGACCGGCGTCGGCAGCACCGGGGCGACCCCGCCGCCGAGCCGCACGGCGGAGCGCAGGTACCACGGCAGGAACTCCGGCACGATGGGCGCGATGCGGCGCAGCTGGGCGGCCGCAGCGGTCAGGCTCTCCGGCCGCATCACGCCGTCGACGAAACCGAGGGTGAACGGCAGGCCGTTGGCGTCGCGGAGGACGCCGGCGAGACGCTCGGCGGCGGGGTCGACGTCGGCCGCAGCCGCCTCGATCACCCAACGGCGCGCGAGTTCGACGGCCTGATCGGCGAGGGATGCGGATGCCCCCGCCTCCGCGGAGGATGACGACGACTCTGCCATGTGACCACCCTAGGTCTCCGGTCGCGGAATCCCGGGGTGCCCGACCGGGCGGGCCGCAGTCGGGTCAGTTCCAGATGCTGGGGGCGGGCGTGCGCACGGGAGGCAGAGCGGACGCGGCGGCCCAGTCGTGCACCCACGCGTCGATCTCGGGCACCCCGTCGGGCTTGCCCACCGCGGCGAACAGCTCCTCGTTGCTGACCGTGCCGCCGGACCGGCGCAGCACGCGGGCCCGCACGATGGCCCTGGCGTAGACCTCGCCGGCGACCACGGCCCGGTGCTCCAGGAACAGCGCCTTCTCGTCGTGCCCGATGAAGCGCGACTGCACCTCGAACCGCTGCCAGAGCTGGAGCGACTTGCGGAAGGTGATGGTCTCGCTGGAGACCACCGCGTACCAGCCCTGCTCCTTCATCACGTCGAACAGCCCCGTGCGGATGAGGTGGTCCCAGCGGCCGAGGTCGAACAGCGACAGGTACCGGCCGTTGTTCATGTGGCGGAGGATGTCGAGGTCCGTGGGCAGGGTGGTCACGGTGACGGTGCCGACGGCGGTGGGGTCGAGGGTCTTCCCCTGCCGTACGCGACGACGTGCACCGAGGATCACGAGGAGGGTCCGCCAGATCACATTCACGAGGACTGATCGTAGCCATCCGCGCACGACGGTCGAACTTCGTTGTCCGATTCCTCCATGCCGTCGAAGGGCCTCCCACGGGCCGTCATCCCGATTTCCGATTTCCACGGACCCGCCGTAGAGTCACCGCATGAGCGCCGAAGCCCAGCCCGAAGTCATCGTCCGTCCGGTCCGTGATGTGGATGCGGAAGCCCTCGGTCGCGTGCATGCGCAGTGCTGGCACGAGACCTACGATCACCTCATCAGCAAGGCGGCGCTGGAGAAGGTCTCGCCCCGCCGTATGGCCGAGCTGTGGACGCACTGGGCCTCGCAGGGCCCCGACTTCAAGATGAACGCGGCGCTCGTCGACGGCGAGATCGTCGGCTTCGTCGGCTCGGGTCCGGCTCGCGACAAGGACGCCCCGGCGTTCCGCGAGCTGTACTTCATCTACCTGCTCGACGCGTACCACTCGACCGGCATCGGGCAGAAGCTGTTCGATGCGGCCGTCGAGAAGGACGAGCCGCTCTACCTCTGGGTCGCCGAGGACAACCCCCGCGCGCACCGCTTCTACACGCGCAACGGGTTCCACCTCGACGGCGCGGCGCACACCGAGCCGTTCCTGGGCGAGACGCTCACCGAGGTCCGCTTCGTGCGCCCCTGACCCTCGTCCTCACCGAAAGGGCCGCCCCGCGGGGCGGCCCTTTCGTCTGCGCTCAGAGGCGTTCGATGATCGTGACGTTCGCGACGCCGCCGCCCTCGCACATCGTCTGCAGGCCGTACCGTCCGCCGGTGCGCTCGAGCTCGTTCAGCAGGGTCGCGAGGATGCGGGTGCCCGTCGCGCCGATCGGATGCCCCAGTGCGATGCCGCCGCCGTTGACGTTGACCTTCTCGTGCGGCGCACCGGTCTCGCGCATCCAGGCGAGCACGACCGAGGCGAACGCCTCGTTGACCTCGAACAGGTCGATGTCCTCGATCCGGAGTCCCGTACGCTCCAACGCGTGCCGGGTCGCCGGGATCGGCGCCGTGAGCATGAGCACGGGGTCGTCGCCGCGGACGGAGACGTGGTGGATGCGGGCCCGCGGCGTGAGGCCGTGCTCCTGCACCGCCCGCGCGCTGGCGATGAGCACGGCACTCGACGCATCGCTGATCTGCGACGCGACCGCAGCGGTGATCCGCCCGTCGGGCGCGAGCGGCGGCAGGCCGGCCATGCGTTCGAGGGTGGTGTCCCGGCGCACGCCCTCGTCGTGGTCGAGCCCGGCGAGCGGCGCGATCTCCGCCGCGAACCGCCCGTCGTCCTGGGCCTGGGCCGCCCGGCGGTGGCTCTCCAGCGCGTACCGCTCCATCTCCTCCCGTGAGATGTCCCACCGCTCGGCGATGAGCTCCGCTCCGCGGAACTGCGAGATCTCCTGGTCGCCGTAGCGCTCCTGCCATCCGGGCGACTCGGCGTACGGCGTCGTGAAACCGTACTCCCGGCCGACGGTCGCGGCGGCGGTGAGCGGGATCCGCGACATGTTCTGCAGCCCGCCGGCGATCACGAGGTCGCTGGTGCCACTGAGCACCGCCTGCGCGGCGAAGTGCACGGCCTGCTGACTCGATCCGCATTGCCGATCGATCGTGACGCCCGGCACGTGTTCCGGGAAGCCGGCGACGAGCGACGCGGTGCGCGCGACGTTCCCGGCCTGCCCGCCGATCGCATCGATGGCTCCGAGGATCACGTCGTCCACGGCGCCGGGGTCGATGCCGGTCCGGTCGACGAGGGCCCGCAGACTGTGCGCGCCGAGGTCGGCGGGGTGGATCTCCGCGAGAGCGCCGCCACGGCGTCCGACCGGCGAACGGACCGCGTCGACGATGTAGGCCTCTGCCATGATCTCCCTCTTCTCAGTCCTCCGTGCCGGCCGGCAGGAGCAGCCGGAAGCGCTCGCACAGCACCGGCATGTCGGGTTCGTAGCCGCGCGGGTTCTCGGAGTGGGTGCGCCAGTAGCGCTCGTGCACCTCGCGCCAGTGCGCCAGGGTACGATCCCCCTCCCCCTCGTCGAAGGCGTGCGCCTCGTCGACCTCGTCGAACGGAACGATGTCGATCGCCGTGGTCTCGATCACGGCGCGCGGAGCGCCGGTCCCATCGAGGATGATGCTGAGCTCGCCGACGGTCGGCAGCGGATCCCCCGACTCCTCGTAGTCCCAGAGAGAGGACGCCGTGCCCACCTTGATACCCGCGAGCACGAGCTCCAGGAGCTCGTCGGCGTGCTCCGGCGTCGCGCCGAAACCCCACGCCTCGGGAAGAGGCTCCGGCAGGTGGGGCAGCGCGATGCGGGTCTCGCGCCAGTAGTCCTCGATGGCGGTGCGATCGGTCATGGATCAGCGCCCCGAGACCTTGCCGAACGCCTTCGCGATCGGGGCGAGCACGAGCGGACGCGCAGCGACCCAGGCGACCGCGATCACGACGAGCGAGGCGATGAACACCCAGAATCCCGTCCACGTCGCGGCATCCTGCGCGGCGAACATGTGGTTGAGGTTCCGCAGGAAGCCGGTCAGCATCACGAGCGCGACGTGCGCGATGATGAACGCCACGAAGTAGAGCATCACCGGGAAGTGCAGGGCACGCGCCCACTCCACCGGGTACGCCTTCGACAGGCGCTCCGCCCTCTTGGGCCAGAGCCCCGACATGCGGAACCCGGTGACCGCGGCGAGCGGCGCCGCGAGGAAGACGGTGACGAAGTAGGCGAGCTGCTGCAGGCTGTTGTAGTTGTTCCAGCCGTTCTCGTGCGGCCAGTCGAACGAGATGTACTGGAGGGCCGCCGACAGCGCGTTCGGGAACACCTCCCAGCTCGTCGGCACGATCCGCACCCAGTGCCCGGTGACGAACAGCAGGACGACGAAGATCACGCCGTTGACCAGCCACAGGATGTCGAGCGCCTGGTGGAACCAGAGGTTCAGGCTGATCTTGCCCTTCGGGTTGTTCCGCGGGGACCAGAACACGCTCGGCCGCTTCTCGGTGCGCACCTGCAGCCCCGAGCGGATGATCAGCACGATCAGGAACATGTTGAAGAAGTGCGCCCAGTTGACCCACGGCGCGAAGCCGGGCTCGACCGGGATCGGTGGCTCGTACTCGCCAGGGAAGGCCGCCAGGAAGTCCTGCATGAACGGGAGGCTCAGCAGCGTGCGGACGAGGGCCACGGCCGCGGCCGCGAGCACGCCGAGGGCGGCGGCGCCGAACAGCGTCGCGATCGCCTGGGTCCAGGTCGGGCGCCGGCGAGCGCCGGAGACGGTCGATGAGGCGGCGGCCGGGAGATGCCGCGGTGCTCGACCGTTCCAGACCGTACGGGTCCAGGGCAGCGGCGCGCTGATGTCGGCGCCGGTGGCGAGCGCGGTCCCCGGGACAGCGGCGGGGTCGGAGACGAGGGTCGCGGACGGCGCCGCCGTCTCCGGGATCGCGGAGACATCCGCCGCCACGGCCGCGGACGGAGGGGAGGTCGGACGGGCGGGCACGGTCCCCGCGGGGGGCCAGGGCTCGCCACCCGGGACTCGGGGCAGTCCGCGGCGGACGCTCTCGCCTGCGGCGGGCGTCTCGGGAGCGGGCGCCGCAGCAGGAGTCCGAGCCGGCGCGGCGGACGACGCGGCGGCAGCGGGCGCGGCAGGAGGCGCAACGGCCGCGGCGGAAGGTGCGGTCTCGCCCGGCACCGCGGCGGGTGCGGACGACGCCGCGAGCGCGGCCCCGACCGTAGACGGCGGCCAGGGCTCACCGCCCGGAACGCGCGGGAGACCCCGGCGGAGTGCCCGACGCGGCGCGGCGTCCGGCTGCGCAGCCTGGACGCCGGTGGCGTCCGGCGTGACCGCGGCGGGGCCGTCCTCCCCGCCCTCCGTCGTCGCAGAGACCGGCGTCGCCACCGGCGCCTCGACGGCGACGGCCGCATCGACGGTCTCGACCGTCGCATCGGCGGGCGGCCACGGCTCGCCGCCCGGCACCCGCGGAAGCCCGCGGCGCAGCACCCGCGTCGCCATGACTACTTCTTCCGCGCCTCGAGCGCGGCGATCACCTGCGGGACGATCGCGAACACGTCGCCGACGATGCCGAAGTCGGCGACGTCGAAGATCGGCGCCTCCGGGTCCTTGTTGATCGCCACGATGTTCTTCGACGTCTGCATGCCGGCGCGATGCTGAATCGCCCCGGAGATCCCGAGCGCGACATAGAGCTGCGGCGACACCGAGACCCCGGTCTGCCCGACCTGGTGGGACTGCGGGATGTAGCCCGCGTCGACCGCGGCGCGCGAGGCACCCACGGCCGCGCCGAGAGCGTCGGCGAGCTCCTCGACGAGCACGAACTTCTCCTTCGACGCGAGGCCGCGGCCACCGGAGACGACGCGGGTCGCTCCGCGCAGCTCGGGACGGGACGAGGTGGCCTCGACGGTCTCGACGGGGCCCGCCGTCGCGGCGACCGCTCCTGACGGGGTGACCGCGAGCTGCTCGATCTGCGGGGAGGCGACCGCCTCGGCCCTGGCCTCCACCGCGCCCTGCCGCACCGTGACGACGAGCGTGCCGTACGTCGCGGCCGCATCGACGAGGTACGCCCCGCCGTAGACCGAGTGGTGGGCGACGATGCCCTCGTCGTCGCGGGAGACCCCGACGGCATCCACGGCGAGAGCGCTCTTCGATCGCACCGCGAACCGGCCGGCGACATCGCGCCCGGAGATCGAGTTCGAGATGAGGACGGCTTCGGGCTGCGCCTGCACGGCGGCGGCCTGCAGCGCGTCGACGATCGGGACCGTGAGCGCCGACGGGTCGCCCTCGGCCGTGAGCACGACCGCGGCTCCGGCCGCCGCGGCCGTGGCGACCGCGGACTCGGAACCGCCGACGATCAGCGCCACCGGGGTGCCGATGCCCGCCGCCGCGCCGAGGAGTCCGGCCGCGCTGCTGGCGAGCTCGCCGGACGGGTCGACGTCGAGGAGCACGAGGATCGGGTTCTCGGGGTACGCCATGTCACACCAGCCTGTTCTGCACGAGGAACTCGACGAGCTTCTCGGCGGCATCGCCCTCGTCGGTGATCTTGACACCGGCCGCCCGCGGAGGCTTCTCGGAGACGGCGGTCATGATGGTGCGCGGAGCCGCCGCGGGGTCCGCCGACACGTCGAGGTCGGCGAGGGACAGCACCTCCAGCGGCTTCTTCTTCGCCGCCATGATCCCCTTGAAGTTCGGGAACCGGGCGTCAGGGAGCGCCTCGGTGATGGAGATCACGGCGGGCAGCGGCGCGGTCACCTGCTGGTTCCCCGCGTCCGCGCCCCGGGTGCCGGAGATGCCCTCGGCCGTGATCTCGACCGCGGAGAGGGCGGTGGCCTGCGCCCAGCCGAGGTGCTCGGCGAGCATCGCGGGCAGGACGCCACCGGCGCCGTCGGTGGACAGGTTGCCGGTGATGACGAGGTCGGGGGCGCCACGGCGGATCGCGGCGGCGAGGACCTCGGCGGTGAGTCCCAGGTCGGCGCCGACGAGCTGCTCGTCGACGATGTGGATCGCGGAGGCGGCGCCGATCGCGAGGGCCCGTCGCACCGACGCGGTCGCGCTCTCCGGCGCCATCGTGAGGGCCACGACCTCGGTGCCCTCGTTCTTGTCGGCGTAGGAGAGAGCGACCTCGAGGGCCCGTTCCGTGATCTCGTCGAGGACCACATCCCCGGCGCCGCGATCGGCGAGGCCGGTCTCCAGATTCAACGTGCGATCACCATAGGTGTCCGGCACCTCTTTGACCAGGACGAAGATCTTCATCGAATGCTCCTCACGACACGCTGAGTCTATCCGCCCGCTCTTCTATGTAGCCAAAGGCAGAGGGATCCGCAGGCTGCACCCGACATTTCGGTCACGAATGTATACATAGTCGACAGTTGCCGTCCTCGGCTCGCCGCTGGCGACCGGGGGCGCCCTCCCCCGGTACCGTAGAGACGTGGTCCGACCCCGCCCGCTTCCCGTCGACCCGCTCGCCGAGGCGAAGCGGCAGTGGATCGCGCACGGCTGGACCGAGGCCGCAGACGGCATGACGGTCGTCACGTCGGTGATGCGGGCACAGCAGCTCCTCCTCGCCCGCGTCGACGCGGCCCTCAAACCCTTCGCGCTGAGCTTCGCGCGGTACGAGGTGCTCCGGCTGCTCGCCTTCAGCCGGGCCGGACGACTGCCGCTGTCGAGCGTCGTCGCGCGCCTGCAGGTCCACGCCACCACCATCACCAGCACCGCCGAGCGGCTCGTGCGCGACGGCCTCGTGATCCGCGAACCGCACCCCCACGACGGACGCGCCGCGATGCTCGCCCTGACCGACGCCGGGCGCGACCTCGTCGAGCGCGCCACGACCGCCCTGAACGCCGACGTCTTCGCCGATCCCGGCATGAGCGAGGCCGATGCCGCGGAGCTCGTCGCCATCGTCGCCCGCCTGCGCCGTGACGCCGGCGACTTCATCGATCCGCGCCCCCTCCCCGAACCGCTCTGATGCCCCGGTTCGTGCTCGACACCGTGACCGCGGCGCCCCGCCCGGTCGTCTTCGCCGCGGCTCTGGACCCCGAACTGCATCTGCAGTCCATGGCGCGCTACAGCGAGACCATGATCGAGGAGCCTGCGGGCGGCGCGTTCACCGAGGGGTCCACGGTGACCTGGCGCGCGCGGCACTTCGGCATCCCGTTCCGCCTGCGCTCCGTGGTGTTCGACATCGACGCGCCGCATCGGTTCACGGACCGTCAGATCGCCGGACCGTTCCGCGAGCTCCGGCACGAGCATGTGTTCGAGGAGCACCCGCGTGGCACCCTCATGCGGGACACCGTCGCGTTCCGGTCGCCTTTCGGGCCCCTCGGCCGCCTCGTCGACGCCCTGGTCCTGGGGCGGTACATGGAGCGGCTGATCGCGGAGCGCAACACCGCCCTCGTCGCCGCGATCGAGGACGGCGGGCGTACTCTTCCTGCATGAGCGAACTGCGCGTGCACACCGTCCTCACCGGTCGCGGTCCCGCCGCGGCGATCCTCCTCACCGACGAACAGGTGGCCTCCTTCGGCGCGGGGAAGACCTTCCCGGTCGCGGTCACGATCGGCGGCCGCACCGCCCGCCTGCGCCTGGCCCGGATGGGCGGCGAGAACATGATCGGTCTCAGCAAGGCCGCCCGCGCAGACCTCGCGGTGGAGATCGACCAGGAGGTGGACGCCGTGATCCGGCTCGACACCGCAGAGCGGACGGTCGAGGTGCCGGCCGCCCTGGCCGCCGCCCTCGACGTCGACCCCGCGGTGCGCGCCGCCTTCGACGCCCTCTCCCCCTCAGCGCGGAAGGAGCACGCCAGGGCGGTCGCCGACGCCAAGCAGGACGCGACGCGCGACCGTCGGATCGCGAAGATCGTGGAGTCCCTGCGCGGCTGACCCGTTCACAACTCAGGAGAATTGCGGCCGACTGGGCCCCGGCACCGCAGAACGCCGGCTCCGCGACTCGACCTCCTGAGTTGTGAACCGCGATCAGCTGTTCTGGAAGTCGGGCGTGCGCTTCTCGCGGAAGGCCGACATCCCCTCCTTCTGGTCGTGCGTGTCGAACAGCGCCGCGAACGCCTGCTTCTCATGGGCGAGGCCGGCGGACAGCGTCGTCTCCATCGCTGCATCGAGCGCGGCCTTGGCGGCGTAGACCGACGGCAGCGACTTCGACGCGATCGTCTCCGCCAACGTCGTCGCCTCGGCCAGGAGGTCCGCCGCCGGGACGACGCGGGACACGAGTCCGGAACGCTCCGCTTCCTCGGCCCCCATGAAGCGGCCGGACAGCACGAGCTCCGCGGCCTTGTAGTACCCGACCGCGCGGATGAGCCGCTGCGTGCCGCCCATGCCGGGGATCACGCCGAGATTGATCTCCGGCTGTCCGAACTTCGCAGTGTCCGCGGCGAGGATGATGTCGCACATCATCGCCAGCTCGCAGCCGCCGCCGAGCGCGAATCCGGAGACCGCCGCGATGACCGGGGTGCGCACGGCAGCGAAGTCGTGCCAGACGCCGAAGTGGTCGGTCTCGAGCATCTCCGCCGCGGACATGCCCTCCATCTCCTTGATGTCGGCACCCGCCGCGAAGGCCTTCTCGGAGCCGGTCAGGACGATCGCCCCGATCCCGTCATCCGCATCGAAGGCCTGCGCGGCCGCGGTGACCTCCTCGGCGAGCCGGCTGTTCAGCGCGTTGAGCGCCTCCGGACGGTGGAGGGTGATCCACCCCACGCGTCCGCGCTGCTCCACCAGGATCGTCTCGTACTCGGTCATCGCTGCCGCCTTCCTGTCGTTTGTCATCCACCCTCCCCTTCGAATCGCCCGATGTGCTGCATTTCGGCCGGATTCGGCGCCAATCGCGCGATTCGAAAGCCGGGGTCAGCCGCGGATGTCGGTGATGATGCCGGAGAAGTCGCGGGCGGCGCCGTCGCCGGCGGCGTAGGCGGCGTACAGCTCCTGCGCCAGACGACCCATCCGGGCATCCGTCGAGGTCTGCTCGATGGCCTGCAGCGCGAGACCGAGGTCCTTCGCCATGAGTGCCCCCGCGAACCCCGGCTGGTAGTCCCGGTTCGCGGGGCTCGTGGGCACCGGTCCGGGCACGGGACAGTTCGTGGTGAGCGCCCAGCACTGCCCGGACGCCTGGGACACCACGTCGAACAGGGCCTGATGCTCGAGTCCGAGCCGCTCGCCCAGCACGAACGCCTCGGCCACGGCGATCTGCGACACCGCGAGCACCATGTTGTTGCAGACCTTCGCCGCCTGTCCGAGTCCCGGTCCGCCGCAGTGCACGATGCGCTTTCCCATGATCTCCAGCAGCGGAAGCGCCGCCGCGAAGTCGTCGTCGGAGCCCCCGACCATGAACGCCAGGGTCCCGGCCTCCGCCCCGACCACACCTCCGGAGACTGGAGCGTCGATGTGCCGATGGCCCGCGGCGAGCGCGAGCGCATGAGCGGCCCGCGCCTCGTCCACCGCGATGGTCGACGACTCGATGAACAGCGTCCCGGGGCGCGCGGCCGCCAGCAGCTCCGTGCGGTAGGCCTCGATGACGTGCTTCCCCGCCGGGAACATCGTCACCACGACCTCCGCGTCCGCCACCGCCTCCGCGCCGCTCGCCGCCACGGGGATCCCGCCCGCCCGCGCCGCCTCGATGGCCGCGGGCACGAGGTCGAAGCCGTGCACCTCGTGTCCGGCGGCGACGAGGTTCTTCGCCATCGGCAGTCCCATGTGCCCGAGCCCGAGGAAGGCCACGCGGGTCATGATGCGCTCCGCATCGACGCCGACCCCGCGGGTCGCAGCATCTCCCGGCCGACGATGAGGCGCATGATCTCGTTCGTCCCCTCGAGGATCTGGTGCACGCGGAGGTCGCGGACGATCTTCTCGATGCCGTAGTCCTGCAGGTAGCCGTAGCCGCCGTGCAGCTGGAGGGCGCGGTTGGCCACCTCGAAGCCGGCGTCGGTCGCGAAGCGCTTGGCCATTGCGCAGCGCATCGTCGCGTCCGGCGCCTTCTCGTCCACCGCCTCCGCGCCGTCGCGCACCATCAGCCTCGCCGCCTGCAGGTCGGTGCGCATGTCGGCGATCGCGAAGAGGATCGACTGCTTCTCCGCCAGCGGCTCCCCGAACGCGACGCGCTCGTGCACGTACTGCACGGCCTTGTCGAGCGCTGCCTGCGCACCGCCGATCGAGCACGCCGCGATGTTGAGGCGTCCGCCGTTGAGCGCCGACATCGCGATCGCGAAGCCGCGGCCCTCGTCGCCGAGCATCGCGGACGCCGGCACCCGCACGCCGTCCATGATCACGGGACGGGTGGGCTGCGCGTGCCACCCCATCTTCTTCTCCGGGGCGCCGAAGCTCAGGTTCTCCGCGTCGCCGGGGACGAGGAAGGCGCTGATGCCCCGGGCTCCCGGCTCGCCGGTCCGCGCCATGACGACGTATACCGCGGCCTCACCGGCTCCGGAGATGAACTGCTTCACCCCGGTCAGCACGTACTCGTCGCCCTCGCGGACGGCGCTGGTCGCGATGTTCGCCGCGTCGGATCCGGCTCCCGGCTCCGTGAGGCAGTAGCCGCCGAACTCCTGCATGGCGGTCAGCGACGGCAGCCAGCGCGACCGCTGCTCGTCGTCGCCGTAGGTGTCGATCATCCACACCACCATGTTGTGGATGGAGATGTAGGCGGCCACGGCAGGGTCGGCCTTGGCGAGCTCCTCGAAGATGGCGACGGTGTCGACGCGGGTGAGCCCCGTGCCGCCGAACTCCTCGCTCACATAGATCCCGCCGAGGCCGAGCTCGCCACCGCGCTGGAGCGACTCGCGCGGGAACAGGTGCTTCTCGTCGCGTTCGGCGGCGAACGGAGCGAGCTCCGCGTCGGCGAACTCCCGCACGGCGTCGAGGATCGCCTCGCGCTCCTCGTCGGTGGTGGTGACAGTGGTCATGGTCATCGCGTGTCCTTAGTGCATGGTGGGGATCACGAAGCTCGCGCCCTCGCGGATCCCCGACGGCCAGCGGCTCGTCACGGTCTTGGTCTTCGTGTAGAAGCGGAAGGCGTCGGCGCCGTGCTGGTTGAGGTCGCCGAAGCCGCTGCGCTTCCAGCCGCCGAACGTGTAGTAGGCGATCGGCACCGGGATGGGCACGTTCACGCCCACCATCCCGACCTCCACCCGAGCGGCGAAGTCGCGGGCGGCATCGCCGTCGCGCGTGAAGATGGCGACGCCGTTGCCGTATTCGTGCTCGGAGGCCATGCGCAGCGCCTCCTCGTAGTCGGCGGCGCGGGCGATCACGAGCACCGGGCCGAAGATCTCCTCACGGTAGATCGCCATGTCGGTGGTCACGTGGTCGAACAGGGTCGGTCCGAGGTAGAAGCCCTCCTCGTGCCCGGGGACCGTGAAACCGCGGCCGTCGGCGAGCAGTGTCGCCCCCTCATCGATCCCCTGCTGGATGTAGCCCTCGACCCGCTCGACCGCGGCACTCGTGACGAGGGGGCCGTAGTCGACGTCCTTCGCCAGGGACGGCCCGACCCGCAGCTGGGCGACGCGTTCGGTGAGCTTGGCGGCGAGGGCGTCCGCGGTCTCCTCGCCGACCGGGACCGCGACGGAGATGGCCATGCACCGCTCCCCCGCGGAGCCGTAGCCGGCGCCGATGAGGGCGTCGACGGCCTGGTCGAGGTCGGCGTCGGGCATCACGATCATGTGGTTCTTCGCGCCGCCGAAGCACTGCGCCCGCTTGCCGTGAGCGGCCGCGGTGGCGTAGATGTACTCGGCGATGGGCGTGGAGCCCACGAAGCCGACCGCGCGGATCCGGTCGTCGGTGAGCAGCGTGTCCACCGCCTCCTTGTCTCCGTGCACGACGTTGAGGACACCGGCGGGCAGGCCCGCCTCGAGGAACAGCTCGGCGAGGCGCACGGGCACGGAGGGGTCGCGCTCGCTCGGCTTGAGCACCACGGCGTTGCCGGCGGCGAGGGCGGGGCCGGCCTTCCACAGCGGGATCATGGCGGGGAAGTTGAAGGGCGTGATCGCCGCGACGACCCCGAGCGGCTGCCGCATCGAGTACACGTCGATGCCCGCCCCGGCCCCGGTGGAGTACTCGCCCTTGAGCAGGTGCGGGGCCCCGGCGGAGAACTCGATGACCTCGAGACCCCGCTGGATGTCACCCTTGGCGTCGTCGACGGTCTTGCCGTGCTCGCTCGCGAGGAGTTCGGCGAGCGAGGTCATCTCCTGCTGCACGAGGTCGAGGAACCGCAGGAGGACGCGGGCGCGCTTCTGCGGGTTGGTCGCCGCCCACGCGGCCTGGGCCTGCTCGGCGTTCCCGATGACGCGGCGCACCTCCTCCGCGGATGCGAGCGGCACCCGGGCCTGCACGGCGCCGGTGCTCGGATCGAAGACGTCGGCGAAGCGGCCGTCTTCCGGGGTGACATGCGTTCCGCCCACGAAGTGCGGGATAGTGCGGGTCATTGTGCGACATCCCTCCGTGCCCTCTTTGGCACATCGGCGAGTTTACTCCGACGACCGTGAAAATACGAGGACGTCCTTGTATCTCTCGTCGTCGGGCAGACGAGTGGCCGCACGGCGCCGTTCGCCCCTCGTTCACCCGCTGGCCACCTGGGCCGATTACAACTGCAGATGCACGGCACAGACTCAGACCGGATCGGGTAGTCGCGTCTCCCGTGCACACGGTGAGCACTCTCGCTCCCGAGACCCCCGCCGAATCGGGTCGGCGGGGGTCTTCTTCTTCCCTTCGAACCCAGCCCGACAGCAGCGGTGGGAGCGTGGGGGCATGGGACGACGACACGAGCTTCCGGCCGGTTTCGGGGCGGACTTCGCGGTACGGACGGCGCGGCTGCACGGCGTGAGCCGCGGTCGATTGCGCGGATCCGACCGGACACTTCTTCAGCCACGAGACCGCGGCCTCGATCTGGGGAGGCCCGCTACCGCTCGCCTTCGACGACCGCGGGAGCGTCGCGACGGCGGACGACCTCGCCCTCCACGTCAGCGCGTCCGGCAGGATCCCGTTCCCTCGCGCCCGCGGCGTGACCGGACACCGCACGCTGTCCAGCCTCACCTCGATCCGTTATCGGGACGGCCTCCGGGTGACCTCCCCCGCCGCGACCTGGGTCTCCCTCGGCACGCTGCCGCTCGCGGACCTGGTGGCGCTCGGCGACTACTTCTGCCGACGCTGGAGGCCGGGGGTCGGGCGGCCGGATGTCGCGAGGCAGCCCTGGGCGACGATCGATGAGCTGCGGGAGATGCTGGCGGCATCCGGCCCGGATCTGGAGCCAATCGCGCGACTCGAAGGAGAACTAGAATCGACCAGGCGCCGCGACCCTGGCGCCGTCGCCCCGCGTCCGCACCCCGACGCCGCTCACCCCGAGGACCGCACCATGTCCGCATCCGCCCCTGTGTCCGAACCCGTCACCGTCTCCATCCGCCGCGAGGTCGACCCGGAGCGCATCGCCGAGGCGACCGCGTGGGTGCAGACCGGGGTGAACCTCGCGACGAAGTACCCGGGCTTCCTCGGCTCCGGCTGGGTCCGTGCCGGCGAGGACTCCCAGGTCTGGCACATGCTCTACCGCTTCGCGAGCGAGGACGCGCTCACCGCGTGGGAGCAGTCCGGGGAACGCGCGTGGTGGCTGTCGATGGGCCAGGGCTTCGTCCGCAGCGAGAGGTCCAAGCGCCGCTCGGGCATCGAGGGCTGGTTCGACGAGCCGTCCACCGGCTCCATCCCCGTCGTCGACCCGGACGGCACGACGAGCACCGTGACCGTCGCCCCGGCGCCGCCGCGGTGGAAGCAGGCCGTCTCGATCTGGCTCGGCTTCTTCCCCGTGAACCTCGCGTTCACCTACGCCATGAGCCCGGTGCCGGGATGGGACGCCGTTCCGCTGTGGCTCCGCGTGCTCATCACCACCCTCGTGCTCACGCCGATCATGACGTACTGGGTGCTGCCGTTCGTCACGCGCTCCCTGCGGAACTGGCTCGCCCGCTAGCGGAAACGCCTTCTCAGGAGCCGGACTCCGCTCCCGGGGTGACGCCCTTCTTCGCCGGTTCCACGAGCGAGAGCGGATCGGCGATGTCCTCCAGCGACTTCCCGGCCGCACTGACGCCGAAGACGCCGCACACGACGCCGCCGAACATCATGATCGCCGCACCGAGCACGTACCCCCAGAACAGCGGACCGCGGTCGCCCGACTCCGCGCTCGCACCGATCAGCGCGCCGTAGAGCACCGGAGCGACAGCGCCGACGAGCTGCCCGATGGAGAACACGTAGGAGATCACCTGGCTGCGCAGTTCGAGCGGGAAGATCTCGCTCACGGTCAGGTACGCGGCCGATGCTCCGGCCGAGGCGAAGAAGAACGACGCGCACCAGAACGCCGTGTGCGTGCCCGCGTTCAGCACACCCGCGTTGAAGAGGAAGGCGCTGACGAGCAGGATCAGACCCGCGAGCACATAGGTGCCGAACAGCATCCGCCGACGGCCCCACGTGTCGAAGAAGTGGCCGAGGATGAGGGCGCCCGCGAGGTTGCCGACCGCGAAGACGATGAAGTACTGCGATGCGGATGCCGGCGGGGTGTCGTAGAAGTTCTCCAGCACGAGCGCGTAGGTGAAGAAGATCGCGTTGTAGAGGAAGGACTGCGTCACCATCATCGTGATGCCGACGAGGGTGCGCCGCGGGTACTTCTTGAACAGCACCTTCGCTATCACGAGGAGCGGGACGCTGCCGTACTCCTTGACGGTGATGGCCTTGCTCTCGTCCACGGGCTCGATCGACTTGCCCTCCTTGCGGATGCGCTCCTCGATCTCGTCGACGTTGCGCTCGGCCTCCTCCTCGCGGCCGTGCGTCATCTGCCAGCGGGGGCTCTCCGGGATGTGCCGCCGCAGCCAGATGATGAGGATGCCGAGGATCGGACCGACGAAGAAGCTCAGCCGCCAGCCGATGTCGGCGGGGAGGAGGTCGGTGTTGAGGAAGAACATGTTGGCCACGGCACCGAGCGCCGCACCGCCCCAGTAGGTGCCGTTGATGGCGATGTCGACGCGGCCGCGGTACTTCGCGGGGATGATCTCGTCGATGGCCGAGTTGATCGCCGCGTACTCGCCGCCGATGCCCGCGCCGGCGACGAAGCGCCAGATGTAGAAGAACCAGGGGGCGAACGCGAGACCGGCGACGGCCGACCCGACGAGGTACACCCCGAGCGAGAGCAGGAAGAGGTTCTTGCGGCCGAGGCGGTCGGCGAGGCGGCCGAACACGAGGGCGCCGAACACCTGGCCGAGCAGGTAGCAGGTGCCGGCGAGGCCGACCTCGGCGGGACCCATCCCCAGCGTCTGCGCGTAGCCGTTGGCCGCGACGATCTGCACCTCGAGGCCGTCGAGGATCCAGGAGAACCCGAGTCCGACGACGATCATCCAGTGGAAGCGCGACCAGGGGAGCCGGTCCATGCGCGCGGGGACGAGCGACCGGACCTCCTTGACGGTGACGTCGGACGCGGACATGGGGCCTCCTTCTCGCGGGACATGCTTTCGTCCCGGATCCGGTTTACTCCTCCCGGAAATCCGCCGCATCCGCTTGACCCGGGGGCCGTCGGCACGCTACTGCTCCGAATCGCGCGAATGGCTCCATCCCGCGGTGAGATGGAGCCATTCAGGCGATTCGAACGGAGGGGTCAGCCGGCCACGTGCCGCTCGTCGGGGCCGTCGTAGTGGGACAGCGGACGGATCAGGGCGTTCGCGCCGGCCTGCTCGATGACGTGGGCCGTCCATCCCGTCACCCGCGCCGCGACGAACAGCGGCGTGAAGGTGAGCGTGTCGAAGCCGATGAGGCTGTACGCGGGGCCGGACGGGTAGTCGAGGTTCGGGTGGATGCCCTTGCGCTCGACGAACTGCGACTCCAGCGCGTCGTACAGCTCGGCGACGTCCTCCCGGCCGTAGTGCGCGACGAGGGTGTCGAGCGCGGCCTTCATGGTCGGCACCCGTGAGTCGCCGTTCTTGTAGACGCGGTGTCCGAAGCCCATGATCTTGCGCTTCTCCGCGAGAGCCTTGTCGAGCCAGGTCTCGACGGCGTCCGCCGATCCGATCTCCTTGAAGATGTGCAGCACGGCCTCGTTCGCCCCGCCGTGCAGCGGGCCCTTGAGCGCACCGATGGCCCCGACCACAGCCGAGTAGATGTCGCTGAGGGTCGAGGTGATGACCCGGGCGGTGAAGGTCGAGGCGTTGAAGGAGTGCTCGGCGTAGAGGATCATCGACCGGTTGAAGGCGTCGACCACGACGTCGTCGGCCTCTTCCCCGAAGGTCATCCAGAGGAAGTTCGCCGAGTAGTCGAGGTCGTCGCGCGGAGGGATGAGCTCCTGGCCACGACGGCGACGCTGACCGTAGGCGACGATGGCCGGCAGCGCCGCGAACAGGCGGATGCTGCGCGCCAGGTTCTGCTCCGGGCTGCCACCGGCGTCGAGCACCGAGCCGCCGGCCTCGGGGTCCGATGCGCCGATCAGGCTGACCGCGGTGCGCACCTCGTCCATCGGATGCGCCTCGAGCGGCACGAGATCGATCGCGGCCTTGACGTTGTCGGCCAGGGCGCGGTGCTTGCGCTCCTCCAGCCGGAACGCGGCCAGCTCGTCGCCCGTCGGCAGCTCGCCGTTCCACAGCAGGTACGCCACCGCCTCGAAGGACTGCGTGTCGGCGAGCTCCTGCACGGGATAGCCGCGGTAGAGCAGGCTGTTCGTCTCGGGGTTGACCTTCGAGATCGCGGTCGTGTCGACGACGACGCCCGCGAGGCCCTTCTTGATGTCCGGCTCGGTCATGGTCACTCCTTCGTAACGGTGAAGTTGAAGACGCCGGAGTCGAAACGGTTGTACGACTCGTAGTCGATCAGCTCGTAGAGGTCGGCGCGGTGCTGCATCTCGCCGAGCTTCGAGGTCAGGTGCCCCTCGTCGTTCAGCGTATCCAGTGCGCGGCCCGCGGCCCCCATCGAGATGCGCAGCAGCGACACCGGCCAGATGACCATGCGCACCCCGGCATCGCGGAGACTGTCGACGGAGAACAGCTCGCTCTTGCCGAACTCGGTCATGTTCGCGAGGATCGGCACGTCCAGCGCCGCGGCCATGGCCTCGAACTCGCCGATCGTGCGCATCGCCTCGGGGAAGATCGCATCGGCTCCCGCGTCGACGAGCGCCTGGGCCCGGTCGATCGCGGCATCCAGCCCCTCGATCGCCCGGATGTCGGTGCGCGCCATGATCAGGAAGTTCTCGTCACGGCGGGCGTCGGCGGCTGCGCGGATGCGCTTGATTGCGGTGTCCTCGTCGACCACGGCCTTGCCGTCGAGGTGGCCGCAGCGCTTGGGGTTGATCTGGTCCTCGATGTGCGTTCCCGCGAGGCCAGCGTCCTCGAGCTCCTGGATCGTGCGGGCGACGTTCATCGGCTCCCCAAAGCCGGTGTCGGCGTCGACGATCGCGGGGAGGTCGGTCATCCGGGCGATCTGCTTCGCCCGCCCGGCGACCTCGGTGAGCGTGGTGAGGCCGATGTCGGGCAGGCCGAGGTCGGCGGAGAGCACGGCGCCCGAGATGTAGACCCCCTCGAACCCCTTCTGCTCGATCAGTCGGGCGCTCAGGGGGTTGAACGCGCCGGGGAAGCGCAGCAGCTCCCCGGAGGCGAGCCGTTCCCGGAACAGGCGCCGCTTCTCGGCCGGCGTCGTGGTGGAGTACAGCATCAGTTGCTCCCCTTCGATCGATGTTCACAACGCAGGAGACCGGCGGGGGAAAGTGCCGTGTAGGCGGTCAGCCGACGCGTTCCGCGCCGATTCTCCTGAGTTATGAACGGCGTGGGCATCAGAACAGACCGGCGGGCGCCGCGGCGTCGTCGAGCAGACCCGGCTTCGCGACGATCGAGAGCTCGGCGACCTCGGCGGCCGTGAGCTCGGGCAGGCGCTGCACGAGCTCCAGGAACCGCTCGATCTCAGCGGCCTCGAGCACGGGCTCCGCGAGCAGGCGGAACTTGGCGATGTAGTTCTCCCGTGCGAACGGGCGCGCACCGAGCGGGTGGGCGTCGGCGACGGCGATCTCGTCCACCAGGGTCGAGCCGTCGGTGAGGAGGATCTCGACGCGGCCGCCGAAGGCCTTCTCGTCCGGGTCCTCCGAGTGGTAGCGGCGCGTCCACTCCGCGTCCTCGGCCGTGGTGATCTTGTGCCACAGGGCGACCGTGTCGGCCCGGCCGGCGCGCTCCGGCGTGTAGGAGTCGACGTGGTGCCAGCCGCCGTCCTGCAGCGCCACCGCGAAGATGTACGGGATCGAGTGGTCGAGCGTCTCGCGGGACGCCGTCGGGTCGTACTTCTGCGGGTCGTTCGCACCCGAGCCGATCACGTAGTGCGTGTGGTGGCTGGTGTGCAGCACGATCGAGGCGATGTTCGCGGGGTCACGGAGGGCCGGGTTCGCCGTGCCGAGCTTGCGGGCGAGGTCGATCCACGCCTGCGCCTGGTACTCCGCGGAGTGCTCCTTCGTGTAGGAGTCGAGGATCGCGCGCTTGGGTTCGCCCGCAGCGGGCAGCGGCACCTCGTAGGCGGCGTCCTTGCCGTCGAGCATCCAGGCGATCACGCCGTCCTCGCCTTCGTAGATCGGCGCGGGGCTCGTCTGTCCGCGCATCGCCCGGTCGACCGCCTCGACGGCCATCTTGCCGGCGAAGGCCGGGGCGTGCGCCTTCCACGTGGAGATCTCGCCCTTGCGGCTCTGCCGGGTGGCGGTCGTGGTGTGCAGCGCCTGGCCGACCGCCTGGTAGATCGTCTCGACGTCGAGGCCGAGGAGGGTGCCGATGCCGGCGGCGGCGGACGGGCCGAGGTGCGCGACGTGGTCGATCTTGTGCTTGTGCAGGCAGATCGCGCGCACCAGGTCCATCTGGATCTCGTAGCCGGTGGCGATGCCGCGCACGAGCGCGCGGCCGTCCTTGCCGGTGTGCTGCGCGACCGCGAGGATCGGCGGGATGTTGTCGCCCGGGTGCGAGTACTCGGCGGCGAGGAACGTGTCGTGGTAGTCGAGCTCGCGCACGGCCACGCCGTTCGCCCAGGCCGCCCACTCCGGGCTGGTGCGGCGGTCGAGCGGTGTTCCGAAGAGGTTGGCGCCGGCACCACCGGTGGACACGGGGTGGCTGAACGCCTGCGCGCGGGCTGCGACGATCGGCGCACGGGTGAGGGAGGCCGCGGCGACGGACGCGTTGTCGATGATGCGGTTGATGATCATGTCGACGACGGGCTGCTCGACCTCGACCTGGTCGACCGCGACCTCGGCGATCTTCCAGGCGAGCTGGTCCTCACGGACGAGGTTCTCGGAGCTGGCGTGCACGCGGACGTGGTGGGTGACGGTCATGAGTGTCCTTCGCTGTCGGGGAGGGAGTCGAGGATGCCGGTGAGCGCGTTGTGCAGGTGCACATGCGTGGCATGGGCGGCGAGGTCGCCGTCGCGGGCGGCGAGCGCCTCGGCGATCGTGCGATGCTCGGCCGCGGAGGCGGCGAGCCGCGCGGGCTTGTCACGGGCCATGCGCCGCACGCGCACGAGGTGGGTGCGGACGGTGCGCAGCGCCGCGGCGATGTAGTCGTTGGCGACGGCGTCGTCGAGGGCCGCATCGAACCGCGCGATCAGCGCGTAGTAGGCGTCGCGGCCCTCCGCCCTGGTGAGGTCCACGTGCGCGAACTCCGCGGCGAGCGCGGCGAACCGGTCGGCGTCGCCCCGGACGGCCGCGAGGCGGGCGGAGGTCTCCTCCAGCGCGCGGCGGATCTCGAACAGGGACCGGATGTCGTCGGCATCGAGGTCGGCGACCACGGTGACGCGGGGCGACTGCTGCACGACCAGGCCGTCGGCGGCCAGGCGACGCAGCGCCTCCCGCAGCGGGGTCCGGCTCACGCCGAGGCGCTCGGCCTGCTCCACCTCGCCGAGCACGAAACCGGCCGGCAGCTCCCCGGACTGGATGCCGTCCAGGAGCGCCGCATAGGCGCGATCACCCATGGACGTGCGCTCGACCGGGAGGACCATATCGCCAGTGTATACATAAATGGCCCCCAGTAGGCTACCTGTCTCATTCAGGCGGTGCATTCGTATACATAATCTCCGCCCAGCCGTTCCCCCATCCGGGCACAGCTTCGGAGACCGCCGGGGACACGCCGCACGGCGGGGCCGCGGGGCGGCGTGTCGGCCCTGGAGTCCGAAGTCGTGCCCGCGGAGACGCCGCTCAGGCCGCGGGGCGGGGCTCGCCGAGCTTGACCACGACCACGCCGGCGAGCACGAGCACGCCACCGACGGCCTGCAGCGGGCCGGGGAGCTGGCCGAGCAGAAGCCAGCCGAAGAGGAGGGCGGCCACGACCTCGGCGAGGGCGACGAACGAGGCCAGGCGCGAGCCGAGCATCCGTGTCGAGACGATGCCGAGCACGTACGCGAGGGCCGTCGCGATCACGCCGATCGCGAGCACCGGCACGAACCAGGGCACCGCGCCGAAGCGGTAGTCGACGTCGGCGGTCGTCCACGCGAAGGGCAGCACCCCGACGAGCGCGGCGAGACTCAGGCCGACGGCGCCGAGCAGCAACCCGCTCCCCGCGAGCGCGATCGGCGGGATGCCGGTGTCGGCCCGGGCGGACAGCACGAAGTAGCTCGCGGCCCCCACCATCGCACCGAGCGCCCAGAGCACCCCGGGCACGTTCACCTGCGCACCGGTGACGATGTCGAGCATGAGGACGAGTCCGACGAAGGCGATGCCGGCACCGAGGACGCTGCGCCGCGTGGGACGCTCTCCCCGCCGCAGCCAGAGCCAGACGAGCACCGCGACCGGGGCGGTGTACTCGATGAGCAGAGCGATCCCGACGTCCATCACCGCGACAGCCTGGAAGTAGCAGAGCTGGGTGGCTGCGACGGCGAGCAGGCCATAGGCGGCGACCATCCCCGCGTTCTGCCGGAGCGCACGCCACCGTCCCCGCAGCGCGAGAAGAGTGGGGACGAGCAGCACGAGCGCCGCGACCCACACCCGCACGGTGACGGCGGCACCCGGCGTCCACCCCGCATCGATAAGCCCGCGCGCCCAGGCCCCGGAGGACCCGAACGCGAAAGCGGCGGCGATCGCGAGCGGGAGGCCGAGACGCACACTCGCCCGTGTGCTTATCGTGTCATCAGCCACGGTGCTCATGGGAGATGACGCTACGCCGACGGGAGTAAGCTGTCAACATGGTCTTCACCGATGACACCGAGGACGCACTCCGAGCGGCGGTCTGGCTCGCGAACTCGGCGGAAGAGCCGGACACCCTCGTGGATATCGACGACGAGAAGACCTTCCTCCAGGTGTTCCCGTACACGGGACGGGTCGACAGGGACGCGGTGGAGCTCGACGACCTCCGCGCTCTGCGCCCGCGGCTCCGTGCCATGCTGCTGGCTCCGCGCGACGAGATGGCCGCGCACGTGAACGCCGCTCTCGCGGAGGTGCGTCTGACCCCGCGGCTCGTCCGTCACGACGAGCTGGACTGGCACCTGCACGGCCTCGCCGATGAGCGCCCGCTGGCCGAACGCGTGCTCGTGGAGACGGCGATGGCTCTGATCGACGTCATCCGCACGGACGAAGGCTCTCGCCTCACCGTCTGCGCGGACGAGACCTGCCAGGCGATCGCGCTCGACCTCTCCCGCAACCGCTCCAAACGGTACTGCTCCACGAGCTGCGCCAACCGCAACGCCGTGGCGGCCTATCGCGCCCGGCGCGCCGCCGGCTGACCCCGTCGCCCGCCACGCTCGGAGGCCGCCCTCTCCGAGCGAGATCTGATGCTGCCCGCTCTTCACAAACGATTATCGATTAGTGTAATGTCGCGAGCGGCCCTCCCTCATGCATCAGGAAAGGATCAACGATGATCAAGGCCCGAGTCCTCCCCCTCGCCGGCATCGCGGCGGTATCCGCCCTCGCCATCGCCGGCTGCTCGACCACCGCCGGTGACGACGGCGGCGATGCCGGCGGCGACGTCACCGTCCGCATGCTCGTGAACGTCACCCCGAACCTGACCGAGGAGTTCTGGAACGACCTCGTCGCCCCGTTCGAGGACGCCAACCCGAACATCGACGTCGTCATCCAGAACCCGGGTGCCGAGGGGGTCGAAGCCGCCGTGCCGCGTCTGCTGGCCGCCGGTGACGCTCCCGACGTCGTGCAGTCCATCGCCCCGACGACCAAGCTCGCTCCCGAGCTCGTCGACCTCTCGCAGTACGAATGGGCGTCGTCCGGTCCGCTCGCCGACCAGTACTCGATCGACGGCAAGAACTACATGGCCGGCATCGGCGTGCAGCTGCAGAGCCTCTTCTTCTACAACAAGACCGCCTTCGAGGAGGCCGGGATCACGGAGCTGCCGACGACCGTCGACGAGCTCACGGACGCCCTCGGGAAGCTCAAGGACGCAGGGTGGACCCCCGTCCAGACCGGCGGTGACTGGATGACCAGCCACACGCTGCAGGCGCTCGGACTGCCGACCATCATCGCCGACGACCCGGAGTGGTTCCAGGACATCTCGACGGGCGACGTCACGTTCAGCGAGACCTACGGCGACGCGGTCGAGACCTACGCGGACTGGGTGTCCGAGGGGTACATCCCCGGCGACGCCCTGGGCATCAAGTACCCGGATGCCGAGCAGGCCTTCCTCTCCGGCAAGACCGCGGTGTACTCGATGGGCAGCTGGTTCGCCGGCACCCAGGCGAAGGCGACGGACTCGGCCGACATCGGCGTCTTCCGCGCCCCCGCGATGAGCGCCGACGAGCAGCCCGCTATGGGCGCCAACATCGCCAGTCCCTACTCGATCCTCAAGGCGAGCAAGAACCAGGATGCTGCGGCGAAGCTCATCGAGTTCCTCACCACCGACCAGACCGCCGTGAGCGACCAGCTCGCTGTCGACGGCAACTTCCGCGACGGCTACGAGTACGACATGACGCCGCTCGGCGAGGAGCTGCTGCAGATCGTCGCCGACACCCCCGCCGAGGCCTACACGCCCACCGGCGGTGGCTACGGCGAGCGCACCCTCCCCGACGGTTACGCAGGCGAGATCAACACCCAGACCCAGGCCCTCCTCGGCGGCGCGCCCGCCGACCAGGTGCTGCAGGCCATGGACGACTGGTTCGCCGCGAACGCCGGCTGACCCTCGAGGAGCCGGGGACACATCGTCCCCGGCTCCTCCCCGGCGCTGCTCCAGCGCCCTCCCCGCTTACGCGCCACCGAGAACGAGAGTGCCGCCATGACCCCGCCCACCACGACCGCGCCGCCCCCGGCCGCGGCCACCTCCCCGACAGGACCATCGACGCCGATGAGCTCGACCCCCGCCCCGCGCCGCCGCACCGCGCTGCAGCAGTGGCGGAACCGGATCCCCGGCATCCTCATGGGAGGCCCGGCGGTCGCCGTGTTCCTGGCGATGTTCGTCATACCGATGATCCTCGCGGCGGTGCTCAGCTTCACCGACTGGAACGGGTACAGCCTCAATTTCACCTTCGTCGGCTGGGACAACTACATCAAGGCGTTCCGCAGCCCGCGCTCGATACAGGCCGCGATCTTCACGGGCATCATCGCCGTGGTCGGCACGATCCTCTGCAACGCCATCGGCCTCGCGATCGCCGCCCTCATCTCCGGGCCCGGCCGCTCGAACACGATCCTGCGGACGGTCTTCTTCTACCCGTACGTGATCAGCGCCCTCATCATCGGCTTCCTGTGGTCGGCGATGCTCTCCCCCACCGGCGCCGTCAACGGTCTGCTCAGCACGCTCGGCCTCCCGGCGATGCCGTTCCTCACCGACCCGACCTTCGCCAAGGCGAGCGTGATCTTCACGATCGTGTGGTCGCACTTCGGCTTCAACATGATCCTGTTCCTCGCCGGCATCAAGTCGGTCCCGGCGGAGTACTACGAGGCGGCGACGGTGGACGGCGCCACGCGGTGGCAGCAGTTCCGCTCCATCACGCTGCCGCTCATCGCCCCCGTCTTCACCGTGAACCTCGTGCTCACGCTCGTCGGGCTCCTCAAGGCGTATGACGTGGTGCTGTCGCTCACCGACGGCGGGCCTGCCGGCTCGACGCAGACCATCGTCTACCAGATCCTCAAGGACTCCTTCGCGAACTCGGCCCTCGGCTTCGGCGCCGCGCAGTCCATGATCCTCCTCATCGTCACCGCGGTCGTCGGCCTCGCCGTCACCCTGGTGCGACGCCGCGCCGAGCAGAAGGCGACCGACTGATGAAGCAGACCCGCAACTGCCCGGCCCTCGCCGTCAGCGCGATCCGGTGGATCGTCCTCGGCGTCGTCGCGATCACGATGCTGATCCCGATGTACACGATGCTGATCAACGCCTTCAAACCGCAGGCCGACATCATCGAGAACCCCCTGCTGATCACTCCGCAGATGTTCACGTTCGACTACCTGTGGGCCGCGATCACGAGCAGCAAGTTCAACGTGATCGCCGCGTACGGCATCACGCTGCTGTTCGTCGTGCTGGTGAACCTGTGCTGCATCGCCCTCGCCGCGCCCGTCGCCTACGTGATCGCGCGCGGACGGTCGAAGTGGCACCTGGGACTCCTGCTGCTCTTCGTCTCCGGGCTCTTCATCCCGGGCCAGGTGACGCTGATCCCTGTGGTCTTCGTGCTGCGGGTGCTCGGGCTCATCAACACGATCCCCGGGTTCATCCTCTTCGAGACCGCGGCGACCCTGCCGGTGACGATCTTCCTGTTCACCGCCTACCTCCGTAGCGTGCCCCGCGACATCGACGAGGCGGCGTCCCTGGACGGCGCCGGTCCCATCCGCGCATTCTGGGCGTGCATCTTCCCGATCATGAAGCCCGTGGTCGCGACGGTCGTGGTGCTCAACTCGATCGGGGTGTGGAACGACTTCGTGAGTCCGCAGATCATCCTCGGGCCGAGCTCCGGGATCTACACGGTGACCACCGGGGTGTATGCGGCGGTCGGACAGTTCTCCACCGACTACACGCAGGTGTTCCCGACCCTCCTGCTGGCCGTGCTGCCCGCGATGGTGTTCTTCATCGTGATGCAGCGCCACATCATCGGCGGCCTGGTCGCCGGAGCGACGAAGGGATGACCGTGCCGGAGACCCCGCTCACCCGTCCGCTGCGCACGATCCCGGCATGGGCCGTGCTGCAGCGCCGGCTCTTCGCCGAGGTCGAGGAGGCCCGCCGCCTCTTCCGCGACCGCTACACGCTGCCGGACGGCCGCCTCCGCGGCGTCGCCGAGTTCATCGACCGCGACGGCGTGGACGACCTGTACGAGCCGTTCTTCAACTGGCCCGCGTTCTACCTGCTCGGCGGCCCCGACGAGGTCCTCGCCGACGCCAAGCGGCACTGGGAGGGCGTGACCGTGCAGCTGGCCGAGGCGGGCATGCTCGCCGAGGAGTACGACAACGGCTACGACTGGTTCCACCAGGGCGAGTCGCTGCTCTTCCTCGCCGGCATCTGCGCCGCCGACCCGGCCGACACCGCGTTCGCCGCGCGCGCCGCCCGGTTCGCGGCCCTCTTCACCGACCCCGCGAAGGGCAACTACGACGCCGAGCGCAACATGATCCGCTCACCGCACAATGGTGCCCTCGGGGCCCGCGAGGGGCTCGACGAGAAGATCGTGCCGTACACGGCCGACCGGGACGAGATGCGCCCCTACGGCCTGCCGCTGCACGGTGTGGACGGGATCGCCTCGTGGGAAGACCTCGCCGATCCCGCGCACGCCCAGCGCATGGCGGAGGAGATGCAGCGCCGCGCGGCCGGTGACATCGCCGTGAACCTCGCCGCGACCTCCCTCGCCGCGAACCGCTGGCTCTACGACGGCCACGAGGAGGCGGCCGCGTGGATCCGCCGGTACGTCGACGGCTGGCGCGCGCGGGCGGACGGCGGGCTGCTCCCCGACAACGTCGGCCCGGACGGCACCGTCGGCTCCCTCCACGACGGCCGCTGGTGGGGCGGGCACTACGGCTGGGCCTGGCCGCACGGGCTGCACTCGGTCGGCATGAGCGCCCTGATCGGTGCCCTCAACCACGCGCTCGTCACAGGCGACGACGCCGCCCTCGACCTCGTGCGCACCATGCTCGACACGGTGCTCGCCGAGGCGCGCAGCGGCAGCGTCGCGGAGTCCACCTACAGCCTGCGCGGCGGGTGGATGGCCCGGCTCGGCGCCGCCGCCACCGAGCCGGCTCTGCTCGTCCCCTACCGCCACGGCGCGGACGGCTGGTTCGACTACGGGCCCCTGCAACTCGACCTCCCGCTGTGGCTCTGGTGGTGGTCGCGACGGGCGTCTGACCGGGAGCGGCTGGAGACGGCGATCGCCGGTCTCCCCGACTCCACCGACCTCGTCGCGCCGTTCCGCGACAAGGAGGAGGCGGGCCACGAGGCCGGCTGGTTCGCGTATCTCTCCGGCGACCTCCCGGAGTACCCGGTGCGGGCATTGGAGATGGCGCTCGGCCAGGTGGCGCGCCGTGCCGCGATGATGCTCGCCGACGACCGCGACCCCGACGCCGCGCACCTGCACTTCTGGCAGCGCGTGAACCCCGTCGTGACCGAGGTGCTGACCCAGCTCGTCGGCGGAGCGCCGCAGGTGCTCTACAACGGCGGACTCGGTTTCACGGCTCTGCGCTACGAGGATGTGGACCGCGCGCGACCCGGGCTCCCGGAGGACGTCGCCGCGCTCGTGCACCGCCTCGACGACCACGGCATCGGCGTGCAGCTCGTGAACACCTCCGCCGTGCACACCCGCACCGTGCGGCTGCGCGGCGGGCGCTTCGGGCTCGACCGGATCGTCCAGGTGACCGCCACCGGGGAGGAGCCCGGCTTCTGGCCCGGAGCGTCGGGCACCTACACGGCCCCGGACGCCCCGCTCGTCACGACGACCCTCGATGTCGACGACGACCTCGTGGTGACCCTGCCCCCGGCGCACACCGCCGACCTCGACCTCACCATCGCGCGTGCGACCGGCTCGCCGCGCCACCTGTTCCCTGAAGGAGACGCATGAGCGCCGATCTGATCCGACCCGACTTCGCCCTGCCCGTCCGGGGTGGGGCCTACGAGCGGCCCTCGCGCGAGGTGGTCGACTCCTTCGACGCGATCTCCTCCGCCACCGCGTGCGCCAAGCTGCACGGGCTCGGGATCCGCCGCAGCTACATCGACGGGCCGGAGCCGCTGAGCCTCGGTCAGCGCGTGGTCGGCTCGGCGCTGACGCTGCAGTTCATGCCGCAGCGCGAGGACATGGCCTCCGGCGACGGTCAGGAGTACGCCGAGCGGCACACCGCCCTGTGGCACGTGCTCGAGGCCGTGCAGCCCGGCGACGTGCTGGTGATCCAGGCCTACGGCAGCCGCTTCTCCGGGTGCATCGGCGACATCCTGGCGCGTTACTTCGCACGCAAGGGCGGGGCGGGGATCGTCGTGGACGGCCGCATCCGCGACGCCGGCCGCATCCGCGAGCTCGGCATCCCGGTGTGGTCGACGGGCACGACCCCGCACTACGCCTCGCAGTCGGAGCTCGTGCCGTGGGCGTACGACGTGCCGGTCGCGGTGGGCGGTGCGCTGTGCATGCCGGGCGACCTCGTGGTCGCCGACGACGACGGCCCCGTCGTGGTGCCGCAGGCGATGGCGCCGCAGGTCGTGGACGACGCGCGCGATCATGAGGAGTGGGAGGTGTTCAGCCGCCGCCGCCTCGACGAGGGCGCGCGCCTGAGCGACTACTACCCGCTGACCCCCGACAGCCGCGAGGAGTACGAGGCATGGCGTTCCGTCCAGAGCTCCGTCCGCTGAACCCCGCCGTCGCCGCGCGCGACGACGTCGGACTCGGTTGCGCGCCGATCGGCAACCTCTTCGCCCCCGTGGCGGACGCCGACGCGGTGGCCACCGTGCATGCGGCGCTCGCCCGGGACGTGCGGTTCTTCGACACCGCGCCCCTGTACGGGTCGGGTGAGAGCGAACGGAAGCTCGGCCTCGCCCTCCGCGACGTCCCGCGCGACGACTACGTGATCGCGACGAAGGTCGGCCGGGTGCTCGTCGATGCGGACGGCCGGCCGGTCTCGGGAGCCGCGAGCGGGCACGACTCGGTCGTCGATCTCAGCAGGGACGGCGTGCGGAGGAGCCTCGACGGCAGCCTCGCCCGGCTGGGCGTCGATCGCGTGGACGTGCTCCATCTGCACGACCCCCTGGACGTGGAGGCGGCGTTCGCGACAGCACTCCCGGCGCTCGTCGAGTTGCGCGACGAAGGAGTGGTGCGCGCGATCAGTGTGGGCCTCGGGCGACTCGACCCCCTGGAGCGCTACGTCGCCGAGGCGCCGCTCGACGTGGTGATGGAGGCCGGACGACTCACTCTGCTCGACCGCACCGCCCTGGACCGGCTGCTGCCGACCGCGGCGGCCCGCGGCATCGGGGTGCTCGCGGCCGCCGTGTTCAACTCCGGCATCCTCGTCGACCCGGTCGGCTCCCCGTTCTTCGAGTACAAGCCCGCACCACCGGAGCTCCGGGAGCGGGCGCTGCGGTTGCAGGCCGTGTGCGCCTCGTACGACGTGCGCCTCGCGGATGCCGCGGTGCAGTTCCCGCTGCGGCACGGCGCGGACGCCGTGGTCGTCGGGGCACGGACGCCCGCGGAGGTGGACGCGTTCGTGGACGGCCTCGACGCCGAGCTGCCCGCCGCGCTGTGGGACACCCTCGACGCGGAGGCCGCGTGATCGCGCGGCGCAGGAGCTGACGTGCGGATCGTCGACACCCACGTGCACGTCTGGGACGCGGATGCCGTGCCGATCCCGTGGTTCCGCGACGATCTCGGCCTTCCCCGCCACGCCGCGGCCACAGACCTCGGGCGGGAGCTGACGGACGCCGGCGTCTCCTCCGCCATCGCCGTGCAAGCAGCGGACTCGGTGGCCGAGGCGGAATGGCTGACGGCGACGGCCGCCCGGGACCCGTACCTGCGGCGCGTGGTGCTGCAGTACACCCCCGCGCCGGGACGGGCCGCCGGCGCCACCGCAGTCGCGTTCTCCCCCGCCGTGGTCGGCGTGCGCGCCGCGGTGCCGCAGTACGCCGCTGACCTGTCCGATGTGGACGGCCTCGACGCCCTCGCGGAGCACCTGGGCGCGACCGCCCGCACCCTCGAACTGCTCATCCGCCCGGAGCAGCTTCCCGCCGTGGCCGCCCTCTCCCGACGGCACCCCGGCACCGCGGTCGTCCTCTGCCACCTCGGCCTCGGCGCCCGGACGGCCGATGCCGCGTGGCTCTCCGCCCTCGCCGAGGCCGCGTCGGCTCCGGGCGTGTCGGCGAAGGTGTCCGGGCTCGACCTCGCGGCGCGCGGGGCGGAGGAGTCGCGGGAACTGCTGCGCTCCGCATTCACCCTCTTCGGCCCGGACCGGCTGATGTTCGGCAGCGACTGGCCGATGTCCACGCGGACCACGACCTACGCAGAGGTGCTCGCCGCGACCCGGCGGGCCCTTCCTCCCCTGTCCCCTTCCGAGGCCCGAGCGTTCTGGTCCGGCACTGCCGACCGCCTCTCCCCCTTCACGGCCTAGCCCCCCGTCGCAGATCCTCACCGCGTCGCAGGGACTCCGGTCACCCGTGCGGCCTCGGTGCGAAACTGCGACCCCGCGCAGGGACTCCGCAGCCCCGTCGCGGATCCTCACCGTGTCGCAGGGGCTCCGGCCAGCCGTGCGACCCCGGTGCGAAACTGCGAACTCGCGCGGGGGTCAGTCGAGGAGGGTGCCGGCGGCGTGGGCGCGGAACAGGGAGGACGCGGCCTCTTCGTCACCGGCGTCCAGCGTGTCGAGCAGGCCCTTGTGCCAGTCCGCGACCTCGTGCCAGTCCCCCGTGAAGGTGGGGTCGCCGAGCACGTGCATGACGCGCAGGCTCGGCTCCAGGAGGTCCCACATGCGGGGGAGGTACACGTTGCCGCTGGCCTCGATCACCGCACGGTGGAAGGTGAAGTCGAGCTCGCGGAACCGGGCGAGGTCCTCCGCCTCGGCCGCCTCGTGCATCTGTGCGATGAGGCCGACGAGCTCGGCCCGGCGAGCCGGGTCGAGCGCTCCGCAGGCCAGCCGTCCGGCCAGCCCCTCCAGCTCGACGCGCGCGACCTTGGCCTGCGCCGCCTCCTCCGCGGAGTAGCTCGCGACGAAGTTGCCCTGATGGCGCACGTGCGACACGAGACCCTCGTGGGCGAGCCGCTTGAGGGCGTCGCGCACGGGCGCCTGGCTCACCTGCATCTGCCGGGCGAGCTGCGACTCCACGAGCTGCTCTCCGGGAGCCAGCGTGGAGTCCTTGATCATCGCCTTGATGAGCGCGTAGATCTGATCAGACAGCAGTCCGCGCTGCAGTCCGGCCGTGCCGAGAGCATCCGTCATGACCATCAGTCTACGTCCATTATCGACTATCGCTAATGGACGCGGCCGTGCGCCAGGCATCCGCGATGAGGGCGGATCCGCGGGGCGTCGGGTGCACCCCGTCCGGCGCGAGCTCGACGACCGGATGCTCCTCCGCGGCCGCCGTGAAGACATCGTGAAGGGGCACGAACGCCGCCCCGTGTTCCGCGGCGAGAGCCCGCACGGCCGCCCGTTTCCCGTCGAGGTCGTCGAGCCACGCGCGCTGTTCCTCCGTCACCGGGAGGAAGTACGGCTCCATGAGGATCAGTCGCGGGGCGTGCGTCGCCACCGCTCGGGCGAGGAGGTCGCCGAGCGTCGCTTCGAAGTCCTCGGCTGGGGTCGGGTCGTCGCTGTCGAAGCGTCGCCACATGTCGTTCACGCCGACGTACACGGTCAGCAGCTCCGGCGCCGTCGGCAGCAGCTCCGCGTCCCACCGGGCGGCGATGTCGCGGGCGCGGTCCCCGGCGATCCCGAGGTTGCGGACCGTGGCTCCCGCCGCCTGCAGCTCGGGCGCGAGGAGCGACACGTAGCCATCGCCGAAGGACCCGGGGTCGGAGCGATCGCGCCCCGCGTCGGTGATCGAGTCTCCGATGAAGGTCACCCGCATCGTGGCACGTCCTGTTCGTCGTTCTTGAGCTTGGGTCGCACCGAGATCGGGAGCTCGACGCTCGCGCCAGCGTACGTCACGGTGAGCGTGTGGTGCGGGCGCACCTTGCTGCTGTCGAAGCCGCTGACCATGTCCGCCGTCACCTGCTGCGTGGTGCGGGAGCCGTCGCTCCAGTCCACCCCCAGCAGCATTCCGGTCACGTCGAGCTCCTCGCCGCGCACGTAGCGGGTCTTCGGGTCTGCCTCGGGGGCCCAGCAGATGCCGGTCACCGTCGCGGGCGGCGGCGTCGGCCGCACGGCCAGGGTGTTCGTCTTGCCGTAGTGGTAGACGTTGAAGAAGCCGTCGGCACCGATGCGGAGGTTCTCCCTGGCGTCGACCATGTTCCACACGGTCACGTCGTCCACCCGGAGCACGATGCGGGTGCCACCGTCCTCGGCGACGGTCCCGAACTCGATGCGGTGCGTGGATCCCGGCTCGATGACCGTGTTGGGGATGCTGTCGAGCATGGTCTGGCCCGGGGTCCAGCTCTGGAACTCGATCACGTCCTCCTTGATCACCGCGAGGTAGCCGGTGTTGGAGTTCTGCCAGGCGGGGAGCCCGGTCTGATCGGAGCGCGCCTGGAAGCCGTACCAGCCGCCGTCGAAGGCACCGAACTCCGCCTCGAACTGCAGCAGGGTGTCGCCGAAGCGCTCGGCCTCGTAGCCGTGCACGCCCTGGCCGCTGATCACGACGCCGGTGTCGTCCACGGCGATGTGGTCGGACTGACTCCAGTTCGCCCCGTCCTTCAGCTGGCCGTCGAGGCGGGTGGTCGGGTACTCGGCATCGTCCACCGTGATGGTGACCGTGTCGCTGAGGCTCGGGTCGGCGACCGAGGTCGCGGTGATCGTCGCGGTTCCGGCCGTGACCCCCGCGATCCGGCCGCCGGAGACCGTGGCGACCTCCGGCGCATCGGTCGTCCAGGTGACCCGGGCGTCGCTGGCGTCCTCCGGGGCGACCGTGGCCGCGACGGACCGCCGCTCCCCCACGGTCAGTCCCACGGCGTCGGCATCCAGGCTCACGCCCGTGACCGGAACACCGGAGAGCGAGAACCCGATGTCGTCGAAGTCGAGCGAGGCGTAGTTCTCCACGTAGAACCCGACCCGACCGGCCTTGCCGGGCCCGGGGTCGGCGCCTTCCAGCGCGATCGCCCCGTTCACGGAGATCCGGATCTGCCCGTCCTGCACCGCGATGCGGACGTGCGACGTCTCCCCGGGGGTCAGGCCCTGCGCCGCCGGCACGACCTTCTCGGCGACGACCTTCCAGGCGTCGTCGAAGATCGTCCAGGTCGGACCGGCCGCGGCCTGACGGAAGCGGATGTAGCCGCCGCCCTTGCCGTTGCGGTCGTAGACGATCAGTCCCGCGTTGGCGGGGGTCGTCGCCGGGGCCGTGACGTCGAAGTCGAGCACGAACTCCGTGAAGTCCCGCGGCAGGATGCTGTTGGCGCCCTTGAGGATGCGGTACACCTTGTCGCCCGATGCATCCACCTGAATGGAGCGGTTCGGGTCGGTCGGCCAGCCGTTCGCCCCCGACTCGAAGTCGGTGAAGTGCAGCACGCCGTCGCCCTCCTCGACGATCACCTCGATGGTCGCGGTCTTGGTGGCATCGGCCTTCGCCGTCGCCGTGACCGTGGTCGTGCCGGGGCCCATGCCGAGCACCACGCCCTTGTCGTTCACGGTGGCGACGGCGGCATCGGCCGAGGCGTAGGTCACCGCGGCGTCGTCGGCGTTCCACGGCAGCGGCACGGCGCGCACGCGCACCTCGTCGCCCGCGTCGATCGTGAGCGTGTCGCTGTCGAACGCGATGCCCTCGAGCGGGATGGTCTGCGGCTGCTGCGTCTGCCCGATCGCGCCGTCGACCCCGATCTCGCCGAAGGCGATGGCCTCGAAGCCGGGGATCTGGTCGAACACGGCCGCATCGGCCTTCAGCGTGTAGTCGCCGTTCGCGGCGTCCACGAAGCCGGGGTCGGCGTCGGCCACCCAGTTGTCCTCGTAGTTCAGGAGGTTCTTCCCGTCCTTCGCGCCGTGTTCGTTGACGCCGGCCATCCGGGCCCGGTTCGGGTTCCACACGACGTTCTCGGCGAAGGTGCTGTGGTTCGGGAAGTGGTGGTCGTCCTCGAAGAAGTGCGCGAGCTCGGGATACTTGGTCAGGTACGGCGTGCCCACGAAGTCGTTGTTGTCGGCGAACACCTTCTCCCAGGCCGGCATGTAGTCGCGGTCGACGACGTTGCCCTCCTGGTCGCCCATCCACTGCTCGTAGTTGTCGTACGGGGCGTACGCGTCGACGAAGACGTTGTTGCGCGCCTCGATGTAGTCGGCCGAGCCGCTCTTGATCGCGCCGTTGCCCATGTTCACGAACACGTTCTTCTCGATCGTGAGGTCCCACGTGAAGTTGTCGGCGTAGATGCCCTCGACGCCCGCCATGCCGACGCCGATGTCGTGGAAGTAGTTCTCACGGAACACGTGGCCGCGCTGCTGCGGGGTCTTACCGGAGTTCATGTAGATCGCACCGAGGTCGTGGAACTGCTTGCAGACGTCGTACACCTCGTTGCGCTCGAACAGGTGGTCGTTGCCGTGCACGATGATCCCGGGGTGGGGAGCGTCGTGGATCTCGTTGTCCCTGGCGATGTTGCCGACGCCGTCGAACATCACACCGGGGTTGTAGGCCTTGTGGTAGTAGGCGAAGTCGGCGATCTCGGAATTCTCGACCCGGTTGCGGCCGGGTTCGAGCGTCGTCTTGTCGCCGCCCTGGAGCACCACGCCGACGCCGCCGACGTGCGTGAGCCGGCTGTCGGTGACGGCGTGGTCGCGGCCGCCGCGGTTCACCGGGATGCCGTCGTAGGTGTAGCGCCCCGGCGAGTTGATGAGCACGCCGCCGTCGGTGAAGTTGCGGATGTCGCTGTGCGAGATCGTCACGTGCGAGCCGCCGAGGATCACGGCGGCCGTCGCGCGTCCGTACTCCATCACGAGGTCGTCGAAGTTCACATATGAGGCGCCGTCGGCGCGCAGCATCGGCTCGTCGAGGGTCGTCACCGTCACGGCGCCGCGACCCGACGTGAACGCGGCGTTGGGGATGAGGTACAGCTTCCCGGCGTCGCGGTCGATGTAGTACTCGCCGGGGGCGTCGAGCTCCTCCAGCAGGTTCTGCGCGAAGTGGAAGTCGGGGAACCAGCTCTTCATGATCCCGGACATCTCGCCGTAGCGGAGGGTGATGGTCTTCGCGTCGGTGTCGATGCTCTCGATCTTGTTGTACGACCACTCCCAGCTGTAGCCGAAGATGCCGTCCAGCCACACGTCCTCGGCCTGGGTCCAGTACTTCGGGCGGTCGTAGCCGTAGCTGAACGTGCCGCCGCGCTCCTGCAGGTCGGCGTCGTTGCGGTCGGGCCCGGCGTCGACGATGTCGCCCATCTGCACGGTCGGGGTGGCCGCGTCGGCGTTGGGCCACCGCGCGAGCGTCATGCCCTGGCCGTCGATGAACAGCTCCATGGGCGGCGTGGTGCTGACGTCGTTGGCCTTCCAGTAGCCGTGGCGGCTGAGCTGGCCGTAGTCGGTGATGCCGAGGTCGGCGAGGTCGATCCCGACCACGCGATCGCGGGCAGCCGGGTCGATGATGCGGTCGGTCACCGCCGCGTCGTCGACCGCGGCGAACTGGTCGCGCGGCAGCTCGCGACCGCCGGTGAGGGTGGCAGTCTCCCCCGGGTACGAGCGGTAGGTGATGGGGGCGTCGGCAGTGCCCGAGTCCTGCGCGCCGATCTCGAACGACGCCGAGCGGGGGTACGTGCCCTCCCGGAGGTACACCGTGAGGCCGTCGTTCGGGAGCGCGGAATCCGCCTTCAGCGCGCGGATCCGGTCGCGGGCGCCTTCCAGCGTCGCGAGGGGGTCGTCGATCGTGCCGGAGGCCGCGTCGTCACCTCCCGGCGCGAGGTAGAGGGCGTCATCGTCCGCGGCCGCAGCCGCCGACGGGATCGCCGCGCCGAGGGCGGATCCGAACACCGCCGCCAGGGTCAGGCTTGCCAGTACACGCTTCATCGCGTCTCCGAACTGTCGCTTCCCGCACGGCCGATGCGCGCGGCGCCGCGGGAGCGGCTGCTCCGACCGTAGCCAATCGATAATCGACTAGCAAGGATCGATACTGATCGTTTCGGATCGGCGATGTGTCAGAACGCCCGCCCCACACTGAGCAGTACGCCTAGTGATCCCGAGCCGCGAGGAGGGAGGTCGGGATGTGCCCGACCGCGAGGACGACCGCGGCCAGCGCGATCCACGGGTTCTGCAGCCAAGCCGCTGTGCCGAGGAAGGCGGCCACCGGCGCGAGGGCCATCGGGACCGGGATGCCGAGGACGGTGTCGAACAGCGCCGACGCGGGCCGGCCGCGACGCAGGTAGCGGATCCAGAGGGCCCCGTACGCGAGCACCGCCAGCGCCACCGGCACCGCCCACCCCCACGCGATTGCGCCGGTCGCCGTGATCGCCGGGACCGTCATGCAGAGCGCCTGCCCTGCCCTCTCGAACACGAGGAGCACACGGGGCACCGCCGGGCTTTCGAGCTTCGGCCTCGGCGGGAAGGGGATCAGCAGCAGGTTCGGCAGGAAGATCGCGAGACTCACCGCCAGGCCGAGCAGTGAGAACCCCATGTCGTGATCGTACCGAGGGCTCCCTCCGAAGGAGTCAGTTCACAAAACAAACACTTTCCACCACTTTCTGACTATTGCGCTCTCCAGTTGACGTCGCTGTAATCTGCCGGAAATACTGAGGAAGCCCGAGACCGCACCGCGAGAGTGCGGACACATCACCCCAGGCCAAGGATGACCTAGATGACAGAACAGACCATTTCCTCACAGATAGGAACAGGTCGCCGGCCCCGTCGCCTCTCGGACGGGATGTTCGCGCTCCTCCTCACGGCTCCCGGCCTCGCGCTCCTCGCCGCCGTCGTCGTGTACCCGCTGATCACGGCCCTCATCACCGCGTTCTACAAGCAGAGCCTCGTCGAGCCCGGCCGCGAGTTCGTCGGCTTCCAGAACATCGTCGACGTGCTCACCGGTGAGTTCTTCCCGCTCCTCACCCAGACGCTCGTCTTCACCCTCGGCACGACCATCGCGCCGTTCGTGATCGGCTTCGGCCTCGCCCTCGCCCTGAACACGCGCATCCGCGGCGCCAAGGTGCTCCGCGGCCTCATGCTCATCCCGTGGCTGATCCCCGGCGTGGTCGTGTCGTTCCTCTGGATGTGGATCTTCAACGCCAACTACGGCGTGCTCAACGCGGCCCTGGAGACCGTGGGCCTCATCGACTCCCCGCAGGCGTGGCTCGCGAACCCCACCACCGCCATGATCGCCGTGATCGTCGCGAAGACCTGGCAGTCGTTCCCCTGGATGATGGTCATGCTCCTCGCGGGCCTGCAGACCGTGCCGATCGAGCTGCACGAGGCCGCCGAGATCGACGGCGCCGGCACCATCCGCCGCTTCTTCTCCATCACGGTCCCGCAGATGAGCGGCATCATCGGCCTCGTGATCCTGCTGGAGTTCATCTGGAACTTCCAGCACTTCGACATCATCTACGTCCTCACCGGCGGCGGTCCCGCCGGCTCCACCCAGACGTTCGCGACCGCCGTGTACGAGACCGCGTTCGACGGTTTCGACCTCGGCCACGCCGGGGCGATCGGCCTGCTCTGGATGATCCTGCTGATGGCGCTCGTCGTCGTCTACGTCCGCCTGTCCGAGAAGGGAGAGAAGCGATGACCGCCGTGCTGACCGAAGAGACGGTGGCCGCCGTCTCCGCCCCACCCGCCGCGCCCCGCCGTCGGCGCCACCGCGCCGACCGCCGCGCCTCCACCGTGAGCGCCTGGATCGCCGTCGTCGTCTTCGGCGGGTTCGCCCTGCTACCCGTGTACTGGCTGCTCGCGACCTCGCTCACCCCCCGCACGGAGGTGTTCAGCTACCCGCCGAAGCTGTTCCCCACCGAGATCACGTTCGAGGCCTACGCCGCCCTCGCGAACAACCCGGCCCTGTTCGGCTACCTCCGCAACAGCATCGTCGTCTCCGTCATCACCGCGATCCTCTCGGTCCTCGTGTCGGCGTACATGGGCTACGCGTTCTCGAAGTTCCGCTATCGCGGCCGCCGCAGCCTCATGTACTTCGTGCTGGCGTCGCAGATGTTCCCGCAGGCGCTGCTGCTCATCACCCTCTATGCGGTGTTCTCGGCATACGGCCTGCTCAACACCTACACGGCGCTCGTGCTGTCGTTCACGACGTTCACGCTGCCGCTGTGCGTGTGGATGCTGAAAGGCTTCTTCGACACGATCCCGGACGAGCTCATCGAGGCCGCCCGCGTCGACGGCGCCTCCCGCATGCGCATCATCCACTCGATCGTGCTGCCCCTGGCCGCGCCCGGGCTCATCGCCGCGGGGTTGTTCGCGTTCGTCCGCGGCTGGAACGACTTCATCTTCGCCCTCACGCTCGCCGGCCCCGACAAGCAGACCCTGCCGCCGGGACTCGTCAACACGTTCATCGGCGAGGCGTCCACCGCCTGGCCGGAACTCATGGCGGCTTCGCTGGTGGTCTCGCTCCCCGTGGCCATCGCGTTCATCGCCCTGCAGCGCTTCCTCGTCGGCGGGCTCACCGCCGGCGCGGTCAAGGGCTGACCCGCACCACCCCTCATCCGCAGTCCCTCGAAGAAGAGAGAGCACCCCCATGTCCGAGAACACCACCGTCTCCCGTCGCCAGCTCCTGCAGTTCGCCGGGCTCGGCGCCGCCGGCCTCCTCCTCGCCGGTTGCATGCCGAGCGGCGGCGGCAACGGCAGTCCGTCCTCCTCCCCCGGCGCCGGGCTCGGCACCGGCGACTTCACCGCCACCGACTTCTCCTTCTCCAGCTGGTCGCTGACCGAGGAGGCCGCCGCCCCGGCGACCCGCGCGCTGCTCGACGGCTACAAGAAGACCAACGACGTCGGCATCACCGAGGTCTCCTTCCCCTACAACGAGTACTTCAAGCAGCTCATGCTGCAGGTGCGCGGCGGGCAGTTCACCGGCGCCGCGCACGTCGACGTCGCCTGGCTCGCCTCGCTGGCCGCGCTCGGCAAGCTGGAGGACGTCTCGGCACTCACGAAGGGCCGCGGCTACACCGCGTCGAGCCTGGAGGCCACGCAGCTCGACGGGAAGCAGTACGCGTTCCCGTGGACCATCGGCGCGATCGGGCTCATCACCAACTCCGAGCTCCTGAAGAAGGCGGGGATCTCCACGTTCCCGACCACCGTCGACGACTTCGAGGCGGCGCTGAAGAAGCTCAAGGCCCTCGGCGGCGGCCTCATCCCCTACGCCGCCTCGACCAAGGCCGCCCAGCTCAAGGACGTTCTCATCTGGATGCAGACGTTCGGCAGCGACCTCGTCAAGGACGGCAAGGTGACGATCGGCGACGACGCGAGCATCGAAGCGGTCACCTGGTACAAGTCGCTGTACGACCAGGGGCTCATCGCCGCCGACGTCGACCGCTTCGACGCCCGCTCGCTGTTCTCCCAGGGCCGCGCCGCCATCTACGACGACGCCCCCGTGGGCCGCGCGTCCGTCACGAAGGACTCGCCGGATCCGGACCTCGCCTCCAAGCTCGTGCCCGAGTCCCGCCCCGTGCTGAAGAAGGGCGACACCCCGCGCGCCCTCGTCTGGGGCGGCGCGATCGCCATCGTCGGCGGCGGAGCTGGCGACAGCACGCGCACGGCCGCGGACTTCGGCCAGTGGGCCACGAGCGACCTGAAGGCGGTGCTCGGCGACTACGAGCTGCGCGGACTGCCGCCCGTGACCGAGGAGGCGCAGGCCTCGAAGGAAGTGGCGTCCGACGCGTTCGGCTCGCGCTTCGCCGAGAAGATCACGGCGACCGCGACCACCAACCCGTTCTGGCAGTACCCGCAGTACGCCCAGATCGAGACCGTGATCGCCGACCGCGTGCAGGCCGTCCTCGTGGGACAGCAGAGCGCGAAGGACGCGATGGCGCAGGCCGGCGACCAGGCGCAGAAGCTGCTGGGCTGAGGAGCATCGCCATGACCCTCCGCTGGAAGGCCGGCGCCACCGCTGCCGCCGCCCTCACCGCACTCGTCCTCGCCGCGCCGGCTCCGGCCGCCGCCGCGACCCCCGACGTCGAGACCGTGCCCGTCACGGTCGACAGCTCCAACCAGTCCGGCTGGTGGAACCCGCTCGTCGTCGACGGCGACGAGACGTACTTCGCCTACAACGTGCCCGGTTCGGTGGCGGCGAAGCACCAGGTGAACCTGGCCGTCCGCGCCGCCGACGGCACGTGGACATCGGGCTGCCTGCGCCTGGCGACCGGGGCCTGCGCGGAGTATGCGGACGACAACGGCCACAACCAGCCGTCCATCGCGATCGACGGCGACGGGTACATCCACGCGTTCGTCTCCATGCACCACGAGCCGTGGAAGTACTTCCGCTCCACCGTGCCCTACGACGCGACCTCGCTCGTCGACGTGAGCGCCGAGATGCCCGACGCCGGCGCCGCGATCTCCTACCCGGTCACCGCGCAGGGCGCCGACGGCGACATCTGGCTCATGGTGCGGGTGGGCGCCGACCCGCAGGCCCGCCGCGACGGGGTGCTGTACCACTACGACCCCGCCGCCGGGACGTGGAGCCGGGAGACCACGATCGCCGCGGCCGTGAACCACTCCTTCTACCCGGACGACCTCGAGGTCGACGCGGACGGCAAGGTGCACGTGCTGTGGGAGTGGGGTCCGTGGCCCGCCGATCCCTACCGTCACCTCGGTTCGTACGCGGTGTACGACCCGGCCACGGGCGGCTTCCGCGACGTCGCCGGGCAGGCGCTGCCGACCCCGATCCGCCCGGACACCCCCGGCGCCGTCGTGTGGCGCGGCTACGAGCCCGGCGAGACCATCGGCGACGCCGTGCCGGCAGTGCAGACCGCGAAGATGGCCCTCGCCGACGGCGAGCTCGTGGGCGTGACCTACCGGTACGCGGATGAGACGGAGAACGCCTTCGACGTGCGATGGGCGACCTGGACCGGCTCGGCCTGGACGAGTGAGACCCTCGTGGACACGGACGCCCTGGGTGGCGGCGTGCAGACCATCGCCGCCCTCGACACGACGACCGCGGGCGGTGAGACCCGCGTCTACGCCGTGGTGTCGGTGCAGGACTGCGGCATCACCCGCAGTCAGACGGTGCTGCTGACCGCCGGAGCTTCCGGATGGACCGCCGACACCGTGGGCGACCCCGTCGTGGGCCAGCAGCGGCTCCGCGCGGCGACCCGCGCCGACGGCACCGACGTCGTCTACCTCAGCGCCCCCACTGTTCCCGGCGGCGGGACGCTGCGGCACGCCGAGATCCCGCGCGACGGCCAGGCCGGCACCACCAGCCTCTCCGCCATCGTCGCCTCCCTCCGCGGCGATGCCGGCGGCGAGAACCTGGCGCTCGGCGGCACCGCGACCGCCTCGTCCCAGCTCCGCGCCGACACCGGCCCGGAGAAGGCCATTGACGGCGGGTGCACGGATGCGAGCCGGTGGATCTCGGCGGCCTCCGACACCCAGCCGACCATCACGGTCGCGTGGGACGAGGCCGCGCCGCTCGACGTCGTCCGGGTGCGCAGCGGCTACACCGTCGGGCCGCCGCAGACGTCGGTGCTGCGCGACTTCACCGTGCAGGTCCGGACCGCCGGCGGCTGGGTCACTGTCGGCACCATCACCGGCAACACGAAGACGACGGTCGTCGTCGACGCCCAGGGACGGACCGCCGACGCCGTGCGACTCCTCATCACCGACCCGTCCGACTCCGCCACCGACGTCGTCCGCGTCTACGAGATCGAAGCGATCGCCGCGCGCTGAGCGGCACCACCACCCCTCCCGAAAGGAACCCATCCCCATGCGCACCCAGACCGTCGAAGCCGACATCATCGTCGTCGGCGGCGGCCTCGCCGGAGTGAGCGCCGCCGTCGCGGCCGCCCGCCTCGGCCGACGTACCGTGCTGATCAACAACCGGCCGGTACTCGGCGGCAACTCCTCGTCGGAGGTGAGGGTCTGGGTGTGCGGAGCGACCGCCCACGGCAACCAGCGGTGGGCGCGGGAGACCGGGATCATCGGCGAGATGTACCGGGAGAACCAGTTCCGCAACCCCGAGGGCAACCCCGTGTACTGGGACGACGTGGTGCTCGACATCGTGCGCCGCGAGCCCAACCTCACGCTGTTCCTCAACACGGAGGTGCTCGAGGCCGAGGCCACCGGACCCGACGACGCCCGTCGGGTCCGGTCGGTCACCGGCTGGACGATGGGCTCCGAGATCCGCACGGTCTTCCGCGGGCCCCTGTTCCTGGACTGCACGGGCGACGGGCTGGTCGGCCGTCTCGTCGGCGCCCGGCACCGGCTGGGCAAGGAGAGCCGCAGCGAGTTCGGTGAGGACTGGGCGCCCGAGCAGCCCGTGCGCGAGTTCCTCGGCTCGACGCTCCTCTTCTATACGAAGGATCTCGGGCACCCGGTGAAGTACGTCGCGCCGGAGAGCGCGAAGGACATCTCGACCACCCCGATCCCCTCGTCGCGCATCATCCGCAGCGGCGACAGCGGCGCGCACTACTGGTGGATCGAGTGGGGCGGCACGCTCGACATCGTCGACGACAACGAGGCGATCCGTGATGAGCTGCGGGCAGTGATCCTCGGCATCTGGGACCACATCAAGAACTCCGGCGAGTTCGACGCCGACAACCTGACGCTGGAATGGATCGGCAACATCCCCGGCAAGCGCGAGTACCGCCGCTTCATCGGCGACTACACGCTGCGCCAGCAGGACATCCTGGAGCAGACGTCGTTCGACGACGGCATCGCGTTCGGCGGCTGGTCCATCGACCTGCATCCCGCCGAGGGCATGTACGCGACGGGGGCGGGCGCGGTGCAGCGCTTCTCGGACGGCGTCTTCGAGATCCCGTTCCGCTCGCTCTACTCCGTCAACGTCGACAACCTGCTGATGGCGGGCCGCGACATCTCGGCCACGCACATCGCGTTCGGCGCTGCCAGGGTGATGGCGACATGCGCCGCGATGGGCGAGGCCGCGGGCACCGCCGCCGCCCTCTGCTACGCCCACGACGCCACGCCCCGGGCGCTGTACGAGAACCACCGTGCGGAACTCCGGCAGACGCTGCTGCGCGCCGACGCCTCCCTCATCGGCGTGGCGAACGAGGATCCCTCCGACCTCGCCCGCACCGCCGCCGTCACCGCGTCCAGCACCCTGCGCACGATCGGCACCCCGGAGAGCACCGTGGCCGCGGCGACCCCGCACACCCTGACGGACGACCTCGGCATCGTCGTCCCCGTGCACCCGCGCCTCGACACGACCGAGCTGCTGCTCGGCGCCGAGTCCGACACGCAGGTCACGGTGGAGGTCTGGTCCACGGGCCGTCCGCAGAACATCGTGCCCGCGGTGCTCGAGCACCGCACCGTGATCGACGTCCCCGCCGGTGGTCCGTCCTGGGTGCGGGCGGAGACGCCTTTCGCCCCCAAGGACCCGCAGAACGCGATCATCGTGCTCCGCGCGAACCCGCAGGTGCAGGTGCAGCTCGCCGACGAGCTCCCGCCCGGAGTGCTCACCCTCGTGCACCGGGTCGACAACGACGACCGGAACGTGCAGGTCGACCGCGACGGTCTCCTCGTGCAGTGGCCGACCAAGCCGCTGCGCGGACGGGTGCCCGCGTTCCGCACGAGCCCGGACTCCGAGGCGGTCGCGCCGGAGCGCGCCGTCTCCGGGTACAACCGCCCGTTCGGCGGACCGCACCTGTGGGCGTCCGCCCCGGAGGCCGAGGGTCCGCAGTGGCTGCGCCTGGACTGGGAGCAGCCGGTCTCGGCCTCCGAGATCCGCCTCGTGTTCGACGACGACGTGGACCTCGAGCTCAACACCCTGCATCACCACCGCAGCCCCGACGAGGTGCTGCCCCAGCTCGTGCGCGACTACCGGGTCGAGGTGCAGCAGGCGGGTTCCGAGGAGTGGCGCACCGTGGCCGAGGAGCGGGACAACCGTCATCGCCTGCGGGTGCATCCGCTGCCGGATGACCTCGGTGCCTTCACGGCCGCCCGCCTCGTGGTGGAGCGGACGAACGGCGTCGCGGAGGCACGCGTGATCGCGTTCCGAGTGCAATCGTGACGGAGAGCGCTAACGTGAAGGGCATCCGTCGTCCCGGCGGAGACCGTCGTCCCTCCAGGAGGCCGCAGGTGACCACCTCGCCCGGCGGCCGCGTGCTCCCCGTCGCGCGGGCCACCCGAACGGGACTCATCGCGCTCGCGGTGCCGCATCTGGAGGAGCCGTACTTCGCGGAGCTCGGCTCGCGCATCGTCCGGGGCGCCGACGACCGAGGGCTGGCCGTGCTCATCGTGCAGACCGAGGGCGACCACGGCCGCGAGATCGACGTCGCCAACGGCGTCGGTCTGCCGCCCATCGACGGGCTGATCCACATCCCGCGCTCGCTCACGGTGGCCGACCTCACGCGCCGCACCTCCCCCGGGCCGCTCGTGCTGCTGGGCGAGCACATCCAGGTGAGCCCGTTCACGCACGTCACGATCGACAACCGGGCCGCCGCCTACACGGCCACCGAGCACCTGCTCGCGGTCGGCTGCCGCCGCATCGGATTCGTCGGACGCCGCGACGCCCGCCCCTCGGATGCCGCCGACCGTCGGCACGCCGGGTACCTGGAGGCCCTGGCCGCCGCCGGCATCCCGGCCGACCCCGCCCTCACCGCGCAGGTCGACGCCTTCACGGCGGAGGAGGGTGAGCGCGTCGCCGGGGCGATGGCCGCCGCGGTCCCCGACCTCGACGGCATCGTCTGCTCGAACGACTCCGTCGCCCTCGGTGCGCTGGCCGCCCTTCAGGCCCAGGGACGGAGCGTGCCGGGTGACGTCGCCGTCGTCGGCATCGACGACATCCGGGCCGCGCGCTTCGCCGTCCCCGCCCTCAGCACCATCGCTCCCGACCACGCCCGCCTCGTGGACGCCGCGTTCACGGAGCTCGAACGGCAGATCGCCGCGCCGCCGGGAGCGGATCTCCCGGTGCGGCACGTGACGGTCGGCGCCCGGCTCATCCCGCGGGCGAGCACGGCCCGATGACGGCGGCGGACTCAGTCCGCAAGGGCCGTCGCGAGCGCACGCTCGTCGCCGCCGTCGCGCGGCGCGACGTGCAGGGTGCCGACGTGCGCGGCGAGCAGCTCCCGCGCGCCGTCGTCGAGGCCGTCGTCGGTGACGAGGCGGTCGATGTCGCTGAGGTCGGCCACGGTCGTGAGCCCGACCACGCCCCAGCGGGTGTGCTCCGCGAGGACGACGACCTCCCGGCCCGCGGCCATGAGCGCCCGGTTGGTCTCGGCCTCCAGCAGGTTCATGGTCGTGATGCCGGCCTGCTCGTCGAGCCCGTGGGCGTCGAGGAACACGAGGTCGCAGTGCAGGTGCTCGAGGGCGCGGACGGCGACCGGCCCGACGAGCGCCTGGGAGGGCGTGCGCACGCCCCCGGTGAGCACGACCGTCTGCGTGTACGGAGCGTCGGCGCGGTCCGGCGGCGAGAACAGGTCGGAGACCGGCAGAGCGTTCGTGACGATCGTGAGCTCCGGGACGCGCACGAGCTCCCTCGCGAGCGCCAGGGCCGTGGGTCCGCCGGAGATGCCGACCGCCATGCCCGGCTCGACGAGGCCCGCGGCCGCCGCGACGATCGCCCGCCGTTCCGCCGAGGCCGCCGGAGCCGGAACCAGACGCTGGAGGCCCCGCGCCCGCACGCCGCCACGGATGCGCTCGACCGCGCCCTCCTCGGCCAGCTGATCGACGTCGCGCCGCACCGTCATCTCGCTCACCTGCAGCGTGGCCGCGAGCTCGCCGATGGACGCAGTGCCGCGATCGCGGGTCAGGGCGAGGATGCGCTCGCGTCGTTCCGTGACCAGCACGCGGTCTCCTTCCGATGGAGCCTCCAGTCTGCCACGCACCCCCGCCCGCCCCACTCCCGGAACAGGATCCCTCAGCCCGCATGACCTTCCCCGAGCCTTACGCCACCTGGTTCCCCGATGCCGCGTTCGACGGCAGCTACGGCCGCACCGAAGCCGACCTCCGCGCCGTCCGCCCCGTGCCCGCGCCGCCCGGTTTCGCCGACCGCTGGCGGCGCTGGCGGCGCGAGGCCGCCGCGGTGGACGCGGCCCCCGTGGTCCTCTCCACCTCCGAGGAGCAGGGCCGTCGGGTGTCCGTCGTCGAGCATGCCGGCGTCGACGGCGTGCGACTGCGGGCCTGGGTGGTCGAGCCCCTCGACGGCCCTCCCCGCGCGGGCGTCGTGCACGGCCACGGCTACGGGGGTCGCGACGCGGTCGATCTCGCCCGGGTGCCGGACGACGTCGCGGCGATCTATCCCGTGGCCCGCGGGCTCGGCGTGCTGAACGCGGGGATCGGAGCGCCCGAGCCCACCCCCGAGCACGTGCTCGCGGGCATCGACGATCCGGAGCGCTACGTGCTCGGCCTCTGCGCCCGTGACCTGTGGCTGGCGGCGGACGTCCTCGTCTCGGTCGTCGGCGCGCTTCCTCTCTACTACGTCGGGGAGAGCTTCGGCGGCGGCATCGGCGCGCTCGCCCTGCCGTGGGACGACCGGTTCGTGGGGGCCACCCTCATCGTGCCGAGCTTCGGCCAGTACGACGAACGGCTGGCGGTGCCGTGCCTGGGGAGCGGGGAGACCGTGCGTCAGCACGTCCTGCGGCATCCCGAGGCCCGCGAGGTGCTGCGCTGGTTCGACTCCTCGACCGCGATCGGCTTCACGGAGGTGCCGGTCCGGGTGGAGGCGGCCCTGTGGGACCAGTACGTGCCGCCGCAGGGGCAGTTCGCGGTCGCCGCCGGGGCGCGCGACCTCGACCTCGCGGTCCTTCCCGCCGGTCACGCCGAGTACCCGGGGTCGGCGGACGTGACGGCGGGCGCCATCCGCGGCGGGCGCGAGCAGCTGGAACGGGTGCTCGGCGGCTGACGGCCATCGCGCGCGCGGCCTGCTCCGCGCAGGAGAGCACTGGACGCAACCTGTCATAACAGGTACAGTGAGCTTGTCATTACAGGTTGCGCGACGACGCAGCACCCGTTTCGAGGAGCATGGATGCCCGAGTACCAGACCCCGCCGATCTCCCCGAGGGCGATCGCCTTCGACGCCGAGAAGCTCACCCTCTCCCCCGAAGGCCCCACGCTGACCCGGCGGATGTCCGACCTCGAGGGCCTGTTCCGCGACCGCGACGCCTGGGCGGCCGCCGCCGCGGGCGAGGACCCGATCGTCTACACGGTCGTCAGCTCCCCGGTCCCCGAGATCGAGCGCGAGCTGCCCCAGTCGATCACCACGATCATGCCCGGCGACACGGGCGGCGAGCTCTGGATGACCAAGGGTCACCAGCACCCCGACCACCAGGGCGAGATCTACCTCGCGCTGCACGGCCGCGGCGGACTGCTCATGTTCGACGGCGAGCGCACCGAGTGGCTCGACATGCTCCCGGGCACCATCGGCTACATCCCGCCGGGCTGGGCGCACCGCTCCGTGAACACCGGGGACGAGCCCTACTCCTTCCTCGCCGTGTACCCCGGGGGCGCCGGCCACGACTACGGCTGGGTGCTGGAGCACGGCATGGGCTCGCGGGCGTACCGCGCGGAGTCCGGCGTCGACCTCCGCCCCTACGCGGAATAGGCTCCGGCCATGATCATCGCCCACGACCTCGGCACCACCGGGAACAAGGCGTCCCTGCACCACGACGACGGTCGCCTGATCGCCGCGGTCACCGTGCCGTACCCGGCCCACTTCGCGGCCGGCGGGGTCGCTGAGCAGAACCCGGCGGACTGGTGGCACGCGGTCGTCACGGCGACCCGCGATCTGCTCGCGCGCACCGGTACCGCCGCCGCCGACGTCGCCGGGCTCGTGGTCAGCGGGCAGATGATGGGCGCCGTGCTCCTCGATGCCGACGGAGAGCCCGCGCGGCCGGCGATCATCTGGGCCGACACCCGCGCCGGCGCCCAGCAGCGCGAGCTCGAGGCGGCGGTCGGCGCCGAGCGCGCGTACGGCATCCTCGGTCATCGCCTCAACCCCACCTATTCGATCGAGAAGGTCATGTGGGTCCGGGACAACGAACCCGAGGTGTGGGAGCGCGTGCGCCGGGTGTGCGTGGCCAAGGACTTCATCGTGCTGCGGCTGACCGGGCGGTTGGCCACCGACCGTTCGGACGCCTCCGGCACGAACGCGTACGACCAGGTCGCCGGCACGTGGTCCCCCGAGGTCCTCGCCGCCGCGCGGCTCGATCCCGCCCTGTTCCCCGAGATCCTGGAGTCGACGCAGATCGCGGGCCCGCTCACGGCCGCCGCGGCCGAAGCGCTCGGGCTGCACACCGGCGTCCGGGTCGTCATGGGCGGCGGCGACGGACCGCTCGCCGCGGTCGGCTCCGGAATCGTGGCGCCCGAGGACGGCGCCTATGTCTGCCTCGGCACCTCGTCGTGGATCTCCTTCGCGGCGGACGCCCCGCTGCACGACGCCGCGATGCGGACCTTCACCTTCGACAACGTCGTCCCGGGCTCGTTCGTGCCGACCGCGACCATGCAGGCCGGCGGCGCCTCCGTGCAGTGGATCGCCGAAGCCCTCTCCGTCGACCCCGCGCACCCGGAGACGGGGCGCCTCGTCGCCGAGGCCGCGAGCGATGTCGACACCGACGATCTCTACTTCCTTCCCTACCTGCTCGGCGAGCGCTCCCCGCTGTGGGATCCCGACGCGCGCGGCGCGTTCGTCGGTCTCGCCCGCCACCACGGGCGCGCCCACCTCGTGCGCGCCGTGCTGGAGGGGACGGCGTTCAACCTCCTCACCTGCATCCAGGCGTTCCGCGACGCCGGGGCGACGATCGACCGCATCGACGCGGTCGGCGGCGGGGCGCAGAGCGACGTCTACCTCGCCGTCCTCGCCGACGTCTGGGGAGTGCCGGTTCGTCGCCGCACCATCGTGGAGGAGGCGAACAGCCTCGGTGCCGCGGTCACGGGAGCCGTCGGTCTCGGCCTCACCGACTTTTCCGCCGCCCGAGCGCTCAGCGAGGTCACCGCCGAGTTCACGCCCGACCCCTCCCGGCATGCGGTCTACGCCGAGCGCCACGCGCGTTTCACCGACGCCTACACGGCCCTCGCGCCGTGGTTCGCCGGAAGGCCGCACTGATGGGCGTCATCCTCGTCACGAGCCGCTCCTTCTCGGACGGCGACCTCGACCTGGTCGGGCGCGCCGCGCAGGCCGGACACCGTATCCTCCGCGGACCCGCGCATCACGACCTCGACGAGCTGCGGGTGCTGCTGCACGGCGCCGACGCCTGGATCGCCGGCACCGGACCGGTCACCGACGCGCACCTCGCCGCCGGCCCGAAGCTCAAGGTCGTGGCGCGCTACGGGGTCGGCACCGAGGCGGTGGACCTCGCGGCGGCGCGCGAGCGCGGCATCCCGGTCACGAACACCCCCGGCGCGAACGCCGACGCGGTCGCCGACCACGCGGTCGGCCTCATGCTCGCCGCCCTGCGCACCATCCCGGACGGCGACCGCCGCGTGCGGACCGGCGACTGGACCGTGCGCCGCGGCCGGGAGCTCGGCGCCGCGACGGTCGGCATCGTCGGCTTCGGGCGGATCGGCCAGGGGGTCGCGCGGCGGCTGGGCGGATTCGGTCCGCGACTGCTCGCCTCCGACCCGTTCCTGCCCGCCGACCTCGTGCGGGACCGCGGCGCCGAACCCGTCACCCTCGACGACCTGTTCCGCACCGCCGATGTGATCACCCTGCACGCCCCCGGCGGGCAACAGCTCGTCGACGCCGACCGCCTCGCCGGGATGCGACCGGGCACCGTGCTCGTCAACACCGCCCGCGGCGACCTCGTGGACGAGCAGGCCGTGGCCGACGCCCTCCGCGACGGCATCCTCGCCGGGTACGCGGCGGACACCCTCGACGGCGACACGGCCGCGCACGACAGCCCCCTGCTCGACCCGGCGCTCGCCGACCGCGTCATCGTCACCCCGCACCTCGGTGCCCAGACCACCCAGGCCGTCGACAACATGGGGGCGCTGTCCCTCGACGACGTGATCGCGGTCCTCCGTGGCGCCGACCCCGCCCACCCCGTCCCCGTCCCCGCGTCCGCCCCCCAGGAGAACCGATGACCACCGCCGCGACGCCCTCCGCACCGCCCGCCACCGCCGACTACATGGGCTTCGTGGGCGTCACCACCGCCTCGTCGTCGATCATGAAGGTGTTCCCGCTGTGGGCCGACATCCTCGGCCTCCCCACCCGGACCCTCGTCGGCCACGACCTGCCGATGGATGCCGACCCCGCGCAGTACCGCGCCATGGTCGAACAGATCCGCGACGACCCGCACCACCGCGGCGCGCTCGTCACCACGCACAAGATGAACGTGTACGCGGCGGCGTCCGACCTGTTCGACGAGCTCGATCCGTTCGCGGTGTCCTGCGCCGAGATCTCGAGCATCGCCAAGCGCGGCTCCACGCTGTCCGGCCGCGCGAAGGACCCGATCACGGTCGACCTGGCGCTGCGCGACTTCCTGCCCGCCGATCACTTCGCGCGCACCGGTGCCGAGGTCGTCATCCTCGGGGCCGGTGGTTCCGGCACCGCCCTGAGCTGGGCCCTCGCCGAGCGGGACGACGCCCCCGCGCTCATCACCGTCACCGCGCGCACCCAGGACAAGCTCGACCACCTCCGCGAGGTGCACCGCCAGCACGGCACCCCCGGGGGACTCCTCCGCTACGTCGTCACCGAGACGCCGGAGGAGGCCGACGCCCTGGTCGCCGCTGCGCCCGCGGGATCGGTCATCGCGAACGCCACCGGGCTCGGCAAGGACCGCCCCGGCTCCCCGCTGACCGACGCCGTCGTGTTCCCCGAGGGCGCGTATGTGTGGGAGTTCAACTACCGCGGCTCGCTGGAGTTCCTGCACCAGGCCGAGGCACAGGAGGACGATCGCGCGCTGCACGTGGTCGACGGCTGGCGGTACTTCATCCACGGCTGGTCGCAGGTCGTGGCGGACGTGTTCGACCTCGACCTCACGCCCGAGACCGTCGAGCGCCTCGCGGAGGCTGCGGAGTCGGTGCGCTGATGCCCGCCGTGCGGACCGTCCTCGGCGACATCGACCCGTCGCAACTCGGGCGCGTGGACTACCACGAGCACCTGTTCCAGGCGTCGCCGCTGCTGGTCGGGGACGAGCTCGACGACGAGGACGCGTCCGGCGAGGAGGCCGGTCTGCTGCGGGCGAGCGGCTTCGAGGCCATGGTCGACGCCACGCCGTTCGGCCTGGGCCGCGACCCCGCCGCCGTCGCCCGCATCAGCGCCGCGACCGGGCTGCATGTCGTCGCGACGACCGGTCGACACCGTGAGGCCCACTACGGCCCCGACCACCCGATGCAGGTGTGGGGCGCCGACCGCCTGGCCGCCCTGTTCGTGTCCGACCTCACGCGCGGGATGCCGGCGGATGACGCCGCGGTGTTCGAGACGCCAGACGTGCCCCTCGCCGCGGGCCCTGGAGGGGAGCCCGTGCGCGCCGGGATGCTGAAGGGCGGCGCCGACTACTGGCGCATCAGCCCGTTCGAGCGGACGACCCTGGTCGCCGTCGCCCGGGCGCACCGGGAGACGGGAGCGCCCGTCATGGTGCATCTGGAGTTCGGCACCGCGGCCCACGAGGTCCTCGATCTCCTGGAGGCCGAGGGGGTGGCAGCGGATCGCGTCGTCCTGGCCCACGCCGACCGTGACCCCGACCCCGGTCTGCACGTCTCGCTCGCCGAGCGCGGTGCCCACCTCGGCTACGACGGCTTCGCCAGGCCGCGCACCCGGTCCGACGCGGAGCTGCTGGCGCTCACGGTCGCCGTGGTCGAGCGCGGGGCCGGCGACCGGATCCTGCTCGGGGGCGACGTCGCCCGTCGCACCCGGTACATCGCCTACGGCGGCATGCCGGGTCTCGCCTACCTCGGCGACCGCTACCTCCCGCGACTCCGCGAAGCCGTCGGCGATGACGCGGTGCACCGGATGCTCGTCACGACGCCGGCGCGCTTCCTGACCCTCCGCCCCTGACCACCCGAACCCGAGGAGTCGTCATGCCCGAACCCACCGTCCTCCACGCCGTCTTCACCGCGCAGCCCGGGGCCGCCGACCGCGTCGCGGCACTGCTGCGGGACTTCGCCGAGGTCGTCCGCGCCGAGGAGGGCAACATCGTCTTCGAGGCCCACCGTCTCGTCGACGACCCCGACCGCTTCTTCGTCTACGAGGTCTACCGCGACGAGGACGCCTTCCAGGCCCATCTCCACGCACCCGCCGGCGTCCCCTTCAACGCCGCACTCCAGGAACTCATCGTCGAGCCCACCTCGATCCTCACGTTCCTCCGCCCCCTCTGACCCCGTCTGACCCCTCTCCGTCTCCCCTCTCCGTCTCCCTGTTTCACCTGCACGACCTCGCCACGCCCGCACGCCCGTTCCGGCCCCCTCGTCGTGCCCCCGTCACCCCGTCGTGCATCCGCCCCTCGTCGTGCCCACGTCCGTCCTTCTGGCTGACCGTCCCTCGTGCCACACGGCTCCGCTCGGCCCTCCGGTTTCACCTGCACACCCCTGCCACGACTGCACGACCGAACCGCCCACCCGGTCACACATCGGTCCCCGCGTCGTGCATCCGCACCTTCGGCTGACCGTCCCACGGCCGAACGGCTCCACTCGGCCATCCGGTTTCACCTGCACACCCCTGTCACGACGGCACGACCGAACCGCCCACCCGGTCACACATCGGTCCCCACGTCGTGCATCCGT